>JBAVZU010000188.1:0-71112 GCA_049588915.1 Candidatus Sulfotelmatobacter sp.
CTGCTGTTGTGGTTGATCAAACCCGCCACGGACAGTCTTACAGTCAGAGTCAGAATCAAATTAAAGTCAAAGGCAGCGGACAGGAGTGTCTGCTCCACACAACGTTATTTCGCTCTTGGATGCGTCTGGTCGTAAACCTGTAGCACATGCTTCATCGATAACTGCGTGTAGCGCTGCGTGGTAGCAAGCCTTTCGTGGCCAAGTAACTCCTGGATGGCACGCAAGTCGGCACCTTCCTCAAGCATGTGTGTGCCGAACGCATGACGGAGAGTGTGCGGGTGCACATCGGGAGAAAGGCCCTTCGCGACCGCGATTTTCTTGATGATGCGGCCAACGCTGCGCGTGGTGAGTCGTCCACCGCGTTGGTTGATCAACAAGGCGGTAGAATTCTTCAGGGTCTCGGCCAAAAGTTTCTGACGTTGCGGAAAATACGCGGCTAATGCCCCTGTTACTGCGTCTCCAAATGGCACGTAGCGTTCTTTTTTTCCTTTGCCACGGATGAGAATTGCTTCCGCACTCAACCGAACGTCATTGAGATTAATTCCGGTCAGCTCTGAATTGCGGATGCCGCATCCGTACAGCAGTTCCAGCATGAGACGGTCTCGCTCCGGAAAAGCTGCCACTTGCGGCATCTCTCCGTCGATCACGAAGTTCATTTCCTCGATTGTCGGCACGCGCGGAAGTTTCTTCGGCAGCTTTGGAGTGGCAACCAGCTTAGCCGGATTCTGCACCACAACGCCCTCTCGCGCCAACCAGCGGTACAGAGAGCGCACGGCAGCCAGAGCGCGCGCTACCGAAGGCTTGCTCAGGCCTTTATCGTAAAGTTGCGAGAGAAATCCGCGCACGGCAATGTGATCGATCTGCTTCCATCCGCGCGATGCGGCATAGGAGGAGAAAAGCAACAGATCCTGAGTGTAGGCTTTGATGGTGTGGGGTGAAGCGTTGCGCTCCTGCAAATGACGAACGAAGTCCGCGACCGCCCTTGCTACAGCGGTGTTCGATTTAGTCATTTTAGTCATTGTTGATTGAAGAGCCATAACGGGGGAGCCTGGTTGAGAATCTCAACAATCATCACCTTCCTCACCTCGCCTTCGCCCTGGGATGATGTTTCTGATAAACCGTTCTCAGCCGATCCAGCGCCAGGTGGGTGTACACCTGCGTGGTGGAGATGTCTGCGTGGCCAAGAATGGTCTGCACCGTGCGCAAGTCCGCGCCGTTCTCTACCATGTGCGTGGCGCAGGAGTGGCGCAGCATGTGCGGAGAAGCAGCACGACCGGATGTAGCGGAGGCGGCGCGCACCATCTGCCAGATCCGCTGGCGCGTCAGCTTGCGACCGCCACGAGCGATGAACAGCAAAGGCGGACCGATCGATTTGCCCGCGACCGTGTTTGTCTTTCCTGCTGCGAGCACGGGACGTGCCTGCGACAAATACGCTGTGAGCGCAACCTGCGCCGACTTCCCGAGCGGAACTACGCGTTCTTTCTCGCCCTTCCCGCGCACCAGCATGTATCCCGCCTGGAGTTTCAGGTCTTCCAGCTTGGCGTTTGTCAATTCCGAGACGCGCAACGCTCCCGCGTAGAAAACTTCGAGGATCGCGCGATCACGCACAGCCAGCGCCTTCGATTCTTTCCTGTTACCAGCCGGACTTGCGCCATGTCGTCTCAGTGGGGCGGCTAGCGTCGCTTCCATCTCGTCGCGCGCCAGGGCTTTGGGGAGAATTTTCCACTGTCGCGGTGACTCGATATCCAACGTGGGATCATAATCGATTTTTTTGTCCAGGAGCAGATAGCGATAAATGTGGCGGAGCGCAGACAGCTTCCTTCCCACGCTGCGGCCATCCACTTGGTGGGAAAAAAGCTGTTGCAGAAAGTCGCGGACATCGCTGCGGCGGGCGGTCAGAAGCAAGCGCCCGCTTCTCTCCAGAAATTCCGCGAACTGAAGAATATCGGTTTGGTAAGCGCAGATGGTAAGCTGCGCCAGCCCTTTCTCGATTTTCAAGTAATCAAGAAAGCTGCGGAGCACGTGTGATTTGGCATCTGCGGCCATTCGGAAAGGATATTGATTATGCGCGTTATCGGACGTTGCGAAAAGTGTCTTAAGCGGTGACCATCCTCAAACTGCCGTCCCAGAGGCTGGACTGGCATCGCGAAGCAGATCCACGGCATACAGCGCTCCTTGCGGAGTTTCTTCGTGCTTGAAGTAGGAATAAACATCGCGACCGGCGGCCATGTGCTCTGCCATGCGCGCGACCATCCTGCCGCGCTCTTCGTCCGTATAAATCGGCTTGCGAAACCGGCAATAGGCAAATGGACCGGTGACCACATCCGGCGTGGTTCTATCTTCCGTCTCGGCAACACAGAGCGCCACTCCACGCGATCGGAGCGCTTCCCACGTAGCGTCAGCGAACCATGATTCGTGACGAAATTCAAACGCTGAAGGCAAGCCGCGCGGAACCATTGCCAGAAAATCTTTGAGCAGTGCCACATCTGCCTTCAGATTCGGCGGCAATTGAAACAATACTGGACCAAGCTTTCCCGCGTTGGCGAGCGGTTCAATCGTCGAAAGGAATCGCGGGAGGAACTCATCAGTTCCCTTCAGTCGCCTAATGTGCGTAATCACCTGGTGTGCCTTCACTCCAAAACGAAAATGCGCGGGTGTTTCCTGAATCCAATTCTGGATCGTCGTTTCCTTCACTAGTTGACGAAAAGTAAAGTTGACCTCAACCGTATTGAGCTTGGTGGAGTAATGTCCGAGAAACTTCTTTTGCGCTAGTTTGTCTGGATAAAAGTCGGGCTTCCAACTCGGATAAGCCCATCCGGAGGTTCCAACGAACAGTTGAGGCATGGCAAGTCTCGCCGCAAAATCGCAGCGGACGGATTATACCTTGCGTTTTATCCGCCCAGCCGTCGGACGTTTTGTGGATTTTCTCGGGGCCGGGCGCCGGACGCGCTTCGGTTTTTCTTCTGACTGAGCGGCGATCGAAATCCGCCCATCCACTTCTGCGCTAGCCGAGGCCGCAATCGCTTGGAGATCCGGCAGACGCTGCTTCAATTCGTTTAGTGGAGCGAACAAGTCACCCATTTTTTCCACGCGCGCAACCGTCTGTTTTGCCTCAAACACAAGCAGGTTCGCGTCTTTCTTTTTTAGCGCGCGCTCCACTTCCTCCCAGGTTACCGGAGTCGAAACCGTGGGCCTTTCTCGCGCCCGCAGAGAATACACGGCCACCGTGGTCTTGTGTTCGTCGTTCTGACTCCAATCAACAAAAACCTTTCCAGTACGCAGTTGCTTTTTCATGTCGGAAACAACCATCTGGGGATGGTCGCTCTCGAGTAATCGCGCCAGAGCATGCGCAAAATTCTTGGTTGAGTTGTAATTGGTCGGAGTATTCAGCGGCACATAAATCTGCAGCCCCTTCGATCCTGAAGTTTTTGGAAAAGTCCGCAATCCAAACTGTTCAAAGATTTCGCGCAGCCACAGTCCCACTTGGCAGCATTGGACAATGTTTGCCGGCGGCCCTGGGTCGAGATCGAAGACCATCATCGTGGGGCAAGTGATATCTTCCGCCAAGGCAAGCGACGGATGCAATTCAATCGCCGCCAGATTCGCCAGCCAAATTAGCGTGGCCAAATCGTTCGCCAGAATGTAATGAACTGTACGATGATTCCCTTCGCTCCAGATCGGAGCAGTCTTCACCCAGTCCGGACGATGTTGCGGAGCATTCTTTTCGTAGAAAAATTCCTCGTCTACCCCGTTCGGGTAGCGCTTGCGGGTAAGGGCACGTCCAGCCAGATGAGGCAAAATCGCCGGAGCAATGCGAACGTAATAATCGATGACCTGCTGCTTGGTAAAACCCACGACGGGATATAAGATTTTTTCCAGATTCGACAGCTTGAGTTGCTTGCCTTGAACCTCGATGCTCGAATCCATGGCGCGTTCGCTCCAGCATGCATTGTGCCTGAAATTCCTGATGGCGTGAAATACCGCTCAACCCTTACACCTTAGATCAAGAGAAGGTAGCGGGCCGTTTGACAAGCTCCCTTCCAGCCACGTAATTTCAAAGTTTCTGGCCCGAATTCCGTCGCAGATTTGTCCTGGTAGCTTCTCCGTTTTTTTGGAGGTCCGATGAAGCATCGCATAATTACTTCCCTGTCTCTATCTGTCGTTCTTCTGCTCACGGCGATCGGCGCCGCGCAAGATGTCGCATCGTTTGAAAAGCGAATTACCGTGAAGAAACTCGAGAACGGCCTGACCATCATCATCTGCGAGCGGCCTGAGGCGCCCGTGTTTTCGTTTTACACGCTGGTTGACGCGGGCTCAACGCAGGATCCCATGCGCCAGACTGGGCTGGCTCACATGTTCGAGCACATGGCGTTTAAAGGCACGGACAAGATCGGCACGACAGACTACGCCGCGGAAAAGTTAGCGCTCGAAAAAGTGGAGCAGGCTTATGCTGACTACATTACGGAGCGTGACAAAGAAGTGGGCCGCGATGAAGGCAAGATCAAGGAGTTGGAAAAAGCCTGGAAAGACGCCATCGCCGAGGCCGATAAATACGTCATCCCCAACCAGTTCGGCAAGATCATCGAGCAGAGCGGAGGCCAGGACCTCAACGCCTCCACCGACTACGATGAGACCGATTACCACTACTCCCTGCCCGTGAACATGATCGAGCGGTGGGCATATCTTGAGTCGGATCGTTTTCTGCATCCGGTAATGCGCGAGTTTTATAAAGAACGCAACGTGGTGATCGAGGAGCGCCGCCTGCGGACGGACAGCAATCCCATCGGCCGTTTACTCGAACAGTTTGACGCAGCATCCTTCGAGGCTCATCCCTACCACCGGCCAACCATCGGTTGGATGGCAGACCTGAATTATTTTTCCGCCACCGATGCAATGAAGTTCTTCGACAAATATTATGTTCCCGCAAACATGGTGGTAGCGGTGGCCGGCGATCTTAAGGCTGAGCAGGTAATGCCGGTTATCGAAAAATATTTCAACCGCCTGCCCATGAGCCAAAAGCCCGACGAAACCACCACCACCGAGCCTCCGCAAAATTCCGAGCGCAGAGTCGAATTGATAGAGCAGACGCAGCCGCTCTATCTCGAGGGCTATCACCGTCCCGACTACAGATCGAAAGATGACGCCGTTTACGACGCAATCACCGATCTGATGTCAGATGGGCGGACCTCTCGACTTTACCGGGCTCTGGTTCGCGACAGGAAAATTGCTTCCTTCTCCGCCGGCTTCAGCGGACTGCCTGGCACGAAGTATCCACACCTGTTCGCCTTTTACGCTTTCCCTTTACCAGGGCACACGAATAAGGAAGTGGCGGACGCAATTCACGTTGAGATCGACCGCTTGAAAAAAGAAGACGTCAGCGATGACGAACTGAAGATGATCAAGACACGCTCCAAAGCCAATCTCATCCGCGGCCTGGCGGACAACGAAGGATTGGCGACCCAGCTGGCGACCTATCAAACTCGCTATGGCGACTGGCGCGAGTTATTTCGATCCGTGGACCGCATTGACAAAGTAACCAAGGCGGATATCCGTCGCGTAGCCAACGAAACCTTCAACGACACCAACCGCACTGTAGGTTTAATCGAAACCATAAAAGGCTCCGGCAAGCAGGGCTCATCGGATCAAGGGGGTGGGCAATGACGAACAAATGCCCCATTGTTAGACTGGTTCTTGTAGCCGCCGCTGTACTTGTCTCGGTTCCGCAGGCTACATCGCAAGCCACCAGTTGGAAGCAGATCTCCGTCCCCGCGCTACCGACCTTTCATCCGCCGCAGCCTAAACGCATCCAACTCTCGAATGGCATGGTGATCTTTCTGCAGGAGGATCATGAGCTGCCTCTGATCAGCGGGAGCGCCCGGATTCGCGGTGGCTCGAGCAGCGAGCCTGCCGCCAAAGTTGGGCTGGCTGATATCTTCGGCGAAGTCTGGCGCACCGGCGGTACCAAGACACAAACTGGCGATGCACTCGATGATTTTCTGGAAGTCCGCGCCGCCAAAGTGGAAACCGGCGGCGGCCCTGATTCAACAAATATCAGCTTGAACTGCCTAAAGGGCGACTTTGACGATGTCTTCAAAGTCTTCGTCGATCTGCTGCGAAACCCGGAATTCCGCGCCGAGAAGCTCGATATCGCGCAGAAGCAGGCCTACGACAGCATCGCGCGACGCAATGATGAGATCGGAGAAATCGCAGCGCGCGAATCCGCCAAGCTGGCATATGGAGCCGACAATCCTTATGCGCGCGAGCCCGAATACTCGACCATCGCTGCCATCACCCGTCAGGATTTAATCGATTGGCATCACAAGTATGTCCATCCTAATCACATAATCCTGGGTATAAGCGGAGACTTCGATTCGGCAGCCATGGAGGCCAAGTTGCGCGCGGCTTTTGATTCCTGGCCGAAAGGTCCGGAGCTTCCGAAAGTTGACATCAAGTTCCACCCAGCTCCCCCGGGCTACTACCTCATTCCAAAAGACGAAGTAAACCAGAGCAGCATTCACCTGGTCTCGCTCGGGAATACGCGTAATAACCCGGACTACTACGCCATCAATGTATTCAACGAATCGTTTGGTGGCGGATTCTCTTCGCGCCTGTTCAACGACATCCGCACCAAGCGCGGACTCGCCTACAACGTGGGCGGCGGCATCGGCACGAACTTCGGCCATCCCGGCATTCTGCAATTCGTCGCGGGAACAAAGAGCCAGAGCACCATCGAGACGGTGCAAGCATTGGACGAAGACATCAATAGTGTGACCAAGAATCCCATCACAGAGGACGAGATCAAGCAGGCCAAAGATGCGATTCTGAACGCATTTATTTTTCGTCTCGACTCGCCCGATAAAGTTCTTGCCGAGCGCATGATTTATGAGTTCTACGGCTATCCTGCCGACTGGCTCGATAAATTTCCTGCGGAAATCCAGAAGGTGAACGCCGCGGACGTGAATCGCGTCGCCGCGAAGTACGTACACCGCGATCAACTGGCGGTCCTGGTGGTCGGTAATGCCAAAGAGTTCGACAAACCTCTCTCTTCACTGGGGCCGGTGAAGCAAATCGACATCACCATTCCTCCACCCCCCGGAGCCAAGCAAGACTCGGGAGAAGCAGCGCAAGAAGAAGGCACAAAGCCTAACGCGTCGAATGAGGAAGGAAAAGTTTTGGCGGCGAAAGTTGTGGCCGCCATGGGCGGCGCAGACAAGCTGGCGGCCATCAAGGCGGTTAAGGCGGATCTCACTCTCACGCAGAAAACGCCGCAGGGCGACTTCCCCATGCAAATGGAAACTGTGATCGTTTTCTCGGATCATCTGCACGCCGAAATGCACACCCCTAACGGCGTGGTAACGATCGTGGCCACGCCAGAAGCGGCTTTCGTCGATCTTCCGACCGGAGACGTTCAGAACTGGCCTGAGAGTCGAAAGACCGAGACCCTGGATCAGATCAAGCGCGATCCGATGTTCATTGCATCGCACTCGAAAGATCCCAAGATGTTCTTTCGCGCCGACGGAAACGAAAAGGTTGGCGATACGGAAGCCCGCATCGTGGATGTAAATTCCGACGGCACCGCGATTCGCTGGTTTGTCGATCCGCAAAGCGGGCACATTCTAAAAGAAACGTACAAGATCATGAGCCAGAGCGGCCCTGCGCAGGGCGAAACTGATCTGGACGATTGGAAGCCGGTGAACGGAGTCACCCTTCCCATGCTGCGCCATAACAAGCAGAACGGTCAGGAATCCAGTACGGCGGAGTACAAGACATTGGAGTTCAATCCGACCGTCGATCCGAAGTTGTTCGAGAAGCCTGCCGAAAAGGCGGCTGCCCAGCCGTAATGCCGAAGAAGTACGCTGCGCGAGCTGTGGATTTCAAGTAGCGAGCCAGAACCGCATCGGTCAAAGAGCGACATGGCGATTTACGTTAACCACCCAGGGGAACTCCCATAGCCAAGCTTTTTTCGACCGATCCGACCGCGTCGGATCTCACGATGCCGGATGGATCGGAGCAGAACGCTGGTCGTTCGGAGTGCAAGGGACGTGCGGTTACGTGGTACATCGAATTTGGCTTCTGAGAATCCCTCGCGTGGCATCCGACGACGTCGAACTCATAGCCATTGTCAATCCGATTTTTTGCCAAAAGCCTTGTAATCTCCCCTCTACGAGGTAGATCAGATAGTGTGCACGTATACCCAAGCTCTGGATGCTCCTTCGCAAACTGGGTTTCCGCCTCGGAAATCGCTCACACTCGACTGATCGCAGAATCGACGAATCCGAGCATCATCAAGCCTCGCATCGTTCTGAATGCGAAGTAACCAAAGACGCCCATGGCCGCGGCAACAGAGAAAAGAAGAAGTCTCTTCGCCTTCGATCTAGCGGCTCTCCCGCTTTTAACTGTGGGTGCTGACATCAGAAAGACCAATGATAGGTGCGCCTAGGTGTTGAAACAAGTCAACTGACGAGTAACACGCGCATTCCACTCACCATCAATTTCGCCCTCTTGACAGTTTTGCTGCTTAACTCTAATCTAGGCGAACAAATGGCGAATATGCCAGCCTCCGCTTTACCCTTGTTCCCCGCCCGTCTGACGTCGCCGCTCGTCGGCATTGCCCGGCTTGCCGCAGAAGGCGATTCGTTGCGCGAGGGGCACAACGTGGAATACTTCACTCTGCCTACGCGTTCTTTGCTGAACCGCTGCATCAGCAATCGCCGGCTTCCATTCACCTGGACGATCAATCCCTACCGCGGCTGCGAGTTTGCTTGCAAATACTGTTACGCCCGCTACACGCATGAATTCATGGAAATGCGCGATGGCGTCGAGTTCGAGCGGAAGATCTATGTCAAACAGCACACCGCGCAACTGCTGCGGCGGGACTTGCGGCGCGTGAAGCGCGGAGAAGCCATCGCGCTCGGAACTGCAACCGATCCATACCAGCCGGCGGAGCGCCGTTACGAAGTAACCCGTGGCATTCTTGAAGAATTCTCTCGACGTCGCGGCTTCGAGCTGGGCATTGTTACTAAATCGAATCTCGTCTTGCGCGATGTAGAGCTGCTGCGTGAGATCGCTGTGAACAACCGGCTCTCGGTTCACATCACGGTTACTACGATGAACCCTGAGTTGGCAAGGATCCTGGAGCCGCGGGCGCCGCGCCCGGATCTGCGTATGGAAGCGGTGCGCGAGCTAAGCAAAGCTGGGATCGAGGTCGGAGTGAGCTCGTCGCCCGTGCTTCCCGGAATAACAGATTCTCCAGCGGATCTTGAAGCGGTCGTACGCGCAACAGCGACAGCGGGAGCAAAGCATATCTTCGCCGGACCGTTATTCCTGAAGCCTTGTTCGGCGGCAATTTTTCTTCCCTTCCTCGAAGAGGAATTCCCCCACCTCGTCGAGAATTATCGCCAGCGCTATCACGAGCGTTCATTCCTGCCGACCTCTTACGGCAAGCGAATCGCACAATTAATCGCGAAGCTCCGCCAGAAATATGGGATCGAGCGCGCCGATCCGCGGGGAACAAATTACGCCGAAAAGTGGCCGATTGAGGCTTTGGATCAACAATTGGTGCTGTTCAAGTAGTTCCAGATTTGCGATTTTTCATTGCCGATTTGCAACTGCCGGTTGGAAATCGACAATCGAAAATTTATACCCTTTTCCCTCTTCTATAATCAGCGCATCCATGGCGAGTGCTCCTACACAGGTCGCTGTTCCACGCCCTCCTCTGAAAGTGCGCTTGCAGCAATTCTGGCGACGGGTTACCGAAGGTCTCGAACTAACTCAGCTGTGGTCACAGTTCCAAATGGAGGCTCGCGCCAGTTACCGCCTTTATTCCCGCGACGTTGCTGCCAGGACTCCAGAAGGGCTTACACGTCGCGGACGTCGCATCGAGTTGGTTAAAGAGTTTTTCTGGGCGGTCCTTGAGAAGCTTTCCCCGGCACGCCGCGTTTTGCTGCTGGCGGCGCTCGTCATGCTCGTATTCCCCAGCAGTGGCTTCAGTTATCGCGGCTCTGACAACGAAATGCATATCGTGGAGTTCGAACTCCACTTCTGGGGTGGGCTGCTGATGTTCATTCTGCTCATGCTGGAGATTGCCGACCGCGTTGTGATGAAGCGCGACTTGCAAATTGCCCGCGAGATCCAAACCTGGCTGTTACCCGGGGCCCCGCCGCAGATTCCTGGAATTTCAATTGCCTACGCCACCCGGCCCGCCAACACCGTTGCCGGGGATTACTACGACGTTTTTCCCCGCCCCGGTAGAACGAATGAAGAAAATCGCGTGATCTTCGCCGTGGCGGACGTTGCCGGAAAAAGCATTCCTGCCGCCATGCTCATGGCAACTTTTCAGGCCAGCCTGAAAACCCTTTCCACCGCTCAGGTCGCGCTGCCTGAACTGGTGGCGAACATGAACCGGTACGCGTGCTCGAACAGTCAAGGCGGCCTTCGGTTCACGACGGCTTTCCTTTCCGAATACGATGCGGCCCGGCGGGTTTTTACTTACATTAACGCCGGACACAACACGCCCATCCTGCGGCGAAGCAATGGATTAATCGAGCGGCTCGACGTGGGCGGCTTGCCCATCGGGATTCAGTCCGAGGCCAAATACGAGTCTGCCAGCGTAGCGCTCGCCCCTGGCGATTGGCTCATCATTTTTACAGACGGCTTGGTCGAGGCGGAAAATGCTCACCAGGACGAATACGGCGAAACCCGTCTGCTGGGCGCGATCGCGGCTGGAGCCGCTTCTACGCCGGCGGAAATGTTGAATCGCTTCATGGCAGAACTGGACCTCTTCGTCGGCAACACTCCACAACACGACGACGTAACCTGCCTTCTGGTAAAAGCGGAGCGATCCTAGGCGGCTCAAAATTCTGAACGATCGCCATCGTTACCTCCGTGCTTAGCCATCAACCGTGTCGCATTCATTCTGTGATTAAATTTCGATATGCCTGCTCTCCGCCGGGAATCACTGCGTCCGCGCATTAAGCCGCAAGCGATTCCTGCTCCGCCGGAAAAACGAGCGCTGATCGTTTCTCTGCTGCTGGTCGTCGTTGTTCTTCTGCTTTACAACCAGGCGACCCATTTCTCGTTCCTCAACTTCGATGACGATACATATGTGACCCAGAATGTTCACGTACGCGCGGGATTGACGTACAGCATGCTCGCGTGGGCAATGACCTCGACTTACGGCAACTGGCATCCCCTGACCTGGATTTCTCACGCGCTAGATTGCCAGCTATTCCGCTTGAATCCGGCCGGCCATCATTTCACCAACATCGTTCTGCATGCGGTGAACGTGGTCTTTTTGTTCCTTTTGCTTCTCCGCGGCACAAGACGCATTGGTGTGAGCCTTCTCGTAGCGGCACTCTTCGCCGTGCATCCTTTGAACGTCGAATCAGTGGCGTGGATTTCGGAGCGCAAGAACGTACTCAGCACGATGTTTTTCTTTTTGACGATTGGCGCTTACGGCTGGTACTCGCTTAAGCCAGGTTGGCGACGCTATCTTGTCGTAGTCATTTTTTTTGCCTGCGGGCTGGCCTCGAAGTCGATGCTGGTCACGTTGCCGTTCGTCTTGCTCGTCTTGGATTATTGGCCGCTAGGACGCATTCGCGGACTGAGCACCCCCTCGAAAATGAATTCATCTCGTGCGTCGTTCGGAACACTTTTCCTGGAAAAGTTGCCGCTGCTCGCGTTCTCCATCGCGGCCTCCTTAGTTGCAGTCGTTGCACAACGGCATGGCGGGGCAGTTGCGACGGTGGAACGGTTTCCTCTGCCCGCACGCTTGGAAAACGCCATCTATTCTTACGCGGCATATGTTTGGAAGACGTTCTGGCCCGCTGGCCTGGCGCCACTCTACCCGCATCCCGGAAATTCGCTTGCAGGTTGGAAAGTCGCCCTCGCTGCACTTTTTCTCATCGCAGTAAGTGGCCTGGTCGTTAAACTCCGGACTCGCTCCTATCTGGTCGCGGGATGGCTTTTTTTCCTCGGCACTCTGGTCCCAGTCATTGGATTGGTACAGGTGGGCAGTCAGGCGATGGCCGATCGCTACGCCTATATTCCATGCATAGGGATCTTCGTGATGGCGGTGATGGGCGCCGCCGATCTGGCAGACTCGAAACAATTCGGTTGGCCGCCCCGCGTCGCTATCGCAGCCTGCATTCTGGTTGCATTTTTCGCAGTAAGTTACCGCCAGATCGGATACTGGAAAGATAGCCTAACTTTGTGGTCGCACGCGCTCGAGGTCACCGAGAATAATTTTCTCGCTGAAGACGGACTTGGCGGAGCCTTGATCCAGCAGGGTCGCGCCGAAGAAGCCTATCCCCACTTTCAACACGCGGCTATGATCGTTCCTGACGACCCGATCTCCCACGCTGCTATCGGGGCTTATCTGCACCAACATGGACGGCTTCCCGAAGCGATTCAGCAATATCAAATCGTAGTTCATCTGGCTTGTACACCTGGCCTCCGGGCGCTTGAATATGCCAACCTGGGGTCGGCCTACCGCCAGTCGGGGAACCTTGCCCAAGCGAAGGCGAGTTTTGACCAAGCTTTGCAATGGGATTCCAGCATTCCCAATACCTGGATGGGGATGGGTGACCTGGCGCTTGATCAGGGCAAGCCCGACGATGCAATCCAAGACTTTTCTCAAGCGGTTGAGTTGCAGCCGACGGCGGAGGGATACTTACATCTCGGGCGCGCGTTGAGGCAAGGCAATCGCCCCTCGAATGCTCTCGCCGCCTATCGGCAGGCCCTGAAACTTTCTCCACATCTCACAGAAGCCCAGCAGGCCGCGGACGCACTTTCACTGGAAGTTCGCTAAATGATGTTTGGCACGGATGACATCCTGGCATTTCTATCATCAAGCAAAGGTTCGTATCAGGGCAGGCCTTCGAAGACTTGCCGACGCACTTTAAGCCATTGGCATGGCTGAAGCATTCCCCGATACAAATTTCTTCATGAAAACGATGTGAAGAGCAGTCACGAGTGCGGAAATGTCCAGAGCCAGAAGCTCACTGGTCGATGCCGGCTGTAGCCAGCATCTGCGCCGCAGACCGTTGGGCTTGAGAGAAATCATGGGACAACTGCTTGGCATGAGCGCGAGCATCGTCCGCTTCTGCGGGCAGATCCGCCCGGCGCAATGCTTGTTCCAACAAGAGATAGCCCACGTCGGTGGGTTCGATCTTCATCGCGTGTGAAATCTGCGCAACTGCCAATGAAAAATCCCCATCCCGCTGCGCCAGCAAGCCATTGCCGATCAGAGCGGGGCTATTGTCGGGATTCTGTTGCAAAGCGTAAGCGAAGGCCATCTTTGCGCGGGGAATATCACCGATCTGAGTAAAGGCAGACCCCAGCAAACCCAGGGCAATCGATCGTGAATTCGAATCGGGCAAATTGTCCAGAGCCCTTGCGTATTGCTCAATCGCCTGGGCAACGTGCCCATGGGTCTGTTCGTAATAGCCGAACCTGACCATCTCCTCTGGAGAATAGGCGCCCAGATTTTCGGCTGCGCTGAACTCCGCAATCGCTTCCGGGGCTCGACCTTGATCGGCCAAAACGTGTCCAAGGGCGTCGTGAGCAAAATAGTTTCGGTCGGTGACGCTCAGTGCATGCCGCCAAAGACTTTCGCTGTCGTGCCAATACGCCAGCTGGTGACGGGTGACCAAACCCAGGCTGAGCAAGATGACTGCTGCGGGTAGTGCCAGCCACACACCTGAGATCTTCCGCTCGCGTGCGATTTCCGCCACGCCAAAAATCACGCACACAAAAAGGCCGATGTAAGGTAGGTATGCATAACGATCCGCCATCGCCTGCGTGCTTACCTGCACGAGGCCGATCACCGGGACGAGCGTTCCCAGGAACCAGAACCAGCCTACGACCAAGTGCCGACGGTCCCGCCAATGCAAGAAGATGCCGGTGATTAAGAGCAACAAGGCGGAGGAGGCCACAATTTCCCAAATTGGCAGAAGCCGTCCCAGATGTGGATAAGGTGCGGCCAACCGCACCGGCAAAAACGCCTTTCCTACGTAGCGCACGTAAGCGACGGCTGCGTTCCCGAACCGGACCCATGCGGGAGCATCGCGTAACGTGTGCCCGGCCCTTTGAGCCACGATTGTGATCCATGCGCTCCCCGCCGAAAGTACTAACAGCGGTATTTTTTCCAGAAGTAAGAACGAAAACGATCGCGGAACCGGCGCCTCTGAACCATCCTGAGAAGGAGCGTGAGAACGGTCCTCGAAACAATGTCCGCCCTCCATTCGCCGTAACGGCCAATAGTCCCATAACAGCAGCAGAAAGGGCAGCGTGATGATCTCAGGCTTCGCCATCAATCCCAGTCCGAACAGAAGCGCCACTGTCAAATACCTTTTCACGCTCACGCGGCGCACATACCATCCGTAGGCATGCATGGCGAGTAATAAGAAGAACATGCTCAGCACGTTCTTCCGCTCCGCCGCCCATGCCACCGACTCCACATTCACTGGATGCAGAGCGAATAACGCCGCCACCATAAAGGCCGGCCAGGTTAATCCAGTGGCGCCCGCGAGGAGTAGAAACAACAAGCTCGCATTCAGGGCGTGCAGCAGGACCGTCATGTAATGGTGGCCTGCGGGATTCAGTTTAAATAACTGGTAATCAAGGGCGTGCGAGAGCCAGGTAAGCGGGTGCCAGTTCGCGCAATCCCGGCTGACGAATGCCCACTTTACAGTGTCCCAAGTCAGACCTTGGCGGACGTGTGGGTTATCCGTAATGTAACCATTGTCGTCAAAATTGGTGAACCCGTTATGGACGATCGGATTGTAGAAAGCCAGCGTAAGCAGCGCCAACAGAAGACATAAAACGGTGCTCCGCCTTTGGCCAGACATGAACAGCCGTTCCGGTGGGCGGGACGTTGGTACGGGCTGTACTTCAGTCGCGGTCGCGTTTAGAGACAAAGATTCCATTCTTGTTCTCTAAGAACAGGTTCTCTGCGAACGATTATATGCAAGAGCCTCCGGAGCGGGCCGAGCCCCGGAGCGCTTGAAGTTACCTTTGTTCCGTTCCGAATCCTAGAGTGCAAGCTCCAGCCCTTAAGGCGTTCTAAGATTGTTAGTGCACGCGATACCACGAACGGTCAACGCCATGACAGATTTTGGCAATCAGCGGGAGTTTGGACCACGATACAATAAGCCGGTAGTTTGGCTTTGTTATGAAAATAAAGATCTTCTTAGCCGATGGACGAGAACCAAGGTAACTAGCTGGTTTGGCTAAGGAAATGCGAACATCAAGTCCGACTGAGTCATTCCATGACCAGCACGAATTCAACGAAAGTGGAAGAGGGGAACAAAGAGATGCGGAAACAACAGAAGGGCTTTTCACTGATCGAGCTGCTGATCGTGGTTGCTATCATCCTGATCATTGCAGCTATTGCGATTCCAAACCTGATGCGCGCCAAGATGGCAGCCAACGATTCCTCCGCGGCCGCCGGAGAGCGCACCATCGTAACCGGCGAGATCGGCTATGCCGCATCTTATCCGACCATCGGCTATGCGGCCAGCTTGATCACCTTGGGTGGAGTTGCTCCTTGCACGCCCAGTTCCTCTGGCGCTTGCTTGATCGACCAGAACCTGGCCACCAACGGTGGCGGCAACGGTACCACGACCAGCACCAACGGCAAGAGCGGCTACCAGTTTGCCGCCGCGCCGGGAACGAACGCCCTAACCCAGTTCTTCACCACCGCGACTCCGACCAGCGCGTCGAGCGGCAGCAAGTACTATTGCGCGGTTGAAGACGGTGTGGTGCGCTCGGCGGTTTCGGCTGGCGGCACTACCCCGATCGTCAACACGGCTTGCTACACCACTTCGCCTCTGGCGAACTAGTAGTTGGCAAGTACCTGGGGGAGGGTACAAGCCAGGAGCAGCGAAGGCAACTTCGCTGCTCCTCTCTTTTTTGTTTGCGTTGTTTTTGTCTTGCATTGTGCTGCCTCCGCAACCGCTTCAAACGAACTTCAGTAACTGCGCCTTCCTGTTAGCTGTAACGTAGAATCACAACGAACTCGCCCTTGCTCCATGGCGGGCACCATCTTTTGGCGGGAACACACAAACATGGCGTGGGAGAAGCTCACTCAGCCCCAACAACGGGAATCGATGCTTCCGCTTGTTGGTATGTCGCTCGTATGGACAGGGCTCGTGATTGCAGCAGCTCGACTCATTAACTTTGATGAGCCCTATTTACCATTCGCGATTGCCGGCGCCTTTGCCTTTTTTCTGCGCGGCGCTCCCTCGCGTTGGGAAATCTATGCTTGGCTGTCGATTTCAGTGATCTTCGTCAAGCTCATTCACCTGTCGCAGATTCCCTTTTGGGTGCTTCGTGTGGCAAGCGGAATCGCGTTGCTGGGTTTCGGAGCTCTCTTGCTGCTTGGTCTTCGTGCTGTGTGGTCCGAGCGCGAAGGCCGCGAGAATGCTCTGGCACTGGTAGTCCCGGCGCTGACTTTGATTTTCTTTATTTTGGTTTCCGGCAGCGTTCTGCGCTTTTCCGGCGCACTCCATCCGCAGACCGAGGATGCCTGGCTCTATGCATTCGACGGAAGCCTGGGATTTCAGCCAAGTTTTTTCGTAGGGACAATCATGTTCAAGAGCCTTGTCCTGACGCGGAGTGCGCTGCTGACCTACCTTTCCTTGCCATTCGCCATGGCTGTGGTATGCGCCTGGCAGATTCCTCTTGGTGCAAGGCGGATCTCATGGCACACGCTTACCGTGCTGTTGATTGCGGGGCTTGCAGGATGGGTCTTATATAACGTTGTGCCCGGAACCGGTCCGCTTTATGCGTTTGGTCTCGACTTCCCCTGGCATCCACTCCCCTACGGGGACCTATGGCGGTTTCCCCTGCAGAAGATGGCGATCCCTTTGAACATCCCGCGAAACGCCATGCCTTCGCTGCATGTAGGATGGGCGGTGCTGTTGGTGTGGAACAGCCGAGGGTTTCCACGAGTGCTGCGCGCAGCCCTGATACTGTACCTGCTTTTGACCGTAGTGGCAACGCTCGGCGGGGGCCAGCACTACTTGGTTGACCTGGTCGCAAGCTTACCATTCGCGCTGGCAGTACAGGCGGCTGCGTCTTACACCTCACCCAACATGTCACGGCAGGTCAGCGCATTGACAGTAGGTGTCGCATTTACCGCTCTATGGCTTTTCATGGTGCGTTTCGGAGTGGCTCTGGCGCTGAAGTCCCCAGCTATCCCGTGGACACTCATCGTGACGACGACGTCGATATCAATTTGGCTGGAGCGCAGAATGTCGGAGAGCGGTTCAAACGGATCTCTCACGGGAAACATACCTCAGCTCGAACTTTGCTCACAGCCTTCCGCGGATGAAAAAAGCTCCCTGCCTAATCGTTCTCGAGTTTCACGCGCGCGTTTGTCAAAGGGGCATAGCGCAGGTAATTCAATGCCTTAAAGTCTAGAAGTGACATTATTTGTCAGTCGGCGAATGGGCAAATAGGCTCGACGCGCACTTGTGGCTATTTCAGCAATTGATTGGACAGAATCAGCTTGAAAGCAGGGCAGTTGGTGGATTGTAACGGAAGTGTCAGACGATCTAGTTTGGACCTCCGCATGCGAGGTACTTTGTTGCACAAGTTTACTGGATATGCCGGATAGACGGGGAAGGATCCCAGGGAGCGAGTAGAGCGCACCATGAAAAAACAGAAAGGCTTCTCGCTAATTGAGTTGCTGATCGTGGTGGCGATCATTCTTATCATCGCGGTGATCGCTATCCCGAATTTCTTGCGCGCCCGTATGGCCGCCAATGACTCGTCCGCGGCCGCTTCAATTCGCTCCATCAATACGGCGGAAATTGCTTATAACGGCGCCTACCCCACGGTCGGGTTTCCCCTGTCTCTAACGACGTTGGGCGGCGCGTCCCCCTGCACTCCGGCCGTGGGAAGCGCTTGCCTCATTGACAACTCCCTGGCCACCAGCAGCACCGGCAGCGGAAAAAGTGGTTACAACTTTAATGCCACCGGCTCCGCTAGCGGCGGCAGCCCGGTCAATGACCAATTTTATTCGACGGGCACGCCGGTGGGGCCGACGCTTGGTACACGTGCCTATTGTTCGATACAGGACGCGGTAGTGCGTATGCAACCTACGGGCAATATCACGCTCGTCCCGGACTATAACACCTGTACGACACTGCTTCCGATGGCCAACTAGCCGAGCGGCGCCCGGGTACGGTTTTTCGAGACAGGCTCACTCCGGTAACCGTCGTAATCATCCACCCAGTACAAAAACATCGCACCATTTCATATAATTTCCAGAGAGAACATCTCTCTTTCATGCTAGCGAACTGCCATGCCTGCGATTGAAATCCTCGGTTTAGAAAAAACATATCTAGTCGGGTTCTGGCGCAAGCGGCCGAAGTGTGCACTTCATCCTCTGCATCTCCAGGTGGAAGATGGCGAGATCTTTGGCTTCCTGGGCCCGAACGGCGCCGGTAAAACTACAACCTTAAAGCTGCTCATGGGGCTGGTATTTCCAAGCTCGGGGTCAGCGCGCATCCTCGGCAAGGAATGGACGAACCCCGAAGTGAAGGCACAGATCGGATTTCTTCCCGAGCAGCCATACTTTTACGATCACCTCACCGCGCATGAACTTTTGAATTACTACGCGCAACTCTCCGGCGTTCCGGCCAAGGAGCGTTCCCGTCGTGTGGATCGCACGTTGCAACGTGTTGGACTAAAAGATGTGCACGGCGTACAGCTTCGCAAGTTTTCCAAAGGGATGCTACAGCGTGTCGGAATTGCCCAGGCTATCCTGCATGAGCCCAGGCTAGTTTTTTTTGATGAGCCCATGTCGGGACTGGATCCGATCGGACGACGTGAGGTTCGCGACCTGATGGAGCAGCTTAAGCAAGAAGGCAAAACGGTTTTCTTCTCTACGCACATTCTCTCCGACGCCGAAGCTCTCTGCGACCGCGTTGCCATCATTCACAAAGGCGAACTTCGCGGGACCGGCGCAATTGCCGACCTGACTGCCGGCGTGCAAGGCAAGGTGGAAGTAATCTGGCAAGGCACCCTCGTCCCCGCCTCGCTGAAGGCTCTGGGCGCCGAGTGCCACATCACTGGAGACACTGTCCGCGCGGTCATCGATGAGAATCAGCAGGATGCCGTTATCGACGCGTTGCGCCGCGAGCGCCTGCGGTTAATTGCGCTGACCCCCCTGCGCACTTCGCTCGAGGCCTACTTCGTCGAAAAACTGCAACGTGCCGAAACCTCGGCTGGGAGGATGGTATGAGGGCGCGAGTGGCTCACATTGCGTCGAACACGTTTCGGGAAGCGGTGCGCGATCGGGTGCTCTATAACCTGATCGCTTTCGCCGTGCTTCTCTCCGGAGCCGCCGTCCTAGTCGGCCAGATTTCCGTCGACATCGAAAAATTGGTGGTCATCAACCTCGGCCTCACCGCGGTTTCCATGTTCGGGATCGTGATTGCGATTTTCATCGGCATCGGACTGGTCTCCAAAGAAATCGAAAAGCGGACGCTCTACACCGTTCTTTCCCGGCCAGTTCGCCGGTGGGAGTTCATTGTGGGGAAGTTTTTTGGGCTTGCCGGAACCCTGGTGGTGAACACGTTTTTCATGGCCATCGGCGTATTTGCGGCATTGTTCTACGTTGACCACAAATTCGCGCGTGCGGATGGGCTCATCCTGGTGGCGTTGTATTTCATCATTCTTGAGTTCCTCATCATTTGCTCCCTGGCGCTGCTGTTTTCGTCATTTTCTTCGCCATTGCTTTCCGCGGTCTTTGCCTTCTCGCTGTTCGTGATTGGAAGTTTTGCCGATGATCTGCGAGGTTTCGCTGGAATGGCGCATGGATTTACGCGCTGGCTCGTCACGGGCGCTGCATACCTGGTACCGAATTTTTCCGCATTCAACATTGTCAGTTCCATTGCTCATGAGCAACCCGTGGCTGGGCAGCTGATTTTGCACAACA
The DNA here is from genome assembly GCA_049588915.1 of Candidatus Sulfotelmatobacter sp. Classification (GTDB taxonomy): domain Bacteria; phylum Acidobacteriota; class Terriglobia; order Terriglobales; family Acidobacteriaceae; genus Sulfotelmatobacter. The sequence continues at coordinate 19,949 of JBAVZU010000188.1, forward strand.
CACTGTATGCGCTGTTCTATGCGGCTATGGCTCTCAGCGGCGCGGTACTGATCTTCGAAAACAGGAACCTGAAATGAATCGGCGGAAGACCTCATGCGTGGCAGCAGCTTGCCTCTTGTGTTCGCTCATCGCGAGCGCCATCCTGTTGTATCAATCCGATAAAATACGTCCGCAGTCCACTCTGAAAGAGGTTCTATTTATTACGTCTCCGCAGTTCCTGAAGCGCGCCAGTCTTGGTTACAGCGGACTTCTCGCCGACATTTATTGGACTCGCGCGGTGCAGTATTTCGGCACCAAGCATCACGACGAAGCCAGGAGCTACGAACTGTTGGCCCCGCTGCTGGAACTCACCACTCAGCTCGATCCCCATCTCATCGTGGCTTATGAATTTGGAGCCAGCTTTCTCGCTCCGCGTCCGCCCAGCGCAGCCGGCGAGCCGGAGCGGGCAATTCAGTTGATGGAGTATGGCATCAAGAACAATCCTGATGACTGGAAGCTCTACTACGACTTGGGATTTGTCTACTATATGAATCTCAAGGATTATCCGAAAGCTGCCGATGCCTTCGAGCGCGGATCGCTGATCCCAAATGCGCATCCCTTCATGCGGGTGCTGGCGGCGCAGATGGCGCAGCATGCCGGCGAGTTTGATACGGCGCGAATGCTCTGGTCTGCCACCTACCAGAACAGCCAGGACAAACAAATCCGTGCCAATGCGGTGGAACATCTACGCGCCCTGCGCGTGGACGAGACAGTCACACAATTGCAGAAAGCGGTCACGCGTTTTGGCGAGCGAACCGGGCGGCTGCCGGCAAGCATGTCAGAACTTATTTCCGCAGAGGGCTTGCCGCGTGTTCCCGTCGATCCCGACGGGCATCCTTACAAACTGACTCCGGAAGGCCGCGTTGAAGTGCGCGTGCCCGATGATTTTCCATTTGCCACCAAGGGACTTCCGCCGGGTTACACGCCAACACCGAAATTCCACTACCACGAGTAAAATCCATCATCGCTTATGATGGCGAAGCATGGATGGCCACGATATCTCCGATCACGCGGTACTCCAAATCAGCGTGTGGCTATCTGTGTGGAAGTGGTGGAAGGAGATTGCTGATCGGAAAGGCCAAATTGCCGCCACGCGCCGCCTGGCGAGTGCGCTGGTGGATTTTATTCGGGATTCCACTCCGGAGCGGCGGCGCCAGCGCTACGGCGACGCGGAATACGATTGGGAGCATCGCGTCAACACCACCGGCGGCGCTATCAGCTGGCGCGATCGATTGTTGGGAGTCTTCCATTCGCCATATCAACCGACGGATGCAGGTCTGTTCCACGAAATGGTCGGGGCCTTGGCGGCGAAGGCAGGCGTCGATTTTCGAGAATTCGTCTTCATCGATCTCGGATCCGGAAAAGGACGAACGCTGTTGATGACTTCCGATTATGCATTTCGCCGCATCGTGGGAGTGGAACTTTTGCCTACGCTCAACGCAGCGGCACAGGAAAATATCGCTCGCTATCGGAGTGAGTCGCAGAAGTGCTTTGCGATTGAATCCGTCTGCGCGGACGCAACTCAGTTTGTCTTCCCTGATGAGCCGATCGTACTCTTTCTCTTCAATCCGTTTCCCGGGTCTGGACTGCGGAAGGTGATCGCAAATCTGGAACAGAGTTTGCGAGCACATCCGCGGATCGTCTATGTGCTCTACCATAATCCACTGCTGCAGCATGTGCTGGAGGAGAGCGTGGCGTTCGAAAAGATTTGTGGAACACATCAGTATTCGATCTATGCTTCCGTGAAGGATGCCAGCGGCTCTTGATATCACTTAGCGCGGCTCATAGAGTCTGAGAGGAAGCACTTTGGCGTAGCGGGCAAAGTCCCGGTCAGCGGTAAAGATCTCCCAATTCCGGCGATCGGCGATGGCACAGATTAGAAAGTCGATCTCGGAGCCAGCGATGCCGCGCGATCTGCATCGGTTATTGATCCGGGCAGCTTCCTCGTAATCGGCAATCTCTAGGACCACCTGATCGAAAGCCCGCAGGTGGTCGCGCAATTCCAGGAAAGCCTTTTCATGGCGAATGCCGGAAAGCAACTCCTGGCGGACCGGGCCGACGAGTTGGGCGCGTCCCTCGCGGATGAGTTCTCGCAGGGCGCCCGTCTGAATCTTTTCCTGTGGATTCAGATCCTTGAAGGTCCGTCGCAAGGCCAAAGACCAGATGGGCGTATCGACAAGGACAAACATCGTCAGGGGCGCGATCTGCGTCGCTCCGCCTTGTAATCGTATTTAGGATCGAAATCGATGGAACCGAACGCCTCGAGAATCTGAAGTTGCTTGCGGCGTTTCACGTATTCCGCGAGTGCGGCCGTGACTGCTTCTTTCTTGGTTTTGTGGCTTCCGGCCCGGCGGGCCTCTTCGATGAGATGGTCGTCGAGAGCAAGGTTGGTGGGCATGTGTAGATTTTTACACATGGAAAGGTGTAACGCAAGCGTTTTTTAGAGATGCTATCTTCCTCTCGAAGAGGCGCGAACTGGTGCCAACTCTTTTGACGGTGACAATCAGAAAGCTTGCCGTATGCCTTAAGGCACACCCTGATAGGAACCGTACTTCAGCCAGAACTGGCAGACTCCTCGCGTAGAATCGTCGTAATGATCAAGCTTTCCGCTGTTGTATTGATAATCAGCTTTGGGCTGACAGGCTGCGCCCTAGCGGAAGATGTCCACGCCATCGCGCAGGCCGTGGATGAGCATTACAACCACTTGCGCACGCTCGAGGCCGAGTTCACCGAGGTTTATCGCGGCTCGGGAATGGAGCGAACGGAATCCGGGACGGTTTGGCTGGCCAGAGGCGGCCTGAAAAAACCCGGCAAGATGCGGTGGGAATACCGTTCTCCGAGGGAGAAGCTCTTTGTGAGCGACGGGAGAGATGCGTGGTTTTACGTCCCAGACGAGCGACAGGTGAGGAAGACCTCCGCACGAAAACTGGACGACATTCGATCTCCACTTGCATTTTTATTGGGTAAGAGCAAGCTCGAAAAGGAGTTGCAAGGGCTGTCAGTAGCTCCGGATGTGGCTCCGTTGGCGGCCGGGAACGTGGTTCTGCGAGGTGTGCCCGAGGCGATGGCAGACCGGGTAAGCGAGATCTTGCTGGAAATCACCCCGCAGCATCAGATTGTCCGGATCGTGATCGACGAGGTGGATGGATCGGCGACGGAATATCGGTTCAGCGATCAGAAAGAGGACGTGGTAATCCCAGATGCGCGCTTTCAATTCCATCCACCGCCAGGAACGGAAACGGTAGAGGGGGAGCTAGGAGGTTGAAGCGCAAGATGCGGTAAACGGGCGTATATAGCTGTGAACCAAGATTTACTTTTATAAAAAATACGCTGAACCGGGTGAGCTAACACGCGAGTTCTCTAACCTCGACTAAACGCTGAGTTTTCCGCTGCAGAGACTGCAATAATTCATCGTTACTTACGTACTCAAAAGGCTGGAAGCTGCGGCGATCGGCGGTTCAGATGGCAAGCGGCAATGTTAGACTGAGCCGATAGGGGTTGTAGCGGGGTGGAAACCGAAACGAACGGGTAAATGGCGGAGTTTGTCGTAAAAGTCGCGGACGAGCGGGGTCGTCTGCTCCAGCAGGTGGAGCAGGGCTACTCGGTGGCGGAGGTTCGCGACCGATTTGCCTCGCAGGGATACCTGGTCTATTGGGTAAAGCCCCAGGGCATGTTTGCCGGCGGACTCTCGCTGCGAAGGCGACGCAAGATCAAGCAGAGCAGCTTTCTGGTGTTCAACCAGCAGTTTCTGACGCTAATCAAAGCCGGGCTGCCGATCTTGAACTCGTTGGACCTGTTGATCAAGCGACAAAAAGATGGCCATCTGCGGCAAGTTTTGGAGAATGTACGCGAGCGGGTAAAGGGTGGTGAGTTGTTGTCCGAGGCCTTTGCGGCGCATCCCATGGTGCCGAAGATTTATACAACCACGCTGATGGCGGGAGAAAAGAGCGGAAACATCGACGAGGTGCTGACGCGTTACATCAACTTTCAGCGGCTAGCCATGACGTTTCGTAAGAAGCTTTTTGTGTCGTTGATTTATCCCACGCTGCTGGTAACCGTGGTGACGATCATGGTGATGTTTCTTTTCACCTACGTGATACCAAAGTTTGCGGAGCTATTCAATAGCCTGGATGCTCAGCTTCCGGCGATCACGCTGTTCATGCTGGCGGTGGGACAGAACGCGCAAAAGTATTTTCCCTTTGTCATTCTAGGATTAGGGTTGATGGGCTTTGTGTTCTGGCAATGGCGGAAGACGGATCGGGGAGCCGACCAGATAGACCGCGTCATTCTAGGTTTGCCGTTGCTGGGCGATATCCGGCTGAAACATCAGATCGCGACTTTTTCGCGGATGCTTTCTACGCTGTTGCAGGGCGGCTTGCCGCTGGTGCCTTCGATGGAGACCGCCGGAAGTTCGATGACTAGTCGGCGCATTGTAAAGGGCGTGATGCGGGCAAGCGTGAGGGTTCGCGAGGGGCAGGGGCTGGCCGGCAGCCTGGAGGAACAAGATATTTTCCCCGACCTCGCGGTAGAAATGCTGGAGGTGGGCGAGTCGACGGGAGCGCTGCCGGCGATGCTGAATTCGGTGGCGGAGTTTTATGAGGAGGACGTGCAAACGGCGCTGGGAGCATCGATGGCGCTGATTGAGCCGTTGATTCTAATGGTGATGGCTGTGTTTGTCGGCGGAGTGTTGATTTCGCTGTATCTGCCGATCTTTACCTTGGGAGTCCACTGAGTTGGGGCTTTCGCGGTCCAGAGAGCGCGAGATGACAGAGTTAGAAGCCGGGATGTGAGAAATGGCAATGGCGGAGAAGAAATCACTTTTCGTAAACGGTGAGAATGGCGGCCAGGTGATTACCACCGGCAATCCGATCACCGACTTGGAACGGGCGCAGGATGTGGCGCGCCGCTATCGTTGCGAGTTTGTCGACCTCACCGACTTCCAGCTTCATCATGAGCTGTTTAAGAAATTTTCTCCGGAATTGATGTTTCGATACAACTTTGTGCCGCTCGAAGAGACGCCGGACGGAAAGCTGGCGATTGCCATCGCGGACCCCAGCCAGCTGATGATGATCGACGAGATCAGTTTGCTGCTGCAGAAGCGGATCGTTACCAAAGTGGCAACGCTGAAGCAGATCTCGGACATTCTCAAGAAGACGGAGCAATCGCAGCGTGTTCTGGAAGAGGCCAGCGAAGGCTTCCAGATCATTCGGGAAGATGAGAATACCGGCGCAGAAGAAACGCTTACCATCGATAAGCTCACGGCGGCGGGTGATACCAGTCCGATTATCCGGCTGGTGGATACCACGATTTTTACAGCGCTGCAGCGGCGGGCTTCCGATATACATATCGAAACCCGCGACGATTCGGTGGTCATCAAGTTCCGCATCGACGGCGTGCTCACCCAGGCTATGCCGCCCATCGGAAAGGAACATCACTCGACCGTTATTTCGCGTATCAAGGTGATGAGCGAGCTCGATATTTCAGAGCGCCGCGTGCCGCAAGACGGGCGCTTCCGGGTGAAGTACAACGGGCGCGCCATTGACTTCCGCGTTTCGATCATGCCGTCGATTCACGGGGAAGATGCCGTGTTGCGCGTGCTGGACAAAGAATCGATGAGCGAGAAGTTCCGCACGCTCACCCTTGACGTGGTCGGTTTTGATGAAGACGACCTGCGGAAATTCCGGCGGTATATCAAAGAACCGTACGGCATGGTGCTGGTGACGGGGCCGACGGGCAGCGGCAAGACGACGACGCTCTATGCCGCGGTGAACGAGATCAAGACCGACGAAGACAAGATCATCACCATTGAAGACCCCGTCGAATATCAGCTTCGCGGGATTACACAGATTCCGGTCAACGAGAAAAAAGGGTTAACCTTCGCCCGCGGACTACGCTCGATTCTGCGTCACGATCCGGACAAAATCATGGTCGGCGAAATCCGCGACACGGAGACGGCGCAGATCGCCATTCAGTCCGCTCTCACCGGCCACCTGGTATTCACCACGGTTCACGCGAACAACGTGGTTGACGTGATTGGCCGGTTCCTGAATATGGGAGTCGAGCCTTATAACTTTGTCTCGGCACTGAATTGCATTCTGGCGCAGCGGTTGGTGCGTTTGATCTGTGACTCCTGCCGCACTCAAGTGAATTATTCTCCGGATGTGCTGGAGGCCAGCGGCCTCGATCCCGAGCAGTGGTCGAAGGTGTCATTGTATGAAGGCCCGGGATGCATTGAGTGCGCTGGGACGGGCTTCCGCGGACGAACCGCGATCCACGAACTGCTCGATTTGAGCGACCGTATCCGGGAGATGATTCTCGCTAAGAAGCCGACCTCTGAGATCCGGCGCGCTGCCCGGGAAGAAGGAATGCGTTTTCTGCGCGAGTCCGCGTTGGACAAGGTTCGGCTCGGCTTGACTACGCTGAAAGAGATCAACAAGGTCACGTTTATCGAAGCGATGCGATAGGAGGCAGTGGCCCGTGGACCGGCGATTATTTGCTAACCACAGATCACTGACGACTGTTCACCGTTTGCTTGCCACTGTTGTGCCCTTTCAGCTATTGCATTTAGTAGCGGGGGCCGTTTGAATTGTAGAAGAGTGAAGTTGGGAAGTGAATTTCTGAGATGAGCTCCGGATCCAATCCAGCAAAACCGAAACTGGCGTGCGAAATCGCCGCCGACCGCGTACTCGTGGGCCGGTTGGCGGTGGGCGGCCACTGCCTGGAAGCCTGCGCCGCGCAGGAGCTGGCGCCCGGCAGCGTGATCCCGGATCTGGTGGAAGGCAATCTGCGCCAGCGCGAAGCGGTGAGCGAAGCCCTGGAAGCGGCACTGAGCAGCGTAGGAGTGCGCTCTCACGATGTTATCGCGGTGGTTCCGGACGCCGCGGTGCGAGTAGTGCTGCTGGAGTTTGATACATTGCCTTCTGATGCGGAAGAGGCCGCCGGGGTGGTGCGCTTCCGCATGAAAAAATCTCTTCCCTTTGATGTGGATAAAGCAAGAGTTTCCTACCACGCGCATAAAACCACCGCAGGGGTACGAGTGGTGGCCGCAGTGGCACTGGCCAGCGTAGTGGAAGATTACGAGGCGGCGGTTCGCGACGCGGGATTCAGTCCGGGAGTGGTCGTGCCTTCCATGCTGGCGGCGCTGGGTGCGGCGGACGGACAACGTCCGACGTTGGTGGTAAAAGTGGATGCGCGTACCACCAGCATTGCCATCCTTAATTCTGACCAATTGCAACTCTTTCGGACGCTGGAGAACACACGGGGAGTAACTATCACCGGCGAGCAATTGGCGGAAGACGTGTACCCGTCGGTGGTATTTTTTCAGGATACCTATCATCTGAACATTGAAAAGATATTTGTGGCGGGCCTGTCCGACACCGGGAGCGCAGCGCCCGCGTTGCGCGCTCAGACCGGAGCCGAGGTGCAGGAACTAGTATCCTCCTCGCAGTTGGGTGTCAGCAGGGGAGGGTCTGTGCCTCGGTGGAGAATGGCCGGAGTAGTTGGGGCTCTTATTTCTTAGCCGGAGTTTTACAATTAAGCATCAGCATTTCCAGCGGAGCCGATTTTCAAGCGATGCGTCTCGATATCAATCTCGCCAGCCAGCCGTATGAAGATGCGCGGCAGTTCTGGGTGCGTTGGGGAACGGCATTGGCTGCCTTGGCCCTGGTGACGCTGGCACTGGTGGCGATGACTGTTTCGGGCTGGTTCTCGGCGCGCCGGGATCACGCCAAGATTGCCGAGTTGAAAGCGAACATTGCGCAGCGCGACCAAACCCGCCGACAGGCTGAGAATTTTCTGAATCGTCCGGAGAATCGCACCACGCGGGATCAATCGCAGTTCATCAACGAGTTGATAGCGCGCAAGTCATTTTCCTGGACGCGCGTGCTCGAAAACCTTGAAAATGTAATGCCCGCCAGGGTGCACCTGGTTTCCATCGCTCCGGAATTGGACGAAGACAACCAGCTCACACTGAAACTTTGGGTGGCGGGCGACTCGCGGGATCGAGCGCTGGAGTTGGCTCGCCGCATGGAAGAATCGCGGCGCTTCGCACGAACCTACATCGAAACAGAAAGCTATAGCGGGGAATCGTCGGCTGGAGGGGATCCGTTTCAATTCAGCATTCATGCGGTCTACGTTCCTGAGACGACGCCAGCGGCGGCAGCGGCACCCGGAACAGAGCCGGCCACGACCGAGATTTCGAAGCGGAGTGCACCCTGATGCCAGACTTACGCCAAACCCGGAAAAAGATCAAAATCGCATTGGGCGTGCTGGTCGGCATCGATGTAGTTACGATGATGGTATTTTTTTCCCCGCTGGTGGGTTCGACAGAGTCGCGGCGATTGGAGCTCAACCAGTTGTGGAGCGAACTGCAGACGAAAACGCGGCAAGTGGAGCCACTGACGGATCTGGATAAGAAAGTGATCACCGCGAACCATCAGATTTCAGACTTTTACAAAAAGCGATTTCCAACGCAGGACTCTCAAATCGCTACTCAATTCGGCAAGATCGCAGCGGCCAATGGAGTCACTATCTCGTCGGCAAAATATAAACAGAAGGACTCAGATGTGGTGGGGCTGCTGCAACCGGTTGAGGTGGAGGCAGATCTTTCGGGCAGTTACGTTTCCTTGGCCAAGTTCATCAATGCCCTGGAACGCAATGACATGTTCTTTATCATCAGCAATGTGACTCTGGCTGGCGAGCAGAAGGGACCGATCAAACTGCAGGTAAAAGTAGAAACGTATTTGAAGGCAGGGGATCAGTGAAGCTGGGAACGGAAAACAAGAAGACCGTGGTGCTGGCGGCGGTGCTGGGGGTAATCGCCATACTCACGATCGTTTATGAGTTGGTGCCTTCATCCTCGACGATCGCGTCGACGGGAGTAACCGCGGGCTCGGCCGTTTCCAGCGCGCTCCTTCCTCATCCCCGGGCGCATCGCAAGGCGGGAACGACGTCCACAAAAAAAGAGCCGGTTCCTGAGAGCCTCGATCCCACGCTGCAACTGCAACAGCTCGCCGCCATCGAACAGATCAAGTACGAAGGGTCGGGACGAAACATTTTTGTGTCGCAGGCGGACACGGAAATTCCCAAGCCTCTGGCCCCGGGACAGATCGTGAACAACGACCAGAAGACGTGGCAGCCGCCGGCTGCGGCGGCTCCGCCTCCGATTCCGTTGAAATTTTTTGGCTTCTCCAATCAACCGGGAGAACCGAAGAAGGTTTTTCTCTCCAAGGGAGAGGATGTTTTCATCGCTGGAGAGGGTGAGATTATCGACCGGCGCTATAAGGTGGTACGTATCTCTCCCACCTCAGTAGAGATACAGGATGTTGTGGGCAGTGGACCGCCGCAGAGCATCCCGCTGACGCAAGGCTGAGTCTCTCTTGCGGCTGGGTAATTTGCAGTTTGGCAGGGTTAAAGCCAGTTCCGCTGCATCTAAGTTCAAGGTGATGAAATTAGCAAAATTCCGAAGGCGAACGGCTCTGGCTTCTACGGTCTCGGCTCTAGCTTCTCAATACCGTTCATCTTCAAGCCGCCGTCGCCCGCGGGAACAGGGGTATGTTCTGCTCGCACTGATCCTCATGGTGGCTCTGATGACCGTACTGGCCCTGGCTGTGATCACGCCAATTAAATTTGAGCTGAAACGCGAACGGGAAGAGGAACTGATTCATCGTGGAGTGCAGTATTCGCGGGCAATCCGCAACTATTACAAGAAGTTCGGCCGTTATCCCACGAAGCTGGAGGATCTCGACAGCACCAGCAACTTGCGCTACCTGCGTAAGCATTACAAAGATCCGATAACCGGCAAAGATTTCAAATTGCTGCATTACGGCGACCCTGGCGTGACGCTGACCGGCAGCATCGGCGGCGGAATGATACCCGGCGCCAACACGGTGAACTCGATGAACGGGGCCGGCAGTTCAGCGTTCGGCGGTTCGAGTTTCGGCAACTCGGGTTCAGCATTTGGGGGGTCCGGAGTAAACGGTTCGGGAGCGTTCTCGCAGCCGTCGTCGTTTGGCGGAAACTCGCTTGGCGGAAATTCGAGTGGAGGTTTCGGATCGAGTTCTAACAACTCGCAGAGTCCCTCGGCTCAACAAGGAAGCGAGACCGGTACGGCAGTTGGAACGGATTCATCCCAGCAAGGAACGCAGCCCCCAGGAGCGGCGCCTACCGAGTCAGGCTCCAGCAGGCAGACCGTGTTCGGCGGGGGTCCGATCGTGGGGGTCGCGAGCACGAGCAAAGAGAACTCGATTCGCGAGTTCAATCACAAGCATAAGTACGATGAGTGGCAGTTCATCTACGATCCAACCATGGACCGGGGAGCGCTTCTGACGACGCCCAACCAGCCAGCGCTGCAGCTTGCCAACCAGCCGTTGCAGAATGGACAAACGGGGAATGCAAATACAAACGGAAGTTCGTTCGGGCAGTCGGGCTTTGGCAATAATCAGTCCGGGTTTGGCAACACGGGCTTTGGCAACACCAACTCCGGCGGCTTTTCGTCCCCGACGCAACCACAGCCGCCCTCGAATCCACCTCAACAATAGATCGCACTAACAATAGCTCGCACCCAAATCCAATTTCGCGGAAAAACAAAGGCCTCATCCAAAGATGAGGCCGTTCCTTGCTAAGAGTTATAGAACCTACACGCTGAAAGACGATCCGCAGCCGCAGGTGCTTTTCACATTCGGATTTTCGAATTTGAATCCCGCGCCTTCCAGAGTCTCGACATAATCCACCATGCAACCGTTCAGATACATCACGGAAGTGGCGTCGACAAACACCTTGAGGCCGTCCATTTCAAAGGTCTTATCCATCATGCCAGCGGCATTTTCGAACTGCATAGAATACGAGAAACCAGAACAGCCACCCCCGACCACGCCAATGCGCAGACCGGCGGGCACAGGATTTTGCTGTCCCATGATCTCCTTAACTTTGGCAACCGCGCTGGCGGTAAGCGTAACCGGGGCGGTCTTCTTCACCTCGGGAATGTTGGTGGTAACTCCTGGGACAGTGGTCGTAGCCATTTTTTCTCCTAAGCTTCTTAAATTATAACATTGGGCGCAAGCCCCTGGAACCCGAAATCGAGCCGCGGTCTATGCGACGGCCTTAGTTGGTTAGATGCCGGCGGTACCCCGCTAAGTCGCGCCGGTTTCGCAGAAGCAAGCGTGTTTTTTGGGGCTCCTCCCTGAGGCTTGCCAAGTGGGCTATAATGATTTCGTTAAGGCCCTCCCCCGCAATTCTGCGCGCAGGGTTGGAAGCTGCGTTCGTGATTGGGAGAGTTGGCCGAAACAGGCTTGCAAATTGTCGAGGTGGCGCTATGACCTGGACGTGGACTCCTTTACTGCTTGGGCTCGCGACCGCATGGGGTATTTTCACCGTTGGCCTGATCATCCTGCTCATCTATCGCAGCACGCTGACCATGCATGAGGAAGAGCAGCTCTATCTGGACGACGCGAACTCGCACATGCAGCAAGAGCAAACGGAATTGCTGGTGAAAGTAAACCGGCTCACCAAACCGGTCTGGGTGTTCGGCGCCGGTTCGGGCGTGTTGCTGCTTGTATTGCTAGGAATGTTCATTTATCAAGGACTGAACGCGGTTCAATAGTCACTGGCTGGTTGTGAGCAGGACCACGCTCTAGCGGACGACGGCATCGCGTTGGTGTACGTACGCCCGAATATATCTTTTGTCGCGAAGGCTCTTCAAACCGTTTTCCTCCTTCTTTTCTTTCTTTTCTTTCTAGCTGCGGACGATTATCTTGAACGTCATCTCAAGAAGCAGGAAGGCTGCGGGATCCGAGCATCCTGGAGCGTTCGCGGTGCATCGTTTGGGGGTACTTAAGGGAAGACGGAATGTCGCGTGTCTTTATCACAGGATCCTCGGACGGGCTGGGACGAATGGCCGCCCAACTTTTAATTGCGCAGGGGCACAAAGTTGTTCTGCATGCCCGTAACCAGATACGAGCACAGGAAGCGCAGTCGGCGGTTGCGGGAGCGGAAACGGTCGTCGTCGGCGATCTGACCAGCATTGCTCAAACACGCGATGTCGCGAAACAGGTCAATGCATTAGGTTCCTTCGATGCCGTGATCCACAATGCAGGCATCGGATACAGAGAGCCTCGGCGCATCGCCACCGACGATGGGTTGCCACATTTATTCGCGGTCAATACCCTCGCGCCCTACATGCTGACCGCGCTGATCAAGAAGCCGAAGCGCCTGGTGTATCTTAGCTCTGGCCTGCACCGGAACGGTGATCCCACTCTCCAGGATCTGGCATGGGAGCAGCGCCCATGGCAAGGCCAAAAGGCTTACTCCGACACCAAGTCGCACGATGTGCTTCTGGCATTCGCGATAGCACGACGCTGGCCGGATGTTCTATCGAATGCTCTTGAGCCTGGATGGGTGCCTACGAAGATGGGTGGACGGGGAGCGCCGGACGATCTAGATGCCGGACATCGCACCCAGGTATGGCTTGCAGTCAGCGATGATCCATCCGCAAAGGTCACGGGCGAATATTTTTATCACATGCAGCTTCGGTCGCCGCATCCCGCCAGCCGTGATGTTGGAACGCAAGAGAAGCTGCTTGATGCCTGCAAGGGATTCTCCAGAGTGGAGCTGCCCGCAAACTGATATTGGAGCGTTTTCTTTTCATCTTTCTTTTCCTTGCCGATCAAAAATAGCCGCGTCTAGGGAGAAGGAAGTCGCATCTGAAGCTCGAGGAGAAGTTGCATGAAAGCTGTTCTACTGTATGCCTATGGCGGTCCGGAGCAGTTGCGCTACGAGGAAACTCAGATGCCGAAATATGGCGACGGCGAAGTCCTCGTAAGAGTTCGCGCCACAAGCGTGAATCCCATTGACTGGAAAATACGAAGTGGTGCCGCAAAGGCGCGCATGCCTATCGAGTTCCCCGCAATCCTAGGCCGCGACCTCGCTGGAGAAGTGCAAGAGACGGGTCGCAACGTTACACGTTTTTCCAAGGGAATGCGGGTGATGGCACTCGCAAATCGAACCTACGCTGAGTACATGGTCGCCAACGCTGACGTGCTTGCGCAGATTCCTGAGGCTCTGAGTTTTGAGCAGGCAGCCGCTCTTCCTCTGGTCACCACCACGGGTAACCAATTAATCGAACGAGCGGTGAAGCCCAAAGCGGGCCAAACCGTGCTCGTGACCGGAGCGCTAGGAGGTGTAGGACGAACCGCCGTGCATGTGGCTCACAAACATGGAGCACGCGTGCTGGCGGGAGTTCGAGCGAACGAAAAAGAAGAGGCCCAGAAATTAGTGGTGGAGGGAGTTGTAGCCATCGACAGCGAAGAAGAGATTGGCCAGCTCCACGATCTCGATGCGATCGCCGATACGGTTGGAGGCACAACCATACAGCGTCTGATGAAATGCATCCGCAAGGGAGGCGTGCTCGGCTCAGTGCTCGGACAACCGGAAGGCGCGGACAAATATGACATTCGTGTAGAGGCGTTTATGGCGCAGCCGGACGCTTCTCGGCTGCATCAATTAGCGGAGGACGTGGCCCGTCGAGAATTTTCCATTCCGATTGCCCGCACGATGAAGCTGCAGGAGATTCAAGAAGCGCATCGCATCGCGGAACAAGGCAAAGTGGCCGGGAAGATTGTTTTGATTCCCTGATCGGTGCAACCGAAGCCAGCCCGAACTCAATATTCGGACAATTCTTTCATGGCCAGGAAGAGATCGTTCGCCTGCGGCAGAACGGCATCTTCGAGAATCGGCTGATACGGAACGAATGTATCGGCAGCGGCAACGCGCCGCACGGGCGCGTCCAGATGGTCGAAAAGCTGGTCGGCGATGCGGGCGGCAATCTCCGCGCCGTATCCCCAGCTCAGGGTATCTTCATAGGCTACGAGCACGCGATTCGTCTTGCTAACCGAGGCGGCGATCGTTTCCCAGTCAAAAGGATTGAGACAACGCAGATCGATGAGCTCGACTTTTACGCCGTGTTCGCGTTCAATTTTCTGCGCTGCTTGCAGGGCTCGCGGTACGACGGCGCCGTAGGTGATTACGGTTAAATCCGTACCCGGGTTCACGATCTTCGCCTTGCCGAAAGGAATCATGTATTCCGGACCGGGATAGGGCGCACGGCCGAAGGTCTCGCGATACAGGCGTTTATGTTCCAAGAACAATACAGGATCGTCACAGCGAATCGCAGTCCGAAGCAATCCCGCGGCATCGAGTGCGTTGGAGGGGAAAACAACTCTCAATCCCGGGATGTGCGTGAACACGCTCTCGCCGCATTGCGAGTGATAGATTGCGCCGCCGGTAAGGTAGCCGCCGATCGCCACGCGAATGACCACGGGACAGGAGTAAACATTATTCGACCGCCAGCGAATCACCGACAGTTCGTCGCGAATCTGCATCATGGCGGGCCAGATGTAATCAAAGAACTGGATCTCCACCACCGGCTTGAGCCCGCGCGTGGCCATGCCCGTTGCGCGGCCCACGATGGCAGCTTCGGCCAGCGGCGAATTGAAGACACGATCGTTGCCGAATTCGCACTGCAAGCCAAAGGTGAGTTTAAATACTCCGCCCTTCCCTTTCACCAGCTTGCGCTTCAGATATTCTTCGCGGCTACAATCCGCCACGTCTTCGCCGAAGATCACGATGCGCTCATCGCGCTTCATCTCGTCACGCAATGTGACGTTGATTAAATCGGCCATGGTCTTTGCGGCCGGCTTTTTGCCGTCGGCGGAATCTGGGCCGATTATCGCCTGTGTGTCGAAGGCCGTGGAAGCGGGATCGAGGTCGGGCGAATACACATACTGCATCACGCTCTCAGGAGGGGGCGGCAAAGCTTCCAGAGCTTGATCCACCGCTAGTTGAAGCTCCTCTTCCACTTTCTTTTCGAGTTCGTTGATGCCCTTTTCGTCGAGGATGCTTTCGCGGAGCAAAAACATCTGCGTGCGGGAAACCGGATCGCGAGCTGAATCCCGCTCGCGTTCGCTATCCGGACGGTACAAGCGCTCGTCATCAGAAAGCGAATGAGAATAAGGTCGAATCACGTGAGCATGGATAAATGCAGGCCCATGACCCTCGCGGCAATATTGCGCGGCTCGCCGAAAGGCTCCGTAACTCGCCACGGGGTCGGTGCCGTCAACTTCCTCGAAGTGAAAATTGGGGAAGCCCGAAACCAGCCGCGAAATGCTGCCTCCAGCCGTCTGCACTTCGACTGGTACGGAGATTGCGTAGCCGTTGTCCTGCACCGAAAAAATGATCGGCAGCTTGTTCAAAGCCGCAGCGTTCATCGCCTCCCAGAATTCGCCCTCGCTGGTGGTGCCATCTCCAAGGGAAACGTAGGTGACTTCGTCACCATGGAACGTCACATTCTTAAATTGACGGTAGTCAGGCCTGTCATTTTCTCTTGCGGCGAATACCTCGGCAGCTTTAGGGTGCCGCGTGAAATAGCGTGCGGCTTCAGCGCATCCTACTGCCTGCAGAATCTGCGATCCTGTTGGGGAGGATTGGGTCACTACGTTCAACCTGCGGAATCCCCAATGCGAAGGCATTTGGCGTCCGCCGGAACTGGGATCGTCCGCTGCTCCCACAGCCTGCAGAAACATTTCGAGCGGTTTAGCGCCTAGCGCCAAGCACAGAGCGCGGTCGCGATAATAAGGATAGAACCAGTCGTAACCGGCCTTCAGAGCCAATCCAGCCGCGGCGCCGATCGCTTCATGTCCGGCTCCCGACATCTGGAAGAAAATCTTCTGCTGCCGCTTGAGCATGATTTCTCGGTCATCGATGCGCCGGGAGGTGTACATAATGCGGTAGGCGTCGATCAACTGCTCACGGGAAAGTCCCTCATAATCGACGGACTTCTTCGTTCCCGCGATCGAGAGCTTGGGGTCGGTTTTTGTAGTCGCCATCCGGTTCCCTAAAAATTTGTTTAAAAGTCCCGCCTCCCAATAAGGTGCGGAGCGCTACCGCGCAGGTTGCATTGTAAATGGGAACGCTGGATTGGAAAACATGCAAGTGCTGGCCGGGCGGCTGGAGAACTTTAGTAATTGTGGGCAGCAAATTTGAAAATCAAGGGGCGCTCAGCCCGACCAACTCACTGGCGCTCATCGAAACTCGTTGAGGAGCGCGCACAACCAGTTCGCTCGAAAATCATTTCGCTGCCGGAGTAGCTGGACCCATATAGCTAAAGTTCAGCATATATCCCTTAACATCGGGACCGTAGTACAGGTCCCATGCGAAGCTTGCGGGGTGGGTTGCTGTGTCCAGTAAGTGTTCAAGTGCTGCACGGCCGCTCTGACTCTCTATGCCTTCGGTAGTTCGATAGCGCGCGAGGATATTGCCAGGAGCGCTGGGGCCGACGCCAACTTCATAACCGGTCTGCCTCTGGATCTGGTCGCATATTGCTTGAAGGAGTTCGCCGCCACTTCGGCGGGCAGGGGAAACGCTTATTACCGCATCGAGGATGGAGCTCTGCTTAAGTCGGCTGCCGGCGGCGTCCAAAACCTCGCTTGGCAGAATGTGTAAGCGAACGCCGTCTCTCTTGACTACGAAGGTAGGTCCGCCAAGCAACGAATATTCGCGCAGCATTCTTTCGATTGTGGGCTGTGCAGCCTGCGTACTGACAAAGTCTGCCGGCGAGTAGACAAACGTTATGGCGTGCCCCTTGGGGATAAGGATTCGGGGACCATAGTTCTTTTCAGGATCAGAGGCCCTTGAGACCTCAGCGGTAACATCCTCAATATCCGCAGCGTTTCCATACCGGGGGTCTTCGTACGTAATCACGATTTTCTCGCGCTCCCGTATTTGATTTACCAGCGTCGAAACCGGGCGCGAGAGATCTCGCGGGTCACTGGCAATCGTGACTGAATTTTGAGCCGCGCCGACCATGCCAAACCCGCTGAGTAGCAGTGCAAATAAAAGTGCGTGACGCATCTGGTTCCTCACTTCCAAGTAGTGTTGGTTGAAGTCTTACCGTTACGCGTGCTGGTCGCGGTGGTGGCCGTAATACCTGCGCCGAGGGTGTTGACCTCGTAGGGCACGCCGTAGAAGTTGCTCCCTGAGCTGTTGGTGTATGGCCCGTAGTTCGACGGATTTGCTGGGCTATACGCGGCATCTATCACCATCTGTTGCTGAAAGGTGCTGGCGCATGGGACGCGTTTCTCGGTTCGGTAGTACTTAACTGCAGCAAGATTCCATCCTATGAAGTCCGCGCCTCCCCACGCGTTCGCGCTGGATATATTCCACGCGAAGCCTGGCGTGGTGACCGCGTCGAAGAGTGGAACCGTCGATCCTTTGAACCAACAAGTATCATTTCCGGGGCCAGTGGCTGGGTACTCGTAGACAGCTCTGCCCTCAAATTCGCTAGGTGCAAGACTCCCGGCAAGGGTTTGGATCCAAGGCGCACCATTCGTCGTGCTCCACTGAGCGCCAGTTGGGATTTTTGACGTTTCCGAAGTCGGAACGTCCACCGGTTTGGCAAAGACAGCTGTAGTATCTGTCGGGTATGGATTATCTTGGCCGAAGCCGCCGCTGCTGGGAATGGAAGTGGTCCAATTCCCGTAGGCGTAGTTACATCCGGGCTGCCCGAGATAACCCGTAAATGTCAGGAATGTCCTTCCCGAACAGGCGGCAAAACCTGTAACGGTAAACGTAAATTCGCCGCCGCTGCTGGTCGTACCCGTGATGGGGAAACTGGTCCCCGAGCAGAGGTTGGCCTTCATCGTCCCAGTCAGATTCCCGGAGGCGTCCTGAGTCAGAATATACTGCGAATCGTCGTAGTAGTATGTCCAGTCACCTTGCATAGTTGCGCAAGTGAGCAACTGGCAGAAAACAGGACGCACGTTACTCGAACAGCTGCCCAAGAGTCGCGATTAGCGGTCTGGCCGCCGCAGAAAGGCGGCCTTGGACAAGAACGGGCGTAAACGCGTTTATTATCTCCCGAAAAACTGCGCCGGTGCCCACTAGACCTGATTAGTCCGCATTTCGTAAACTACGGCACTGGAAACCTGCTTGCCTTTACGAAGCACGGTTGGCATGTGGCAATCACGCGCCGTGAGCGCGAGTCCATACTCGCTTCTCCGCTCAGCGATGTCACGGCCCCTCGCGTTCGCCGTCTAGCCACGTTGCCCCGCTCGGCATGAATTCAAACCGCTCTCCAGATCGTCAATCAAGTCCTCCGTGTCTTCCAGTCCAATATTCAGCCGCACGATGCGGTGCCCATAGTCCGGACGCCCTTTTGCTCTGCCAAAGTCATAGGCCACGGCCAGACTGGTGACGCCGCCCCAGCTATAGCCGATCTCGAACAACTCCAGGTGGTCCACAAATCGCAGGACTTCAGCTTTGGTGGCTGCGGGGTTGAAGACGATGGAAAAAACTCCAGCCGATCCTGTGAAATCCCGCTTCCAGATTTCGTGCCCGGGCGAGCTTTCGAGCGCCGGATGCAGCACAAGCTCGATCTCCGGCCGAGCAGCAAGCCAGTGCGCAATCTGCAAGGCAGAGGCCTCGATGTGCTTCAGCCGGACCGCCATGGTCCGCATTCCACGCAGGGCTAAACTGCAGTCATCCGGCGAGGCTGCGCTTCCCAGAAGCTGCTGCGTTGCTCCGAGTTGCTGGTAAAGCTTCGGATCCTTCACGGTTACGGAACCCATCAGCAGGTCGCTGTGTCCACCCACGTATTTGGTGAGCGCCTGCATCGTAATGTCCACGCCGTGCGCGAATGCATCGAAATACACTCCCGCCGCCCAGGTATTATCCAGCACAATGAGCCCGCCGCGAGAATGGGTAACCTCGACGATTGCGGGCACGTCTTGCACTTCCATCGTGATCGACCCTGGACTTTCGCACCAAACCAGTCGAGTGTTCTCGCGTAACAAATCCCCGATTCCGGTGCCGATTTCTGGAGGATAGAAGGTGCACTCCACGCCGAAACGCCGCAGCACATTCCGCGCCAGTTGCCGGTTTGGAGTGTATACATTCTCCGGAATCAGAATGTGATCGCCGCTTTTCAGGAATGCCAAATTGATCAGGGAGATTGCTCCCTGGCCTCCGGGTGTGACGATCGTCCGGTAGCCTTTTTCCAGTTCGCAGATTTTCCCCGCGAGTTCGAGCGTGGTAGGGGTGCCGTAGAGACCGTAAGTGTAGCCGACTGCGTGCTGATCCCAACTGTCATCGACTGAAGCAGCGTTAGAAAACAGAGTGGTCGAGCCGCGAAATACGGGACTCGCAAGCGAGCGGTATCCTTCGGGAACGTGGACGTCGGAATGAATCAAACGCGTCTTCCAGCTCTTCGCCATGCTGGGATTATACGGACGTAACTGTTTCGCTACCGATGACCGCCGCGCGTGTTAACAACTTCTTCGCCGCCCGGGGTCTGTTGAAAAGTCGGCTGCCGTTGCGGCTAAGGATGGCAGATTGCTACGAGGCTTTAGTGCAAGAATCGTTTATTCTAGAAGCTCAAATGATTCAAACCCGCCGCGCCTTCGATGCACATTCCATCAAGCTTGTGATTTTTGATCTGGACGGCACGCTGATTGATTCTCGTCTTGACCTGGTACATTCCGTAAATGCCGCGCTGCGCCACATCGGGCGCCCCGAGCTGCCTGACGAGGTGATTGCCAGTTACGTCGGCGACGGTGCGCCGATTCTGATTCAGCGCGCGCTTGGCGGAGAGGCAGTCGATGAAGCGTTGGTACGCAAGGGTCTGCAGTTTTTTCTGTCTTACTATCGCGAACACAAGCTCGACCACACCACGGTCTACGAGGGCGTCATCGAGTCCCTAAGGGCGATTCAGAACCCGCTCCATCAGCGTCGGGACGGCCGCGCGGATAAGACCTGGACTCAACGTCAGATGGCAGTGCTGACAAATAAGCCGGTCGTCCCATCCCGGGCGATCGTCGAGGCGCTCGGGCTCGGCCCATTTTTTACTCAAATCTATGGTGGCAATAGTTTCGCCACGAAGAAGCCTGACCCAGAGGGAGCGCGGATGCTGCTGGCAGAGCACAGGGTGCGCCCGGAAGAAGCCGCCATCGTCGGTGATTCCCACGTCGATGTTGAAACCGGCCGCAACGCCGGACTGTGGAGCGTTGGCGTGAACTATGGCTTTGCCCCACACACGCTGGAGACGCCCCCACCGGACGTGCTGGTCGACTCGGCTCACGAGCTCGCCGATGTTTTCACCTAACGGTAAGAGTTCTTTCCTCTTCTTCGGCGTTCATTCTGTCATGTAAACTCATGCGACGATGAGCGATTCAACTGGTTTCACGCCTGCGGAAATGCGCCAACTTCGCAGTATGAAAGATCCCCATGGTATACAGAAGTTTCTCGACGACACTCCGTATCACCTCGCGGACACAGCATGGTCTCCGCGGCGAGTGCTAGCGGAACAGACAGCCCACTGTCTGGAAGGGGCGATTTTCGCCGCCGCAGCGCTTCGCGCCAACGGTTACCCTCCGCTGTTGTTGGATTTTGAAGCCGAAAACGACACGGACCACGTGATCGCAATTTTTCGGCAAAACGGATGCTGGGGCGCTATCGCCAAATCGAACTATACCGGCTGCCGCTGGCGCGAACCGGTCTATCGCACGCTGCGTGAACTAGCCTTAAGTTATTTCAACGTCTATTTCAATTTGCGGCGGCAGCGGAGCTTGCGCCGTTTCTCGGTTCCGGTCAATCTAAAACGCTTCGATCGCCAAAACTGGATGACCACTGACAATCCCGTGTGGTTCATTGTGTACCACTTGTTCGAAATCAAACATTATCCGCTGATCACTCCGGCGATGGCAAAGCGCCTGCATCGCGTCGACGAGCGGCTGTTCCAGGCAGAATGCCTGGGCAAAGCCCACAAAGAGAAATGAGCGCGATTTAAAGCGACTTTGGTTCGCCCCGCTGATTTACACATTCCGTGATACTTTCATGCATCTGGCGGGAACTTATGGCGTTCTAAGAACGTAATGTCAACCATGCGGAGATCAGGTCTCGTTCTGCTGCTAGTTCTGCTGAGCAGTCTTGGCGTCTTCGCGCAGCAGGACCTACCCGCGTCCGATCAGCCTGCGCCTGCAAAATCGCTTCCAGCCACTCATCCCGATTCCTCGCTGGACACCGCCTCCCAGCTCGATCTGAGGCCCGACGCGAGCGGCACGCTCTCGCAAGAGCAGATGCAGCAATTGTTTCGCGTGGTCGCTGCAAAGGACATTGAGAACGACAAGCGACTACGCGACTATACGTATATCGAACACGAAGTCCAGAACAAGCTCGATGGCAAAGGCCAGATTAAGTCCAGTGAGGCCAAGACCTACGAAGTGTTGGAGCTTTACGGCGAGCCGGTGCAGCGCCTGATCGAGAAGGACGATAAGCCGCTTTCCGGGAAGGAAGCGGCCAAGGAAGAGGAGAAAATCCAGAAGGTCATCGACAAGCGCAATAACGAATCGGACAGCGATCGCAAGAAGCGCGAAGACAAAGAAGAGAAAGATCGCGAGCAAGACCGCCAGTTTGTGCGCGAGGTCGCCGATGCCTACAACTTCAAACTGGTCGGAACCGAACTGCTGAGCGGGCGCGAGGCCTGGGTGATTGATGGCGAGCCCCGCCCTGGTTTTGTGCCGCACATGAAGGAATCCAAGTTTCTGCCGAAGTTCCACGGGCGCGTCTGGATCGACAAGAGCGATCTGCAACTGGCCCGGATGGATGTGGAATGCCTGGATACAGTTTCATGGGGATTATTTTTGGCGCGCATTCATAAGGGCTCGCGCTTCATGCTGGAGCAGACAAGGGTGAACGACGAAGTATGGCTGCCCCGCCAGCTCAGCATAAAAGTCGACGTTCGGCTCGCGTTGCTGAAGAATTTCGACGTAAACGTGGAACAAAGTTTCCGCGATTACAGAAAGTTCCGCGCCACCACCAGAATCCTGGCCGTCGAAGACTTGCAGAAAAAAGACTTGCAGAAAAAATAAGAGCGAGAATGTGGATTCGTCTCCCTTGGCTTGCCATGTTTTCTGGCATGTTGTCTGGCGCATGGCGCTTCTAGCCGAACTTTCATCAGTTTTACCAGCGTTATAATAGAGGGATTCGTAGTGGACAGAATTGGCCTTTGTGCGAGCAGTGTGAGGCTGGCGAGGAAATTCCGCCGAGCTTTGCCCAGCTTGGACGGCTAAGAACTTTTTCATGGACTTCAAACTCGTTTCCGATTACAAACCGCAGGGGGACCAGGGGCGGGCAATCGAATCTCTGCTGCGCGGCGTTTATGACCGCGAGCAGCATCAGGTGCTGCTGGGTGTCACTGGCTCGGGAAAGACTTATACCATGGCTAAGGTGATCGAGGCGGTAAATCGTCCGGCCTTGGTGATGGCACATAACAAGACTCTGGCGGCGCAGCTTTATCACGAGTTCAAGAATTTCTTCCCTCATAATGCCGTCGAATATTTTGTGTCTTATTACGATTACTACCAGCCCGAGGCCTATGTTCCGGCCGCGGACCTCTTCATTGAGAAAGAAGCGACCATCAATGATGAACTCGACAAGCTACGACTTTCGGCCACAAGATCGCTGTTTGAGCGGCGAGACGCACTGATCGTGGCCTCTGTGAGCTGCATCTACGGTTTGGGATCGCCGGAAGCTTACTACGGCATGATGCTGTTTCTGGAAAAGGGCCAGAAGATCGCGCGGGAGGACATCACACGCAAACTGGTCGACATTCTCTATGAGCGCACCAATGGGGAATTTCGCAGAGGAACGTTTCGCGTGCGCGGTGACGTCATCGAGGTATTCCCTACTTATGACGACATGGCGTACCGGATCGAGTTGTGGGGAGATCAGGTGGAATCGCTCGCACAGATCGATCCCCTCTTCGGCACCATGAAACAAAAGTATGCGCGCCTGCCGATTTATCCAAAGACACACTATGTCATGAAGGATGAGACTCGCGTTTCGGCCGTTGAGTCGATCAAGAAAGAACTGGCGTGGTGGGAAGTGGAATTGGAGAAGCAGGGACGGCTCGTCGAGTCGCAGCGCATCCACCAGCGGGTAAAGTTTGATCTGGAAATGATCAAAGTCATGGGCTACTGCCACGGCATCGAGAATTATTCGCGGCACTTTACTGGAAGAATGCCGGGAGAGCCTCCACCGACTTTGCTGGATTATTTTCCCCGGGATTATTTGATGTTTGTAGACGAGTCGCATCAGACGATTCCACAACTGCGGGGCATGTATGCCGGGGACCGCTCGCGCAAGGAGACGCTCGTGGAATACGGCTTCCGGCTGCCTTCGGCGCTGGATAATCGTCCACTGACCTTCGAAGAATTTGAGCACCGCACCAATCAGATGGTTTATGTCTCAGCAACTCCCGGTCCATATGAGCTGACAAAATCAGCGGGCGTAGTGGTGGAACAGATCATCCGGCCAACCGGATTGATCGACCCTGAGGTTGAGGTTCGTCCGGTTAAAGGGCAGATCGACGATCTGCTGCACGAAATTCGGGCACGGGTGGAGCGGGGCGAACGTGTTCTGGTGACCACGCTCACCAAACGCATGGCCGAAGACCTGGCCGAATACTACGCCGAGGTGGGCGTAAAGTGCCGCTACATGCACTCCGAGATCGAAACTCTGGAAAGGGTCAAGATTCTGCGTGACCTGCGCAAGGGCGAGTTCGATGTATTGATCGGCATCAATCTTCTGCGAGAAGGACTCGATTTGCCGGAAGTTTCGCTGGTGGCGATTCTCGACGCCGATAAAGAAGGCTTTCTACGATCGTGGGGATCTTTGATCCAAACCATTGGCCGTTGCGCCCGCCATCTCCGCGGCCGTGCTATTTTGTATGCCGACCGCATGACCGACTCGATGAAGCGCGCGATTGACGAAACGTTACGTAGGCGCGAGATTCAAACTGCATATAATCTGGAAAACGGAATTACACCGGAATCGATTGTGCGTCCGCTGGACATGACGCTGGCCGGAATCGTCGCCGCGGACTACACCGACTTGACGGGCGGCGAAGCGGAAGGCATGCCGGAGTTCAAGTCCCAGGAAGAACTGGATGGCTACATCATCAAACTCGAAAGCGACATGCGCGAAGCGGCCAAGCGGTTTGAGTTTGAGAAGGCGGCGAAGTTGCGTGACACAATTAAGGAGTTGAGGACCAAGGAATTCTTGTTCGCGTAACACTTGGATGGAAAATCCAGGATCGCTACAGGCTTTCGTACTGGGACGCGCTGATCGTGGCTGCTGCCAAAGCATCCTCCTGCCGTTATCTGCTTACTGAGGATTTGCAGCCAGGGCAGAAATTGGAGGGAATCGAGGTCGTGAACCCGTTTTTGGGCAGTCCTGAATCGATCTAAGCGGCACGGAGCGGCCGCGTACCTGATCTTTTCACCGTCCGTACGCCGCACTCGCGGCGAGAGGTTTGCGGTGGAAGGTGTATCCGTCGAATGACTCCGTGCGGAAGTTCAGGTTCGAGGCCGATAGTTTTTCCGTTTGACCCAAGAAAAGATAGCCGCCCGGTTCCAGGTACAAATGAAGCCGCTCCAAGACGGCGAGTCGCTGCACGCGAGAAAAATGCGGCAGGACGTCCATGCAGAAGATGCAATCAAATCGCCCGATGTAGCCGGGGCGGGCCAGGTTCATGCAATTGAAGGTAACCAGGCTGCGCAGCCGGGGCTTCACCAGCAAGTGCGCGGCGGCGATCGGGGAACTTTGAGGCGAGGGCAACTCACCTTCAAAGTCACTCTGCGCGCCATTGGCTGCAACGACGGCAGGCGGGCCGATCTTGGAGAAATAATTTCGAATTGTAGTCGGCGGCAGGCCATCCAGAGCGGACGGCGGATACACGCCGCGATCCGCTATTTCGACATTACTCTTCAGCAAGTCGCTTCCTACGATGTGAATCGAGCAGCCTGCATTCAGCTTGGCCGGCTGCGGCATAGTGCTTTGCAAACTCTCCGCAATGCCACCGCCTCGAGGGCCTGTCTTGCCTGAACCGTTGCCGTTGGCTGGATTGCTTACGTTGGCGGGATTCACTGCATCGCATACCGACATCGCAATCGAGTAGGTTTCTTCTCCCGTGCCACAGCCTGCGCTCCAGATGCGAATCGGGCCGGGAGAGTCTGCCGACTTCCGAGCACAGAGCTGCGGGAGAACCTGCCGCATGAAGGCGTTCATCGCGCCGGGATGACGGAAAAATCCAGTATTCGTATTTATCAATCCATCCAGTAAGGACGGCAGATTCGAAGGATCCTGCTCGGACGAACGAAGGTGCTCGAGCAGAGTCGTCGATGAATCCAGGCCCTGCGTCTCGATAAAATCGGCGACGCGAGCGGCCAGCACGCTGTTGGGAGAATCCAAGACGATTCCGGTTTGACGCTCCACCAGCAGGCGCACTTCCGAAATCTCATGCTCCAGAATCGTGCTAGTTGTAATTAGCCTATGCATAGAGCCTTTCCCAAGGGTGGCGGGACACCCGGCACTCCCACCACTGTCAGATCGGCATAGGGCAGGGATACGATCAATCTCACCCCACCCGCTCCGTTTGCGAATTCACCGTGGCATCGCCAGTGCGTTTTCAGTCGCCCGCAGCCATGGCCACGCGAAACCTTCCAGAATCCCGTTCCACCTGCTGCGCAACCACGTTCATTTCCTTCTCCAGCGAAGAAAAACGCTGCATCACCTCATGGATGCGCAGCGTCATATTGCGAATGGTTTCGATCTGCCCGCGTGCCTCGGCCGAGAGGCTGCCCGGTTCGATTAGCAGAAGATCGGAATTGCCCAGCAGCGAGGTGAGCGCATTGTTCAAGCCGTGCCGCATCTCCAGCATGTAACGGCCGAGCGTGGCCTGCCGTTCCAGGGTTGTGCAATGCTGTTCCGCCAATCGCGCCCGGGCTTCGGCGGCAGCGCGCTGTACGGCCTCTCCTCCTGCCAAGATCAAGACGTCCAGCCAGTTTTCCTGGTCCCGGCGCAATACCGAGGTGCGCGGCCATCGCTCCCGTACCAGTTTCGCAGTAGGCGCATCTTGGCAAACACAGATCAGAGGTTGGAAGGTCGAATGTAGAGGTTCCAGAATCAGGGAAAGCAATTCGCGGCGCAAAGGTCCGACGATGGCCACTTCAAAGTTATCCACACTACGCGGCCACAGATCGCCACTCAGAGTGGTGAAGGTGGGGACATAGCGCTCGGCCTGCCAGCGCGCGCTAATGCTCCGCGAAAATTCCGCATCGTCGGAGATGATCAGTACAGTTGTGTCGTCCACTTGCCGGGCATCCTTTGAACCCGCCTCGCTGGCGGACTCCCTTGATCGCTAATCTTTGATCGCTAATCTTTGAAAACAGCAGTTTTTCTGACTGCGGTTATTTTTTCGTCTGCGAGGAGGAACCATCCTCAGGGTTCCACTCCGCCTGTGCGGGGGAAACTTCAAACTCCGGAGCATGGGCAGTCGCTGTTGCAAACTTAGTCTTTCTCTTCTTGTTGGGCCTTTTCTGCGCGCCTGCCGCAGTAGCTGAGCTTGCACTAGCGGCAGCGGCACGAGCCTTAGGATGGCTGTCAGGCATGTTCTCCTCCGGGGACTTACCAGTGTCGCGAGCCTCGGCGGCGGCACCTCCCCGCTCAGATCCTAACGCGGCATCTACTGATAACCGCAGGTCCACGAGCATGCGCAGCGGCTGGCCGGAAGAATATTCCGCCTGGAACATCACCTTCCACGACTGGCAAATCATCCGGAGCCGCATGATGGGTTCCTGCGCGGAGAACTGGGCGCGCCGGCAGTCGATAGTTTCCACGCCTTTTTCTTCCAGTTCAGTCAGGCCGTCGAGAATGCTGTTGAGATCGGTGAGCATGAGGCGGAAGAAAACGCGCCTCATCAAATATCCAAAACGGGTGAAAGCCACCAGCGCAATGGGAAGGTAGAACAAATCACCGGCCTGAGCTTTGGCCTTGCGGCCCTGCTCCAGGACCGCACCGTGCAGCAGCTCATCGAGCGACCGGCAACGACGCGCCGCATCCAAGGCGCGATCCAGCGCGTTCAGCCAGACCGGAGGCTTCAGTTCCACTTCGCCCAGAATCGGCTTTAAGCCGGCGGCCACGTATGCTATGTCCGCACCGTTGTCCTCAAGGTCGGTGGGCGCCCCCTGGCTGAAATATTGCACCAGCAGAAAATCGAGTTTGTCGCGAGAGGAATCGGTTCGCGGGGTTTTCGCCAGACAATGCTGCAACAGAGCGACTAGCCCGTCGCGATCCACGAGCGAAGTGGTTTGCAGAAATTGCCGCAGTTGATGGACCTGGATGCGGTCATCCATATCCTGCAACCACTGCTGGGCGCGCTCTACCGTCTCGCGATCGGGTGAGTCCGCGGTTTCGTCGAGCGCGGGAAAGCTCGGTGCGTCAATGGCAAATTCGCGCGCCAGTTCGGCGTAAACAGGAAATATGCGGCGCGCACTCGACCACGACGCCTCAAGATCCGTTGCTGAGGATGCGGGCTGCGTAGGTTGTGTCATGATTTCACGATCCAGTTAGGAACGGCGTTGAGGAAACGTGCCGCGACAATGGTTCTGCCCGGGCGATATTGGACGGCCACCACAGAAGCCTGAGTATCGAGCGAGCCATCCGAGTTGCGCAGGCGCAGCACGTCGGCAAACTCCAGTGGTATGGTGCAGGCAAATAAGACTTCGCGGGATGTTCCGAATTCAATCACAGTGTTCTCGGCCAAGCCAGGCTGTGGCGCTGTGAGACCAGAGGCTGGCGTCTCGGCACCGGCGGGACTGCTGCGGGTGAGCTCTATCGGAATGCGAACCGGGGTCGCCTCCGGAAAAAAGCGTGCCAAATCCGCTACCGAACTGGCTTCCCGCGCCTTCGCTGTCCCTAAATGCCCCACAGCGCCCCATCCCTTTGCAGATCCGTTTCTTAAACTGCGCCATTCGAAGTGCGGTTGGGCTCCCCCTCTTCCCGGTTAGAAAGAGCTTTGGGGAGCCAGAACGCGCGGTTTACGACAGAACCAGAAGCACGACCGGGACCACCGCGGAGAACGGAAGGATTAGCACTGGGGCTCTATATTTTTCAGTAGCTTAGATGCCTACTGCCTGCGCCGCAAAGAGCCTCCAAGAAGGCTCTGATCTCAGAGTGAGACGGCGTCTCAGATCTGCCCCTATTGTGGCAATAATTCTTACCACCTAACCTGCTATTCTTTGGTCACTACGCGTGCCGACCCATAGGCTTTCGATCCGTCTGGCAGTCCTGACGCGCTTCGGGCACGTCTCGGAAGCTGGCTACAGGGCCATTTCCAGGATTCGACACGACGCGAAACTTTTTCAACCTCGGGTTGGCGAAAACGTTTTGTGGGAACTCCAACTTACACTCGAAAATTCGCTTGGGGAGATAAATCTTCTATGAGAACAACACTGAAGAAGTTCAGTTGGTGCGGGGCCATGCTTGTGCTCGCACTTGCCACCTCTATTTTGCCAAAACACGCATTCGCTCAGGATCAAGATCAAGACGATCCTCCGGCCCGCGTCGCCCGTCTTGGCTACATGGAAGGTTCCGTTTCCTTCCAGCCCGCCGGGGAGGACGATTGGGTCGGAGCCGTTCCCAACCGTCCAATGACCACCGGGGACAAGCTATGGGCGGATCAGAATTCGCGCGCCGAGGTGCAACTTGGATCGGCTGTAATCCGCCTGGCGCCCAACACGGGTTTCTCCTTCCTCAACCTCGACGACAACACAGTTCAGATCCAACTCAGTTCCGGGTCGATCGGCATCACCGTGCGCCGGCTGGAAGGCGATGACGACTTTGAAGTCGACACACCGAATCTTGCATTCACCGCGATGCAGCCTGGCCATTATCGGGTTGATGCCAGTGAAGACGGCAGCAGTACCGTCGTTACCATTCGTGAAGGCGAGGGACAAGCCACGGGAAACGGTCAGACCTATACTCTGCACGGCGGACAGGCCGGTACTTTCAGCGGCACCGAATCTCTGAACGCGGACGTGGAGCAGATCGGAGGTCCCGATCAGTTCGATAGCTGGTCTGAAGCGCGTGATCACCGCTACGACTACTCCCGGTCCTCGCATTACCTCGCGCCCGACGTAGTGGGTTACGAGGATCTCGACGACAACGGCGACTGGCGCGACGATTCCAATTACGGGCACGTCTGGTTTCCCAATCGCGTCGAAGTCGGTTGGGCACCCTATCATGATGGGCATTGGGATTGGATCTCTCCGTGGGGATGGACTTGGGTCGATGACTCTTCCTGGGGATATGCTCCGTTCCACTACGGGCGCTGGGTGAGCGTTGAAGGACGATGGGGATGGGTGGCTGGACCGGTGGCCGTTCGAGCCGTCTACGCCCCCGCCCTGGTGGTATTCGTGGGAGGTGGGCCTGGAGGATTCGGCGGCAACGTTGGGTGGTTCCCGTTAGGTCCGCGCGAAGTTTATGTGCCGTCCTATCACGTCAGCGAGGCTTACGTAAATCGCGTCAACATCAGCAATACGACGGTGAATGTAACGCAGGTAACAACCGTTTATCGCACAACTATCGTCAGCAACACTACCAACATCACCAATGTGACGTATGTAAACCGCAATGTGCAAGGTGCGGTGATGGTGGTTCCACAGCATGCCTTCATCAGTGCACAGCCGGTGGCGAAAGCGAGAGTTCAAGTAAGTGCGCAGCAGATCGCGTCGGCGCCCATGAGTGCAAGAGTTGCGGTTGCTCCCACGCGCGAGAGTGTGCTGGGCGCACGGGCGGCGACCGCCGGTCGTGTGACTGCTCCTCCTGCCGCGGTTGCGAGCCGTCAAGTGGTGGCGAAGAAAACTCCGCCTCCCCCGCCCGTACCCTTTGCGAAGCAGCAACAGGCTCTGGCAGCGCATCCTGGGGAACCATTGGCTCGTAGCCAGATGCAGACGCTGCGTCCAGCGGCGGCGGTGCATCCGATGGTGAAGGTTGCGCCAGCGGGAAAGCCGGCGACGCCGACCATGGGCCGTCCGGCCAACCAGCCTGGGAACGCCTCTCGACCGGGCCAGCCCGCAGCGAATCAACCGGGCAATCGTCCGGCGACTCCGCCGCCGGCAAATGAGCGTCCGGCCGAGGCGAACCGGCCCGCTCCAGCGCAACCCAATAATCGTCCGGAACCGAATCGCCCACCTGCAGCGCAACCGAATCGACCGGCGCCAACCCCTCCGGCCAATCGCCCGGAACCGAATGTGAACCGCCCCGAGCCAAACCGGCCGCCTGCGGCGGAGCCGAATCGGCCCGCGCCAACCCCTCCGGCCAATCGCCCGGAACCGAATGCGAACCGTCCCGAACCGAATCGCCCACCTGCGGCGGAACCGAATAATCGGCCGGAGACAGCTCGTCCGGCTACGCCCCCGCCGGTGCGGAATGACCGTCCGCCTGCAGCTCAACCAGCGCCACGACCGGCTCCTCCGGCGAACGAACGTCCGCCACAGCACGCTGCTCCGCCCGCCGCAGCGAGGCCAGCACCGGCTCCGCCGAAGCAGCAGCCTAAGGCGCAAACGCCCGAGGAAAAAAAGAAGCAGCAGGCAGAAGAGGAAAAGAGAAAGCCTCAATAGCGCTGAATATCAGTTAGCGTTGACCGTTGAGTTGACTATGTTTTTCACGCACCCTGGGATTCACAGGGTGCTTTTTTTATGGTCGGTGATTCTGATGTGAAAGTCGGTAAAGCCAAAAGCACCGAGAAAACCGCCGTGAGCGCGGCAGACGCGCACGAGGGGTTACTGCAAGGTGTGGCTGGATGGTGCAGAAGCCGGAGCGGAGCTGATGTTGTAGCGTTTTAGTTTACGGTAGAGTGTGGCACGGCTGATTCCCAGCATGCGTCCGGCAAGGGCTTTGTCGCCTTTGACTTGTTCGAAGACCCGCTGGATGGTGGCGCGTTCGATATCTTCAAGATCCGTACTGGATGGCGCTGTTGCATTTCCTCCACGAGGAGCGAACTCACTATTGACTGCCAGATCAGAGACCGATTCGTTCTCCAATTCCGCGGGCACGCGAGAGGCGGAAGAACTGCCATTAGCGATGGTTGTAGGAAGATCGCCGAGATCGATCAGCGTGCCGTTCCCGAGCGCGACCGCGCGCTCCACGCAGTTTTCCAGTTCGCGCACGTTGCCCGGCCAGTCATAGTTCATGAGAGCTTTCATGGCGCCGCTGGAGACGCGCAGGTCCGCGCCGGGAGCATAACGCTCGCAAAACCAATTCACCAACATCGGGATATCGCTACGGCGCTCGCGCAATGCAGGCACATGCACGGTGACAACATTCAGACGAAAATACAGATCTTTGCGAAAAGTTCCATTCTTGTAGGCAGCTTCCAGATCGCGATTGGTGGCGGCGATGACTCGCACATCCACTTTTACGCGCTGATTGCTGCCCACGGGACGAACCTCCTTTTCCTGCAGCACGCGTAAAAGTTTCGCTTGCAGCTCCAGCGGAAGTTCGCCGATCTCGTCGAGAAAGACTGAGCCGGTGTCGGCCGATTGAAAGAGTCCCTGCTTGGATTTGAGAGCGCCGGTAAAAGCTCCTTTCTCGTAGCCGAAGAGTTCACTCTCGATCAATGTAGGAACCAGGGATCCGCAATCCACGGCGACGAAAGGACGATTTGCGAAGGCGCCGCGGAAATGGATCGCCCGCGCGATCAACTCCTTGCCGGTGCCGCTCTCGCCGGAGATGAGCACCGAGGTGCGCGTGTCCTTAAGCCGCGAAGCTACGCGCAGGACCTCTTGAATCTTGGCAGACGAACCAATGATCCCGTGCACGGCGGTTTCGGAATCCATCCGCTGGCGGAGGAATTCATTCTCCTCGACAAGCCTGACTTTTTCCGCCATGCGGCGCAAGA
Source organism: Candidatus Sulfotelmatobacter sp. (assembly GCA_049588915.1). Lineage (GTDB taxonomy): Bacteria > Acidobacteriota > Terriglobia > Terriglobales > Acidobacteriaceae > Sulfotelmatobacter. The sequence continues at coordinate 51,774 of JBAVZU010000188.1, forward strand.
ACAGCCGCAATTCATCGAGTGGGGAAAACGGCTTAGTAATGTAGTCGTAGGCTCCGAGCCGCATGGCTTGCACAGCGGTTTCGATGGAGCCGTGTCCGGTCATGAGCGCGACTTCGGTGCGGGGCAGAAGTTTCTTTACCTTCTCCAGGAATTCAAGGCCCGACATGTGCGGCATGACCATGTCGCTCAGGATCATGTGCACCGGCTGCTCTTCGAGCACGCTGAGAGCGGAGTCACCGCTATCGGCTTCGAGGCACACGAAACCTAGCGCTTCGCCGACGGTGATGCAGAGTTTGCGGATACTCTGATCGTCGTCGACGATGAGTAAGCGGACGCGGAGTTCATCTTTGGACAATGCTGGGCTCACCGGGCTTTCCCCATAGTCTTTTCGACAGCAGAGATGAGATCCTGCACACGAAAAGGTTTTTCAAGATAAAGCACGCCGATCTTGCGCAGGGTGCTGACGGTTTCTTCGTTGGCGTAGTCGCCGGTAATGATGACAACTTTATCGACGAGATCAGGGCGATTGGCTGAGATCCAGGAATGAACCTGCGCGCCATCGACTCCCCCGGGGGTTCGCATGTCCGAAACGACTCCGAGGTAACGGCCTTTTTCCAAAAGATGCAGGGCTTCGGCGCCGGATTCGGTGCAGACGACTTCGTAGCCGTTGCGCTCCAGCGTCGCGCTGACCAGAGCCATGATGGAGGGCTCGTCTTCGATAAGAAGGACGGGCAAGTAAGTTGTTTGAACAGCTGAGCTTGTCATTTTTGTAATACTCCTGCGGCCACACCCAGAGAAGCGGAGTGGGGCGCTGCGGGAAAACGGAGGATGAATGTGGCTCCCTGGCCATCCGCATTGTTATGGCAAAGAATCTCACCTCCATGCTCCTTCATGATGCCGTAGCAGATGCTGAGACCGAGACCGGTTCCCTTGCCGACCTCTTTCGTGGTGAAAAACGGATCGAAGATGCGATCAGCTTGCGAGATGCCCAAGCCATTGTCGCGGAACGAGACTTCGACTGACTTGCCGACTTTGGTAGTCATGATCTCGATACGAGCGGGCCGGCCGATTTCGTGCACGGCGTCGTAGGCGTTGTTCAGGATGTTTAGAAAAACCTGCTGCAATTGATGAGCGTCCCCGATCACATCCGGAAGCCCCACGTCCAACTGTTCGGAGATATCGACACCGTGGCTGTTGAAGTCATAGGAACGCAATTGAATCGTCCTGCGCAGGATGGTGTTGAGCTGCACCGGGTTCCGCTGCGGCGGCATCTGCCGGGCGAAGCTCAGCAGATTCTGCACGATGGTTTTTGTGCGCTGGGCTTCCTGCAGAATGACGCGAAGATCTTTCCGGGCAGTCTCTGGTATCTCAGGATTTTCCAGGAGCAGATCAGCGAAACCGAGGATGGCGGTTAATGGATTGTTTACTTCGTGCGCCACTCCGGAAACCAGTTGTCCGACAGCCGCCATTTTTTCGGCATGAACGAGTTTGTCGCGCAGGTCGGCGGAGTCTGTGATGTCCGTCATGACCACGACGATGCTGCTGATACTGTTTTGATCGTCCCGCATCGGGCTGAGATTGACGGAAAACTGGCCAGGGTGTCCGTTAGCTCGCACGATCTGTAATTCGAGGTTGTCGACTTGTCCGCCGCGAAGAACGGCCTGCAATGCGTCAGAGAGCGGGAGCACGTAGCCGGGAGCGGCCAACTCCAGCAGAGGACGGCCCAGCAGTTCACGCTGCTCGAAGCCGGCTTCATACCAGCGGCGGTTGGCATAGCTGATGAGGCCGGCGGTATCGGAGACCAGGATGAGGCTCTGCGTATTGCTGAGAATCTTGCCGGAGAAATCGCGTTCGCGTTGCAGTTCCGTCTGATACGTGTGCAGCCCTGTGACATCGAGCATCAAGCCCCGAATTTGCACGAGCCTTCCCAGATTGTCGTACATGCCGAAGGCATTGATGAGCACGTAGATGGGAGAGCCGTTCTTGCGGCGAAGCGTGGCCTCATAGTTCCGCATGTGTCCGTGCTCTTCCATCGTCTGGCTGTGAAGAAGCCGCTGCTCGGGAGAAAAATAAATCTGCGTAGGGATATCGACCTGCAAGAGTTCTTCGCGGCTGGAGTATCCCAGCATGCTGACCAAGGCGTCGTTTACTTCGACAAAGCGGCCTTCAGGCGTGCTGAAGAACAATCCCTCCTGAATGTTGTCGAACAATTCGCGATAGCGCCGTTCGGCCTCGCGACGGTCCGTAATGTCTTTCAGGACGTGAATGGTTTGCAGGCCCTCGCCGGAGGCGCCGTGAACGCGGGAAGTGGAAACCAGGTAAGAGCGATCCAACGCGGGGTGAACAAAATCCTCGGTTTCCTCGCCTCTGGGGCGGCAAAAGGGGCACGAATAGAGCGTGAGTTCGCTGGTAAGAGCCAGCAGGGCCCGCATATTGACGCCGATCAACTCGCTGGGGCCGACCCCGATCATTGAAGCCAGGGAGCGGTTAACGCGGAGGACTTTGTCATTTTCGTCGTGCACCACGATTAGGTCAGTGATGGCATCAAAAATTTCCATCCAGTGGCGATTGGCCTGTTCGATGCGAGTAAACAAGCGGGCATTTTCGAGCGCCATGGCGGCATGGCTGGCAATAGCTTCGAGCAAGTCTCGATCGTCAGTGGAGAGGGAGCGCGCGCGTCCGGAAAGGCAGAGCACGCCAGCGAGGTCGCCGTTGGCCCCGGGAAGCCGTACCACGACGCAATCGTTCCACTTCAAGCTGGAAGCCAATTCTGTTCCAAGCAGGTCGGAGGCCGAGCCGGAAACGATGGCATCGCCGTGCTTCCCAACAACATCGGAAAGAGCATGCGCCAAGCGCTGCTGCAGAGATTGATCTTCGGGGTGCGTCTGAAGGTTGGTGCCCGGAGATTCAGCCATGCGTTCGTTGTGGCGGGCGCTCTGCTCAACCAATTGGTGATCAGGATGATCGGCAGGCGAAAATACGGGCAGCGGAGAGTCCTCGGTAACGCTCGCCAGATTGCGCTGATCAGCATTTCGCTTATCGCTCGGGGTCGACGAAAGAGCGTGCATCGGATGCAGGGCGACGGTGTGAAATCGTCCATCCTGGGAGAGGACCAGGGCTCCGGCGCGGGCTCCGGCTAATTCCACGGCACGCTCCACAAATTTGCGGGCGAAATCGGGCAGGCGTAGCAGACCATCAATTTCGCGCCCCAGTCGAATCAAGACGTCGGAGCGTTCGCGATTCAGTTCAGACTGGTGCAGGTTGTGAGCGACCTCGAGGACGATCGCAACCTGCGAGGCCAGGGCGCGGGCGCGTCGTATATCCTCTTGCGAAATGCCAGTCTCGTCCAGGCGGTCGAGAACTCCGAACATCCCGAGCAACCGTCCATCGGCGCCTTGCAAGGGGACGGCGAGAAGTTGCCTGGCCTGGTACAGGGCGATCGTCTGCTGGTCGGCACCAGACTCCTGGGGGACGTCGTCGGACCAGAAAACCTCCTTGGCGCGCAACGCGCGAGTGGCGATGCCCTCGGGGAAAATATCGTCGACGCGCTGCGATTCGCCCCGAACCACCACGTGGCGCACGTGAAATTCGCCGTCTTCCAATAAACCGATGAAGCAGCGGCCGAAGCCGAGAAAATTGGCAGCCCGCACCACGAAGGACTGCAGAAAATGATCGAGGTCACCACTGGAGCTGAGTTGGGAGGAGATCTCGAGCAACTGGTGCAGCTCGCGCGCTTGGCTTTGCGCCGTGGCACATAGTTCCGCGTGAGCCATGGCAACTGCGCCGAAGCCGGCCACCGCGGATACCAACGATTTCTCCTCGGCCGTATACACACTGTCAGTGCGGGGATACACAAGGATCGCACCTTGCGTGCGGGCGGTGCGGAAAGGAGCGGCAATCAGCATGCCAGAGGAGATCACGCTGCCCAGCGAGTGCTGATCGCTGCTGACCGCGATGGTAATCGCCTCGCCGGCGGACACAGCGCGCTGCGCCAGGTCGGTGGCGAAGCGAATGGTCTGGCGATCATGCCGGGCGCGGAATGAAGTAGCCAGCTGCGGAGTTTCAGCGGATACCGCACGTAGTTCAAAAGGACCATCGCGGCGCAGAAGAACCGAGACCAAACGGGTGTGCAGCAGAAGGCGCAGTCGATCAGCAAGCGCTTCGGTAACCGCATCCACGTCAGGAGTGCTGTGCAGAGCAGTGGCCACATCCGCCAGAAACTCGGCGTGACCATGCTTTTCGCGTGAAACCTCGCCCAGCCGGGCTGCTTCCAGAAGGCTGCCCAGCTGTCCTACAAGGATCGTAGCTTTGGCAGCAAGTTCCTCGTTGAAAAAATCTTCTTCCGAATCATGCAGGAAAGCCACCGTGCCGATGACTTCATCGAACACCACCACTGGCGCGGCCATTAAAGACCGTGCGTGGAATTCCTGAGCCGCGGGAAAGGAAGGTGAACTGACGCGGTTAACAAAAGTTGTCCGACGGGAGCGCATCGCTTGCGCGGCAACCACGCTCTGTTTAGGCAAAAGACGAAGTCCGATGAATCGCTCGGCCAGCTTGCCGTTGGCTTGTTCACCGACGAGTTCGTCGCCTGATTGACGCCGCCAGAAATAAACGCCGGAACACTGAAAGAATTCGCGCGTAGCGCGGCAGAAGAGTTGGATGAGAGAAGGAGCATGAGAGCGTTGCGCAGCCTCGGCGGCAATCCGCAGGAGGAGTTTCTGAAATGCCTCATCGGAATCACCGTGCATCCGAAGATCGATCGTGGAATTGCCTCCAGCGTTCAGCGCATCCCCCGCTACCGGCAAACGATATCTCTGACTCTCATAAGTGATTGAATCTAATGGAAAAATAATCCCTCATCTCAATTTGAGTCAAGCGAAATGGGATGGGGAGTGCCTTAATGAGAAATCCCGACCGAAATAGAGGCCCGAGTTCTCTCAGTTTGAGAATGATCCCACAGTCTTACCAACATGAGACGGGATTAATAGTCGAACTCACCCCTAGGCACGATGTGACATTCGAGTAAGTACTGGCGTTCCAGGCATTTGCGAGGGTGACTTTGGTTTTTGGTAAAAGTGACGCATGGCCCCGGCGTTGCTCCGCAGGAGTCAGAAGATTTATTGCCTTTGGAGGACTTGTGTCTTTGCGACGGGTTGGAGGGTCTTGGCAGTAGCTACACTGCTGGCAGGAGCTCCTATGGTTAGCCTTCGCGCTCAGGATTCTGAGATCCAAGTGGTTCGGCGGCCAAAAAGCAAAGTGCAGCCGGGCTATCTCGACCTGGCGCGGAAGATGAATCTCACGGGGACGGTCAAGGTGCAACTGGTCGTGACTTCGAACGGCGCGGTGAAGGAGGCGAAGGTTCTCGGCGGGCATAGAGTGCTTGCCAATGCGGCCCTGGAAGCAGCCAGGAAATGGCGGTTCGAACCGGCGGCGGAAGAGAGCATGGGCGTGGTGGATTTCAAGTTTTTCGAACCTCATCAGTAGGACGGCGGGCATCGAGGCGGCCGGAGGAAACGGCATGACGATCGGCAAAAAGCTTTACGTTAATTTCGGAATCATTCTCAGCATGGTAGTGGTTCTGTTTCTGGTGAACCTGCTCGCGGTGCACCGCGAACACGACGCCAAAGACGGTGCCAGCGCGTCGCTCAAGCTGGCAAACGCTACCAACGACGTGCGCTTCCAGATGATGCAGAATCGCCTCTACCTGAGCAATTATCTGCTCAGCGGCGACAGCCGTGAAGTCGACCGAATGAATGAGGGTCTGCGCATCCTCGGCATGAAATTGCAGGAGGGCAAGTCGCTCTCGAACTCTGACCAGGAACGGGCCGCGCTGGACCGAGTAGATCAGTTGGAGCAGGCATGGAGTAAACAGTTTGCCCAGCCTCTTATCGAGAAGCGCAAGGATGTCGACTCCGGCAATGCAACCGTGGCGGAGTTACAAATCTACTACCTGCAAAAAGATGCTTCCTCCTGGGTGAAGAACTCAACCGACGCGCTGGATGTGGCGGACGGGGAAAACCACAAGCTGGTGGAAGCCCGCAGAAAGTCGGATGAGACCGCCAGCACCTGGACCATCATGGCCGCAGTTTCCAGCACTTTGCTGGCGCTGGGGCTGGGCATCGTGGTTGCGTTCACCAGCGCCAAATCGATCACCGGTCCCCTCACCAACTTGATGACGGTTTCCCGCCAGATTGGCGATACCGGCGACCTGGACCACAACATCGATGTAAACCGTAAAGACGAAATTGGAGAACTGGCGCGAACCTTCGCCAAGATGGTCTCTTATCTCAAGGAGATGGCGGGCGTTTCCGAATCCATTGCCGGCGGAGATCTTACTGTTGAAGTAAAACCCCGCTCTCCGCACGACACGCTGGGCAATGCTTTTGCCCGCATGGTGGAGGGTCTGGCACGACTGGTGCGCAGCGTGCGTGACGCTTCAGCCCAGGTGGCGAGTGCATCCGGCCAGGTAGCGAATGCCTCCGACGACTCCGCGAAGGTCGGATTGCAGGCGTCCTCGGCCATCGACGAGGTCACAAGCACCATGCACGAGATGAGTGTGAACGTGCAGAACATGGTGAAGAGCACGCAGGTGCAGGCTTCGAGCGTGAGTGAGACTTCGGCCTCCATCGACGAGATGGTGGCTTCGATCCAGCGCGTGGCGGACACGGCCAAAGTGCTGCTCGATATTTCCAACCGGTCGCGCGAGGAGGTACATAGCGGCATCACCACCATGGAGAAGGCCACCGACGGCCTGAACCGCATCAACGCAACCATCACCAGCTCCGGAGAAATCATCGGAGCGCTGGGACAGCGCGCCGATGATATCGGAAAGATCATTGAAGTCATCGACGACCTGGCGGAACAAACCAATCTGCTGGCACTAAACGCAGCTATTGAGGCGGCGCGCGCCGGCGAGCATGGTTTGGGATTTGCGGTGGTGGCCGATGAAGTGCGCAAGCTGGCGGAAAAGTCGGCGCAGTCGACCAAGGAGATTTCCGAACTGATCCAAAGCATTCAGAAGGAAGCGCGCAAAGCCGTCGAAAATATGGACCGATCAACCGGCATCGTGAACGAAGGCCTGGATCTGGGCGGCGAGCTGAATGCGGCGCTGCGCAAGATTTCGAACGTGGTCACGGAAGTCTACAAGTTCGCGCAGGAGATCGGCGCTGCCACCAACGAGCAATCGCATGGCTCGTCGCAGATCGCACGGGCGACGACGCGTTTGAACGAGATCACGCACGAGATTAACTCAGCGGTGGAAGAGCAAGCTTCGGGAGCGCAAGCCGTGGTGAAGGCCATGGAGCGGATGCGCGAACTGGTGCAGCAATCGACTTCGGGTTCTACCGAATTGGCGGCTTCGGCCGAGCAAATGTCGAAGATGTCGCGCGGCCTGCTTGAGTTCATGGATCGCTTCACGCTGGATGAGTCGACGTCACGCCAAGCCGCGCCGGAAGAAAAACATGCGAACGCCCGGCGGGCAAGCGCGGGATCGCATTACTAAAGCATCTTTAGGAGCTAAGGGAACGGCGATGAGTCGCGAACTCCATATCGTGGGCTTCCAGATCGGTCGCGAGACCTATGGCGTGCCTATCACTTCACTTCACGAAATCGTCCGCGTGCCGGAGATCACGGCCGTGCCCGATGCACCGGAATATCTGGAGGGAGTGATCAATCTCCGGGGCAAAATTGTTTCAGTCATGGACCTGCGGAAGCGCTTCGGCATTAAGCAGGTTACGTTGAAAAAAGGCAACCGGATTCTAGTCGTGGAGCACTCCGGAAGGCTCGCGGGACTGATCGTAGACTCGGCGTCGGAAGTGGTGAAGATTCCCCGTGAAGACGTGGAGGCGCCTCCCGCGGTATTTCAGGAGGGTGGGCTGAACTGTGTCAGTGGATTGGGGAAAGTCAGAGGCCGTCTGATCGTGTTGCTGGACATGAGCAAGTTGCTGGCCCCCGCGAGCTTGCTGCTATCGAAGGTGAACGCCGAGAGCAAACCAGCCAAGGCCGAAGCGCGAGCAGCGGCCAAGTAGAAGTAAGCCTGAGGGAGACGCTTGAGCCACAGGCACACAGGAAAAAGAAAAGAAAGAAAAGCATGAGTTCATTCGGAGCGGCACCGGCGCCCATTTTGACAGAGGCGGAACTTCGCCTTCTACAGGCGTTGGTGTACCAGGAGTGCGGCATGCATTTCGATGAGCGCCGCACGCACTTCCTGCAAGACCGTCTGCTGAAGCGATTGCGGGAATGCAAGGCAGATTCCTTTTATGCTTATTACCGTCTGCTGATCAGTCAGGACGGCAAGACGGAACTCGCTAAACTGGTAGAAAACCTGACGGTGAACGAAACCAGTTTCTTTCGTCACAAGGCGCAACTGGACTTGTTCCAGAAGCATGTGTTAGAAGACCTGTTCAAGCAGAAACAGACGCACCGGGAATACTCCATTCGTATCTGGAGTGCAGGCTGCTCCACTGGGCAAGAGGCCTATACCCTCGCCATGATGTGCGTCGACTCCCTGGCTTACTACTACCTGCGCAATCCTTTGCCGGTTGAAATCGCGTTGCCCAAGCCGTTGATCCCGCCGCCGTGGCGGGTGGAAATCCTGGCCAGCGACATTAGCTACTCGGTATTACGGACTGGACAGGAAGGCGCCTACAACGAGCACCAGATGGGGACTGTGGATTACGGCTTCCGCTTGCGCTACTTCGACAAGATTGGCGACCGCTACGCGATCAAGAAGTCACTCAAAGAGATGGTTCATTTCGATTTCCATAATCTGAAAACCGAGTACCTGCCGCAGCGCAACGATGTGATCTTTTGCCGCAATGTGATGATGTACTTCGATCAGCCAGAGCAGAAACGCCTCATCGAGAAGTTTTATCGCTGCCTGAATCCGGGCGGCTACCTGTTTGTGGGACATGCCGAAAGTCTTCTCGGCCTCACCGACAAATTCCAGATGGTGCACCGCGATAGCGGTACGGCCTATCAGCGGATCGAGGTGCGAGAGTGACCGATTTCCCCGACGATCGCGGAATGGAACTGCGAGAGTTGTTCTTTGAAACCTCCCAGGAATTGCTGCAGGCGCTCAACGAAGAGTCTCTGAAGCTGGAAAACCAACCGGGCGATGAGGAGATTGTGCGCTCGATCCGGAGGACGGTTCACACGCTGAAGGGTGATTCGGCGGCTTGCGGGTTGCGCGAACTCAGCGAACTGGCACACCACTTTGAGGACGCTCTTTCCATGGAAGCCGCTGGCGCGCATGCGGCAGTGGCCGAAATCGCCCTTGCGGCAGCGGATGTTTTTGCGGCCATGCTTGCCTCCTACCATGACGGAAGGCCGATGCCCGCAACCGATGATCTGCGCCGGCGAATCGACCAGCTTACCTCAGCGCCAGACGCGAATGCGTCAGAACACAAGAAAAAGACCTTCGCATCGAGTCGGACGACAACAGAAGATCTGAAAGCAAGCAAGGATTGGACGGAGACGGAGAATCGCGCCATCGCGGAGGCGCAGAGCACCGGCCTTGCGCTTTATGAGGTGGTGGTAAAGATCGATCCTCACTGCACCATGCCGATCGCGGCACGCCAGCTGATTCAAAATGCAATCAGCAGGGCCGGCCAAGTGCTGGTGGTGCGGCCTGGAGCCAAGACGGCAGCCGCCACCAAACAGGTTGAATTCGTTTTGGCGACTTTGCAGTCCGAAGAACAGATCGCATCCCGTTGCAGGATTCCGAGTATTGCGGGGGATGTGAGCATCCTTTTGATTGCGGCCACTGGAGCTGTTTCGGCGGAAATGAATTCGGCCCCCTCGGCCGAAGCGCCGCGGTTAGAAGACCACGCAAGTCAAACTTCTGCACCCGCATTGGCGACTCCAGCTCCGGCGACAACGGTCCAAGTCGAGCCGTGTTCGCCTGCGACTCAGAGTTCCGGACCGGAGTCGGCGGCACCGGGGGTCACGGAAAACATTCTGCGCGTGGAAGCGGGAAGAATCGATAGCGTCCTCAACCTGGTCGGAGAACTCATCATCGGCAAGTCGATGTTGCAGCAAGCGCTGAACGAGTTCGGCAAACGCTATCCCAAGGAACTTCTGCGGGGAAAATTCGCCGACGCCATGGCCTTTCAGTCCAGAGTGCTGAATGATTTGCAGCGCTCGGTCATGAAAATCCGCATGGTGCCGGTGGATCAGTTGTTCCGGCGCTTTCCTCGTATTGTGCGCGATGTAGCTCGCCAGTGCGCCCGGGAAGTGGATCTGGAAGTCAGCGGACAGGAGACCGACCTCGATAAAGGCATTCTCGACGCCATCGCGGAACCGATTACCCATCTGGTGAGAAACGCTGTCAGCCACGGCATTGAATCGGCAGAACAGCGCCGAGCTCTAGGCAAGCCTGCCCGGGGAAAGGTCCGCATGCACGCTCTTCACCAGGGAAATCAAGCGGTGGTCGAGATCAGCGACGATGGCCGGGGAATCGATGCTCAAAAGATCCGCTCGAAGGCCATCGAGATCGGAATGATCAAGGCCGAGGAAGCCGCGCGTCTTAGTGAAGCGGAGACCGTGGAGCTCATCTTCCGGCCGGGATTCAGCACGGCCGAAGAAGTCACAGAGGTTTCCGGCCGCGGAGTCGGCATGGATGTGGTGCAAAGCGTCCTGCACCGGCTGAAGGCCACGATCCACATCGAGACTCGTCCCGGCCAGGGCACAACTTTTCGCCTCAAGCTGCCGCTCACCCTAGCGATTATCAAAGCGCTCATGTTCTGGGTGGAGGAGCGACTCTACGCCATTCCGCTGAATGCCGTGAGCCAGATTGCCCGCGCCACGGAAGCCGATGTTCATCAGGTGGATAACTACGAAGTTCTGCAATTGCGCAACCAAGTGCTCCCCGTGCTACGGCTGGGACGCCGTGCAGCGGAGGGCGACCGGAAGGCCAGCAAGCTTTTCGTGCTGGTGATCATGGTTGGCGAAAAGAGATACGGGCTAATCGTCGACTCGCTGGAGGGAGAAGAAGAATTAGTGATCAAAGCTTTGGACGATCAGACCTTCGCCACCGATCTGATCAATGGGGCCTCCATCCTGGGAAATGGGAAAGTTGTCCTCATCCTGAATCTGCCGGCCGTGGTGGAACATATATCGCGCTCGCGTCCCGAAGCGGGCATGACGAACTTTGGACTGTTGCTGAACCATGACGACCGAGCGCGCCTGGCCTACACTGCGGCGGCGGGAGGCCAGGCATGAACAAAGTACGGGTGCTCGTGGTGGACGATTCCGCCCTGATGAGAAAGCTGATTCCGCAGATGCTGGTGGCGGACGGATCCATCGAAGTGGTGGGAACTGCGATGGACGGAAATTTCTGCCTGAAGAAGATCGAAGAACTACAGCCCAACGTGATCACACTGGATCTGGAAATGCCCGGCATGAACGGCATCGACACGTTGAAGGAAATCATGCGCCGTCATCCGTTGCCGGTGATCGTGGTCAGTTCGCATTCCATCGATGGAGCCTCTATCACATTCAAGGCGCTGGGACTGGGCGCTTTCGATTTCGTGACCAAACCACAGGATGCATCACTGCACATGGCGGATGCCACGCGACAGTTGATCGCGAAAGTGAAAGCGGCGGCCGAGGGCAAGGTGGTTCATCCGGGAATTACGCCCGCGCCGCAGTTGCGCCAGGAAAAGATTGAGCCTTCAAAGTATGCACTGGCGCCGACCAAGGTTGTGGCGATCGGAATCTCAACCGGAGGACCGCAAGCTCTCGAGTTCCTGCTGGCCCAATTTCCGCCTGACTTTGCGGGAACGATTCTGGTGGTGCAACACATGCCCGAGGGATTCACCGATATGTTCGCCCGCCGCCTGGATGAGTTGTGCAGCCTGCGGGTGAAAGAAGCGCAATCCGGCGATGTGCTTCAGCCCGGTCGCGTGCTGGTTTGTCCCGGAAGCCGGCACATGACGGTAAAGCGATTGCTCTCCGGCGACATTGTGGTTCTTAATGACGATAGCCCAGTAAACGGGCACCGGCCCAGTGTAGACGTGTTGTTCCGCAGTGTTGCGGAACAATTTGGGCGGTTCGGCGTCGCCGTGCTAATGACCGGCATGGGCGATGACGGAGCCGAAGGCCTGGGCGCCGTGAAAAAGGCCGGGGGCATGACAATTGCGCAGAATGAAGAGTCCTGCGTGGTTTACGGAATGCCCAGAGCCGCTATCGAGCGGGGCTACGCTACGCGGATAGTGGCTTTGGATGTGCTTTCCTCCACGCTGCAAGCGCTCTGCGGCCGCAGTGAGAGTCAAGGAGACGGCGGCGAGGCCAAAAAGGCTTTTCGCGCCACCTGGTAGAACGGTTTTTGGTGACCCGTGCTGGTGACTTGAGTCATCTGGCAGGCGAGAGCTCGCCGTGTTGAAATTGGAAGGGGAGATTGCTATGGAACAGTTTGCGCCAGTGAAACGCAGCAAGGACGGCCAGGCGGTACGGTACCTGATTGTGGACGATTCGGTATTCGCGCGCAAAAACCTGGCACGCATGATTGAAAACTTCGGCGGACAATTGGCGGGCGAGGCTGGGGACGGATTGACGGCGATCAGCGAGTTCGACCGTACACTCCCCGACATTGTGCTTATGGACATCACCATGCCGCAGATGGAGGGCATCGAAGCCGCCGAGAAAATCGTGCAGGCTCATCCGGACGCCCGCGTCGTTATGGTCTCCTCAGTTGGTTACCAGGAAAACATTGTGGCTGCCTTACAACGCGGAGCACGCCATTTCGTGCAGAAGCCGGTAAAGCCGGAAGTACTCTACGAAGTTATCAAATATGTAATGGGAGAAGATGGCGCCGTAGTAAACGCGGCCGGCGCGGGAGACTAATCCATGAAAATGGAGCTAATTCAGCCGTTCATCAACGCAGCGGACGCCGTGCTGTCGCAAGGCCTGCAGTGCACCACCAAGGTGGCCAACCTCTCTATGGAAGAGGAAGCCTACCGCCGCAAGGGTGTGGCCGGCATGGTTGCGCTTACCGGCGACATTGAAGGGCGCATCATTCTGGACCTGGAGCCGCAGACCGCGTTGCGCGTGGCTAGCCATTATGCGGGCGGTCCCTTGCCCGAATCCGATGAATTGATCAAAGAAACCATCTACGAACTGGCGAACCAGGTAGTTGGCAATGCGATTTGCTCGCTGAACGATCAGGGATTTCATTTCCGCGTGCATCCTCCATTGTTGCTGACCTCTTCAGAGGGCGACAAAAGCAGCGAAGACGTCGAGGCCCTGGTGATTTGCTTCGAAACCTCGCTCGGTGATGTTTATATGAATGTTGCGCTGCGCTATAGCAAACGGCGTATGGCGGACCACGTTTCTGCGGGACGCTCTTAACCATCCGCTATCCACAATTCTGTTCGCGAATTTCCTTTCACTTACCGGCTGCGACGCTCTTCGCGGATTTTTTCTGTGCACCCCTTGGGACTAAGCTTTTAAAAACCAAACGTCAGAGAATTCGGAAATCTCAATCTCAAGCTAACAGCGACAATTGCGGACCTGAGCCCTCTCCAAACTCTTCCACCGGATCGGCGAACCTTTTCAGTTCAGGATATTTCTGCATCAACGTCAGAGGAGCTAACACTCGCTTCCCAGTTATCATCGTTTTCAGTTCCAGCGCATTCACCCCGGCTTTGCTTTCGAAGTGATTATTGGTGATCACATAGGTCGTCAGTGCCCGCAGGGCGACGCGCTCGATCCTATCTTTCCAGTTCGCCAGCTCTCCCTCGCTATAGAGATAGTTGTAGCGATCGTTGCGATTATCGGAATCAAACCACTGCTCGTAGTTTCGGCCATGAAGACGGATGTAACCAATCGATCCTGTCACGTGTTCGGTAGGTGCGAGCGATCGTCCGATCAGGGGCTGGTCGATATTGCAGAAGCCCACATTTTTCTGGGTAAATGCGGCTAACGTGTCAGCATTGTTCCAACTGGAGTCGCGCACCTCGACGGCGCGCGGGTATTCGATGAACTGCCGCAGCAAGCGGTCAAGATATTCGCGGTTGAGGGGAGTGTTCTTGAAGGACACCGGGAACTGGATGAGCAGAGCCCCCAGCCGGCCTTCGCTGGCAATGGCATCGAGGCCTTCGCGGGTGCGGATTTCGTCTTCGTCTGTGGGCCGAATACTTGCGGCCGATGTTGGTTGCAGCGCTGAACCGGGCGAGTGGGTGAAGGCGCGGTAGAGTTTCGCGGTGAAGAGAAAATTCTTGTTTACGGCTGCAACCTTGCGACACCAGAGCTTTGCCAGCTCGGGCTTCAGCGGCCCGTAAAAAGATGTGTTGATCTCAGTAGTATCGAAGAAGCGCGCCAGGTAGTCCAGCGGATGCTGCTTGCGCCGCGCCATGCCCGGAGGATAGAAGATTCCGTCCCAGTCTTTGTAAGACCAGCCAGCGGTACCGATGCGAACATCGTTAGAGTGAGCCTGGGGCGGTGGTTCCATGGGAAACGACAGACGGGGGTCAGAGCAAGGTTAGCACAGAAAATGTCATGCATTTGAAGGTGAAGCCGCCTACCGCTTGACCGGCATGCTCATCAAAGACCGCGACTTCCTGGTGGCTTGGGTGTGAAGACCATCTCCACGGGTTTCCCATTCCACATTCCGGGATAGAAGGAATGAGCAGTGACCAGAGCCTCACTCCGGTGAACCGTTGAGGACAATGCGACTAGTTTGTCGCTCCATTTCTGGTCGACTTCCAAAGCGACCGCGTAAGGTAAATATTTTTCGTAGACACCCCCGCGACCGCTCGGGGCTTCCTCGCGATCCATAGGAAGGCGTTCGACCGATCGCAGGAATAATCGGAACCCTTCAATCTGATCGAGCCGCGTCATTCCTAATGCAGTCGGAGCCTTAAAACGGTGTCCGAAAAACAGAGTTACACCAGTCAAGAAGGCAGCGGCGGCAATTGTCGGCCAGCCGAACGTTGTTATTAGTACTACGCTGCCCAACACAATTGCTGCGACGCAAGGCACGGTTAGCCCCAGTAACACCGCCGCTCGCCCGAGGACTGCGACCTGTAGTTTTTCAGTCGCTGCGAGACACACGTCTCGAATGCGCAGGACTAAGAACACCAAATAGAAGGCTCCAGGAGCCATCACAGCTAGCCCAAGAGCCAAAGTCATCCACTCGTCGGCTCTGGAAGGTCGGGCTACCAGGCAGAGTGCGATCAACGAAAATATGATTCCAGCGACGAGGTAGTTGCGGTTTTCGGCAAATAGCGTGCCGACGGCGGTTCGACGAAGCGCATCCGCCATGTCGCTGACGACTCCAACCGTTTCGTCATCGAGCATGCTGATTCGCATTCCCTTGCGCTTGCCGGCGCCCAGCACTCGTTCCAAAAAAGTCGCTCCTCTTCGGGCAAGAGGAGAGGATGCTCTGTATTTCCCGCTGGCCGGAGCACTGCAATCTCCGCGTCTGTTTCTATAGTAACGAGATTCTTGGCGACCAAACTCAGAACGCTGGACCAGAAAGTGCGGTCGTCGAAACGTTCTTTCCAGGTGTAGCGAACCATGGCGGGAGAAAGCCCCGCGGGCGGCTCGTACTGTGGAACGATGCTTTTCTCACCGGGCCTACGCCCGGCTGTGATCCAAGCTAAGAAGTAATAGGCGCAGGCTGCCAGGACAGCTGCACCCGAGATTGGGTTCAGCCGCAACATTCGTTTCAACACTAGTGGAAGATGTGCCGGGCTGCAAATGGTTTGATATAAGCGGGGGTACCATTAGGAGAACCATGGCAATCGCCCAGGATTGAATTGCTCCTCGTTAGTCCAAGGACACAACCACCCAGTACACGCCGGAAGGATAAGTCGCTGTGTGCGCGTAACATGCGCCCACAGAAAATGCAGACAGATTAGGACTGACCAGAACGCGACTGGCATTGGACGGCAGAGCTTCGGGATGCAGGCTGGTGTAGGTAAGCACGGTATGGCGTTGCGCAAGTTGATGAACCGGCGACGTGCCGAGCTTGTCTTCTTGTGCCATCGAGCAGGCAGCGTCGTCCGCTTTGGGCAGATCGCGACGGATCAAATCCGGTTGGCTGGCCTCGCGCCGCGCTTGTGCCACAGCCACGGCAACCAGGCTTCTTACCTCGGCGGTGGAATAACTGGGGAGGGCATGGCCGAAATCTTCCACGATGTACAACCGGTCTCCGCTACGTATCACGCCCAGCCCGATGACGTTGTAGGCCGGGTTAAGCAGGTTCGCGCGGTGCGGAGGGGAGTGCATCAGATGTTGCTGTGCCTGGGCAGCGTCGAAATCCAGCGCGATGTTTTCGGCTGCCTGCTCCAGTTGCGTGTGCGAGGCGGCCGCCAGACGCTGAGCTACGGTGGGCTCATCGACAAACTGATGCGAAAGCTCCCGCGCCGCAAACATAGCTTCCGCATGTGCACGGGCGGCTTGGCTGATGCCGACATCGAGCGTCAGCCGTATAAGGCCAGCCTTCGATCGCGCTTGATTCGCCAAATCCAGGAGTTGCCGCTCGGCTTGGCGATCGTAGTCAAGAATGGGGATGTTGTGAGAGCTTGCGGAAGCCGGAATCACGGTTGAATGCTGAGCGGGCTCTTCTCCGGCGTCCCCATTTGCGTTGCGCCTTGAAGCCGCCATCACTCGAGCTGAAGGCGGCATCGCAACGGCGCTCATTCCCAGAAGAAGTGCAATGGAGAATCTTCTGCCGCTCGTTTTCTTGGCCACTAATCCAAGGGTCTTTAGCATTAGCTTGCGCCAACACAACTCGATCCTGGAGGGAGTTAAAGACTCAGGTCCAAACCAGCTCCGCACGTTCTACGCTAGAATCAGAAGTTCACCTTGAGAAGTTACCTTCGCTATGGAACTAGGGATCGGTGGGGTCATTGGCCTGTTGTTTGGCAGCGTTATTGCGTGGCTGGCGCTGCGCTCGCGAAGCGCTGCGCTGCATGCACGTTTGTCTTTGATAGAAAAGGAATTAGCGGGCGCAAAGGCCGATCTGGCGCGGGTTCAACAGGCTCACACCGAACTGGTAGCTGGCAAGGCCAGGGCGGAATCCATGCTCGAAACCGAACGAAAGACCAGCAACGAAAAGTTTGAGTTAGTCACTCGCGCCAGCGAGGAATTGCGCAACGCCTTCAAGGCCATGGCCGCGGACGCGTTGAAGAGTAATAATTCGTCTTTTCTGGTGATCGCGGAAGAAACTTTGAAGCGCTTCCAGAGCCAGGCCAAAGGCGACCTCGAAGCGCGCCAGAAGGCCGTCGCTGATATGGTCGCACCAGTGCGCGAATCGCTCGATAAAGTGGACGAGAAAATTCAACAGATGGAAGTCGCGCGCGGCGATGCGTATGGCGCATTGCGGGCTCAAGTTCAGTCGCTGATTACAACGCAAAAAGAGTTGCAGTCGGAGACCGGAAATCTGGTGCGGGCCCTGCGCACGCCCAACGTCCGGGGGCGCTGGGGTGAGATTCAGTTACGACGAGTGGTGGAAATCGCCGGCATGCTTTCCTACTGTGACTTTGCGGAGCAGGAGTCGTTGACGACCGACAGCGGGAGATTGCGTCCTGATCTGGTGGTGAAGCTGCCCGGCGGGAAACAGGTTGTCGTGGACGCAAAAACGCCTTTGCAGGCCTTCCTCGACGCCTTTGAAACCACCGACGAGGAGGCAAGGCGCGTCTGTCTCACAAATCATGCGCGCCAGGTTCGCGACCACATGAATACGCTCAGCGGCAAGAAGTACTGGGAGCAGTTTGAAGCGACCCCTGAATTTGTTGTGATGTTTCTTCCAGGGGAAACATTTTTTAGCGCCGCGCTGGAACAAGATTCCGGATTGATCGAACATGGAGTTCTCAGCCGTGTCATCCCGGCATCGCCCACTACGCTGATCGCTCTACTCAAAGCCGTAGCGTATGGATGGAACCAGGAGAAACTGGCGCGTAATGCCCAACAGATCAGCGCGCTGGGCAAGGAACTTCACGACCGCCTTCGCCTTCTCGCTGGACATATCACGTCGGTCGGCACGGGACTTGACCGCGCCGTCGAGGCCTATAACAAAGCGGTGGGATCGCTGGAAAGCCGGGTGCTGGTTTCGGCGCGCAAGTTTTCCGAACTGGGCGCATCGGTGGCTGAAGACATTCCGGAACTCGAGCCCATCGAAACCACCGCGCGGGCACTTTCCTTTGATTGGGACGAGGAAGTGCCTTCTGAAACGGCTGAGCATGGGAGCAAATCCGGCTAGCTGAAGTTCTCCTAACTAAGCTCAGAAAACTCTCATCCTGTAGAGCAGGTCTTTGGCCCTTGTTGCGGCGCCGGCCCTTCGATCGTTACCCGAAAGTGCGCTGATCTCAGTTACACTCCTGGGCCGCTTCGATAGAGTACTGACCTGTTGCCAGCCTAATGCTCGCCACTGCCCCGCCGATAACTTGAATGAGGAGGCCGCCTCGCTTAGCGGGCCTTCCGTTTCCTCGCTCAGATCTTTTTTCTTTGTCGCATGAGCTTCTTTGTCGCATGAGAACGTCCGTCGATCCCGGCTTGGTGAAAAGGCTAAGTTTCTACGCCTCCGCCGCCAGCGTGTTTTCTGTGATGGTTGGACTTTTAGTCCTGGCCGGGTGGACGTTTCACATCATGGGCCTCATTACCTGGGGCGGGGCGACGCCCATGGCGCCAAATGCTGCGATTTCTCTGACCCTGGCTGGCGCCTCATTGTGGTTGTTACGAAATAATGGTGCTCAATCCCGCGATGCATTGAGCCAACTTGCCGGCAAAATCGCCGCTGCCATGGTAACTCTGATCGGTTCGATCACCTTGGCCGAGCACCTTTTCAGTTGGGACCTCCATATTGATCGTTTGCTGGTGGTGACACCTCCCACGCCAGGGGTCGCCGCCGCACGCGTCCTAATGTCTCCCGTCGCCGCCCTCATTTTTCTTCTTCTAGGTCCCGCCTTGCTGACAATCGATTGGCGAACCAGAAGAGGGGATTGGCCCTCGCAGTTTCTGAGTCTGGGAGCCATGATGGCCTCGGCTTTTGGTTTGCTCGGCTTGATCCTGGGACCGAGTGTTACTCCGATTACTTTAGCTCTGCCTGCCGAACTGAGCTACCTGTTGATTACCTCCGGGATAGTAGCCTCGCGCCCGGATTGGGCGTTGGGCGGACTGCTGGTCAGCCAGAACTCCGGAGCCCGATTGTTCCGACGCGGGGTTCCCGCCGCTCTGCTCGTGTTAGGCGCAGTCGGCTTTATCCTCTCGAAGTTTCTTCTCACCGAGGCTCACCTTACTTGGGTCGAGGTGAGTGCAATCGCGGTGGCTTCCGGCATTGCGCTCGCTGGATTCACCGCCTGGATGGCTTTCGCCGTTGAGCGCGGCGCTGTAGAAC
>JBAVZU010000189.1:0-13599 GCA_049588915.1 Candidatus Sulfotelmatobacter sp.
GGCGCGCTCAGGTTGTGAAATTGATGGATCAAAGAAGGGCAGGTGCTGGCTCACGGTGTCCATGGCAACCAGCAAATCTCTGCCGATCGATGATTTCACAACGTACCCGCGAGCGCCCGCCTTGAAAGCCTGACGGACCATCTCGGCGGATTCGTGCTGACTGAGAATGACTATCTCGGAATCCGGGAGAATCGCGCGAATCTGTTGCGTCGATTCCAACCCGTTCAGCTTGGGCATGCTGACATCCATCACTATGACGTCAGGGGTGAACTGCCGAGCTTTCTCTATCGCATCTTGCCCATCCACTGCCTCGGCGCAAACTTCATATCGAGGTTGGTTTAACAGAACGGACCGGACGCCCCGACGTACGACTTCATGGTCATCGACGATTAGCACGCGCATAATCCGGTTCTCAGACACAACGCAACACAACTCGTCCTCGAAAACTTAAAATGTGCCCGGTTGACTTGGGAGACCTCGCGGCGCGCCGTACGGACACGAAAAAAGCCCATCAAACGTCGGTTAATCATACTGACTCGGGTCAATAGCGCTATATACAGTTAAACCCCTAGGCTCGCGCTCGGGGTAAATGCGGCGTTTTCTTCTCGGGCATTTCCTTTGATCTTCAATCGTTCGGACTGGAATTCTTCGCACTGGCAACGGCGCGTAATTGTTCCCATATCTGTTGCACCAGTCCCCGTGTCTGGTCGAGCGAGCCGGAATTGTCGATCACGTAGCTTGCGGCCTTGACCTTATCCGCTTCAGGCAGTTGGGCCGCCATGCGGCGCTCCACCTCTTTTCGTGCGGCATCGCGTGCCAAGTTCTGGCGCTTCGCGAAGTGCTCAACTCGCTGCTCATCCGTGCAGGTGACAACGATGAGGCGATCGAAGCTCTTTGCCGCACCAGCCTCGAAGATGAGAGCTGCCTCCACCATGGCCACGGCGCTCGGATCCAGTCGTCCGATTTCCTCCATCCACTCTTCCTGACTTTTAATCACCGCGGGATGCACGATGCGATTCAATTCTTGAATTCGGGAAGCAGACGAAGACGGCGTACGCTCCATCGTTTTGCCAAATGCAGCTTCTGCCAGCTTGGCACGATTTACGCTAAGGTCAGGATTAAGAATGCTCCCGCCAAAATGCCTTACTACCTCGTTGTAGACAGGCTGGCCGGGGCGCATCAGTTCGTGAGCAATCCGGTCTGCCTGAACGAGGTGGGCGCCGAGCGCGACGAACATTTCCCCTACCACCGATTTGCCCGACGCAATGCCGCCGGTGAGGCCAACTTTCAGCATAGATTTAGTGGCCAGTATCAATAACACACGTAAAGTTTCAAACTCGGGAAGAACTAATAAAAGGCAAGTGCTTCTGAAGACGGAGCACCGAGCACTAACCGCTGATCCACTTTCCCCGCCGCATTTTTGCCGCTTTCACCGTGTTATACATC
This sequence comes from Candidatus Sulfotelmatobacter sp., assembly GCA_049588915.1. Taxonomy (GTDB): domain Bacteria; phylum Acidobacteriota; class Terriglobia; order Terriglobales; family Acidobacteriaceae; genus Sulfotelmatobacter. Next base: position 1,447 of record JBAVZU010000189.1, read on the forward strand.
AGCATGGCGATCGTGAGCGGGCCCACTCCTCCGGGAACGGGTGTGATCGCTCCTGCCACCTCGGCTACCTCGGGATGCACGTCTCCTACCAGCGTGGCGCCCTTTGCGCGGAAGGATTCTTCGCGCTTCGAGCTGCCTGGGAACAGGCGCTGAAATTCTCGCTCATCCGTCACTTTATTCATGCCGACATCAATCACGGTTGCGCCGGACTTCACAAATTCGCGCGTGATCATGCCAGCCCGGCCGATCGCCGCCACCAGGATATCCGCCCGCCGACAGACCGCCGGCAAATCATGGGTCTTCGAGTGGCATACCGTTACCGTAGCGTTGGCGTTGAGCAATAGCATCGTGGCGGGTTTACCCACGATATCGCTGCGCCCCACGATCACAGCTTCTTGCCCGGCGATGGGAATTCCGCTTCGGTTCAGAATTTCAATCACTCCCGCCGGCGTGCATGGGACCAATCCAGGCCGCTGGGTCGATAGAAAACCCACATTCAGCGGATGGAACCCGTCGACATCCTTCGCGGGATCAACGGCCATCAACAGCTTTTTCGAATCCACTCCTGTAGGCAGGGGCAGCTGCACGAGGATTCCATCCACCTCGTCACGGCGATTCAAATAATCGATCAGAGCCAGCAGTTCTGCGGTTGAGGTGGTGGCAGCGGGCGTGTGCTCTTCGCTGTAGATGCCGACTTCTTCGCAGGCTTTGACCTTGCCGCGGACGTAGATCTCCGATGCCGGATTATTCCCGGCCAGGATAACAGCCAGGCCCGGACGAACCCCGGCAGCGGCCATCTTTTTTACTTCGGCCGCCACTTCACCGCGGATTTCATTTGCGATGCTCGTACCTTTCAGGATTCGGCTGGACATTCGCTCTCCGGGCTCTAGTAATTGTCCTTCGGCAGAAAATATTACACTGCCAAGCCATTCAGTGCGGCGTGCAAGCAAATCCTGTTCCGCAAAGCTCTCTGCGCCTCAAAACTTTCTCGTGCCGTTTTGGGACAGCGCGCTCAGAATGCTGCCTAGCTATGTGTCTCGCGATGAATGGATCCAATCCGGTGGCGTACAATGCGTGTCATGATTGCGAAGGAGTTGCTGGAAATTCTGGTTTGCCCCGCGTGCAAGCAAACCCTTGAATACCGCGAAAGTCCGGAAAGCTTGAAGTGCGTGCAATGTCATCGCGTATATGCGGTAAATGACGACATTCCCATCATGCTGGTGGACGAGGCAACGGTCGAGAACCCTTGACGCGACAGCCCGTCCGCGCGGGCCCAACGGCATCACCAAGCCCTCGGGGCTGGGCGTCCAAAACCTTAGGTCCACCGATCACTGCCCAGCGGCGAACACGCCGCCACAACTGTAAGCCATTCGTCTCATTGCAGCTTCCCATTCCCGCCCACAATGACACTTCGTGTCGGTTTTGAAACAGACCTAAGTTAGAGTGGGCGGGTTATAGAAGCTGGAACTCCATATTAGCCGGCGCGCAACTTCCGAAGTTCACAAGGGTTTATGAATCTAAATCGGCTTTCCTCACGTATTTAGAACGAGAGGGCAGCTGCGGCAGCAGAATTGCCTGCAACTTGAATGGCTGCCGATGAGTCTAATAGGCAAAAGTGGTGGGTAGGTCGGAGTCGGAGGTGATGACGGCCATGTTTGAAGACAGAACGCACGACAGGTTCGATACGGGTGCGGTCCATAACGACGCGCTACATAACGACAAAGACAGGTTCACGGCGACCGAGCTGGCAGCTTTGAGGAGCGATCTGCTGCAGGGTGGCATGATCGACTCTTACGAGGCGGCGGAATTGCTACAAGTGTTTCTTATGGGGCGAGGCTATGGCGTGTCCCCAAAGGCGGCACTGGATGCGGCTGGCCGAGTGGAAATGGCAGGCTGCGCGCTGCCGGTCCTGCAACATGAACTGGAGAATCTAGCGCTTGTGATGTGAAGCATTACGCGGGTGGTGACCCCGCGCAACTCTGGGGAGAAATTGACATTCTGGTCCGGATGATTATCTCCGCACCAGTTCCACGCGAAAGAGCCGGGCAAACCAGCCCGGCTTTGTGGTTTTAAGGGGTACCGAAGTCTGTCGTCCTCGGCCGCTGTCTAGATCTTGTCGTGAGGGCTTTCGGCCGATCCCATTGACTCGCGGTATAATCCCGCCCATGGTTCCGATCGGAGTCATAAAGGATGCGCTGGAGCTCGCAAGCGCCGCTGCGGAGGTTTCAAAGAAGCTTTTTGATTTTGGCAGGAACATACAGGACCGCGCGGCTAAGGAGCAGGTAGAGGGTATTAAGCGGTAGGTTGACGGGATACTAGAAAAGTTGCAAGAGCTCCAACGGTCTGCCTCAAGCCTCGAAGAGGAAAACAGAGACCTTAAGGAAAAGCTGCGCTTCAAAGAGAATGACTACGTCTTCAGGAATCCTTTTTGGTACTCGAAAGAAGACCCTCGCCAGCCGCTCTGCCCGAAGTGCTTTGCACGCAATAGTCTTGGACCGATGAGCAGGAAGAGGGACAGCCGGATCCCAACCTTCGGAAGCTATCGTGTCTGTCTTGTTTGCGATACTACTTTTTACATGGAATAGACCGTCACATTTAACCAAGGGGCGAGACCTAGCAAGTCCGTGTGCAGTTCTGGCGGGACTTCAAAGCTCAGGGTCTCACTTCTTCTTCGCCGCTATTGCCGCCCCGGGGATGCTCCGCTCTTGCAGGGCTAAAGTTACTACTTGCAACATATCGTCCTGAGGGGCGGGTTTCCCGGTCCATATTTCGAACTGTCGCGCGGCTTGGTGGACGAACATCTCGATTCCCGGAATAACCTGCGCACCTCGTTCCTTCGCCAGTTGCAACAGGCGAGTCTCCGGGGGATCGTAGATCATGTCGAAGACGTAGCGCGCGTTGATTTCTTTTTCCTGCAGCGGAGTTTCGCGCACATTGCCCATGCCGACCGGCGTGGCATTGATGATCACGTCGAAGGCGTGCTTCTTCAGATCGGCCCGTTTCACCGATCGCGCGTGAGCCCGCCGTGCAAGCTTCTGCGCCGCAGCCGCGTTGCGATTCAAGATGAAAACTTCGGCTCCTCGTTCCTTCAGCCCGAAGACTGCGGCGCGGGCCGCGCCCCCCGCACCCAGCACCAGGATTTTCGCATCCTGCAGCGTGCTCAGGCGGCGCTCAAGCGGGCGCACCACTCCAGAAGTATCGGTGTTGAATCCATAAAGTTTGCCATCCTGGGCCCGAACCACCGTGTTGCAGGCGCCAATCTTTGTTGTGTGAGAATCCGTGTTGTCCAGGTAGGGAAGAATGGCTTCCTTGTAAGGCATCGTGATGCTAAGTCCGTGGATAGGAATCTCACGCACGCAGGTAAGGAGATCCTTGAGAGTCCTGGCGTGCAGCGCCAGATAGACAGCATTCACGTTCTCACGCCGGAAAGCCGCATTCATGATTGCTGGCGATAAAGAGTGGGCGACTGGGTCGCCTCCGACGCCGTAAACTCGGGTGGCGGCGTCCACCTGCTCGATGCGGTACATGCTGCGCAACTCCTGCGCGGTCACTTGTCCGGGAGCGGTTGCTTCTCCAGGGCTGGCGGCAGCGAAGGTAAACACGCTACCGGCGCGGACTCCCAGCACGCGGCTGATAATCCCTTGTTCGCCCATGCACAACCCCACGATGGAATGGTTGTCGCTCTCCCGCCCCAGGAACTGGATCATGGAAACGTTATCGGTAAGCGTGGTGGCGGTGCTCACCACTTTGTAGTAGTCGGCCGGAAACTCTCGCATCGTTTTCAGAGTATCGTCGAGCTTCCTGGTTCCCCGAAAGTCATGATAGGAGAGGATCAAGCCGGAGCGTTCTCGAAGTTTCTGCAGTTGCGCAGGCTTGCATTTCTGCGCAGTTTGCAGTTCCACATCGACCAATTGGCATCCGGCAGCCGATGCTTTTGTCAGGATGTCCAGTTGCGAGGCGCCGGAGCCCCGAAACTTGCCTCCATTTACGACTCGCCGGCACGTGGCGATCACCGTGATACCGGCGTGATTCTCGAGAAATTGCTTGATCTTCGGGAGCGCCAGCCCGGGCTTCGAGAGGTGATCTAACCTAAACTCTATAAAAGTGTTATCACGAATCAGGCTTTCTGCCCTGTCCATCAATTCGGCGGGATTTGAGGCGGCCACCGCCACGCAAACCCGCGGCAGCCGCAAAGGCAGCAGACGAGGCGCGTAGCCTTTCGTAGCAGAAATCATCTTGAATTAACCGCTTCGGATTGAACCAATTACGTCGGCGCGAATCTTACAGGGGTCGAATTATAGATGCAACAGGGATTCGCAATTTCCCGAAAAACTGTTTGCGCATTCTGGCTGACACCCTCGTAACCTTGACCCCTCCTTACCCCCTTGTTACCTTCCAATGGAAGCAATGTTTCCACGGCATTTGACTGGCGAAGGCTCGTCCCTTCTGGGAGATAACATGAAGAAAATAGGATGTTTAGTTTTACTCGCCGCGACGGCTGCCTGGGGTCAATCAGCAGCGAATTCGGGCATGGCAGGTTTCACCGGACCGGAAGGAACCGCCCCGACCAAGGAGAGTTTCCCGATTCAGCGCGTCCAACTGCCCACTTATTCGGATGTTTACTGCGCTGGTTTCATCAATCGTCAAATGCTGCCTGACGCCAACTTCGTCGCTGGGGGCCTGGAGACTCCCGAAACCACCAAGTTCGTCAGAAACGATCTCATTTACTTGCACGGAACAGGCTACACACTGGGAGCGGAGTATGAAATTATCCGAGCTCTCCGTGACGTCAACAAATATGAAACTTATCCCGGCCAACGAAAGTTGTTGAAAGAAACCGGGCAGCCCTATGGTGAGATCGGCCGCATCCGCATCGTCGATCTCCGCAGCAAGGCTGCAATTGCTCAGGTCGAGTACACCTGTGACCCCATCAATCCGGGAGATACCGCGATTCCGTTTGCCGAGAAGACAATGGTGCCATTTCATCCGCCGGTGCGCTTTGACCGCTTTCTGCCGACCGGCAGCAAGGTGTCCGGACGCATTGTAATGGCGAAAGATTTTGACTTGGAGCTGGGCACCGGGCAGAAAGTCTATATGAACGTGGGAACGAACCAGGGCGTGAAGGTGGGTGATTACTTCCGCGCAACACGCACCTACGAAGTCGACCTGCACGATCCCGTTGATTCGCTTTCATTCAAGGCCCAACTCAGTGAAGACACGCAGATGAAACAGCCATCGGTCGATCCTGACTTCTTGACCAAAACAAACGGGCCGGTAATTCACGTCCGCGATTTGCCACGACGCGCCGTGGGTGAGATCGTCGTCATAGGAACCACGCCCACCACCGCCACCGGAATGATCGTATTCGCCATGGAAGATGTCCATGCTGGTGATAGCGTCGAACTGGACGAACAGACGCAGCAAGCGCAAGCACAACTGCCATAACCACTTCTTACCGTCTGAAGCCGAATCTACCGGGGAAGGGAGGCTTCCCCGGTTTTTCTTTGCAGTTTTTCACGGTCGCATTACAGCAGTTCAGGCCCATGTCAGAATAGCGGCATGACTACTCCGCCGTGCTTGCCGATTCCCCATTTTCTTTATGGCACCGCCTGGAAAGAAGAGCGCACGCCGGCTCTCGTAGAACTGGCGCTGCTCACGGGTTTTCGCGGCATCGATACTGCGAATCAGCGGCGGCACTATTTCGAAGAGGGAGTCGGCCAGGGATTGGCATCCGCTTACCGCGCGGGCGCAGTCACGCGCGCCGATCTCTTCTTGCAAACCAAATTCACCTACCGGCCAGGCCAGGACCACCGCCTTCCCTACGATCCGGAAGCTCGCCTTTCCGTCCAGGTAACGCAATCGCTGTCCAGTTCTCTAAAACATCTCGGCACGGATTACGTCGATAGCTACGTGCTCCACGGCCCTTCCTCAGGATATGGCTGGGGCGATGCCGATGCAGAAGTCTGGGAAGCGATGAGGAAAGAGCGCGATGCCGGCCGCACGCGCCTGCTCGGAGTGAGCAACATCTCTCTGCGGCATCTGGAACAAATGGTCGCCATCTCCGAAACTCCTTCATTCGTGCAGAATCGCTGCTATGCCCGCCTGGGATGGGATCGCGAGGTGCGCTTATTTTGTCGCGAGCACAATATTGTTTATCAGGGATTTTCGCTGCTCACCGTAAATCTCGAAGTGGTGCACAATCCAGTCGTCATCGGCTTGGCGGCGCGCGAGAACACCACTCCGGCTCAAATAGTTTTCGCTTTCGCCCGCGCGATCAAAATACTGCCACTCACCGGTACTTCTAGCGCCGAGCACATGAGGCACGATTTGGCAGCTCGGAGCTGACGCTCGCGTCTAATGCAATACAAGCGATTGAAAGTCTCGCAAGTTAATAACGCAGACAGACCTACTTCAATCCGGTCACGACGTAGGCCTGCGACAAGGTGATCGCGTAGATGTATGCGTAAGCACTTCCGTCGCTGGAAACGCGAACCCCGCCAACGTTCCTGAGCCCTGCTGCCGTGCCTTCTCCAAACGTCTTCCACGACTCCATCTTTCCAGTCACAACATTCACTTTGTAAACCTTCGCGGTGGTCTCAACCGCGCGAGTCGAGACGGCATACACCGATCCCCCATCTGCCGACCAGCCGATCACAAAGTAGACCGAGTCCAGCCCCGGAATTGCATGAATGCCGCTCCCTTCCAGTGGCCAAACTCCCCACTTCCCATCGGCCCCTAACACCGCCGCGCTCCTGCCATCTGGTGACAGGTGCACGCCGGCAACTCCTTCTGGTGTGATCGCTTTCTCGTCGCCGCTGGCTACATCGATGATGTAATTCCGCTCTCCGTGCCCGCTCTCAATCCCGCTCGCCAGCAGTTGCTTACCTTCAGGCAGCCACGACACAGCGTCGTAAGTGACGGCATCGTGCGTAATCTTTCTCGCCTCCCCTGCTCCGGTTGGCACCAGATTCAGCGGCCCTCCCTTCGGCGGTTTCGTGATCGCCCACTTCCCGTCCGGCGAAATGCACATAGCATCGCCTTCGCCAATGCGCACCGGCGGCGATCCATCGGTGTCCCGGAGAAACACGGTATAGTTTGGTCCACCCCCGTCGCCCGCCTCAGTAAACAGGATCTTGTGCCCATCCCGGCTCAAATCACTTAGGAGCGACCAGCCGAACCAACCTAGTTCTCGCTCCTCTTTTCCACCGGGCGTAACACCCCGAATCCCTATCCGTGAATGATGAGTTACCGCCAGCGCCGTTCCGTTCCGTAGATCCTCCAGCCACATCCCTCCGGGCACGTTTGTAATGTTCCGAAACTTGCCCGATAGAGTGACGGCACGCGGATTGTCGCCACTTCCGCTGCCGGTGGATGTGAACCACACCTCGTCCCCGGCGGGCGACCATAGAATCCCTTCCAAGGATTCCCACCCGGAAGAAAGCTTCTTCTCTTTCTCCTTGCCATCGGCTCCAATCACTGCGACCGAACCCTCGTCATCCCCTCCCGTATTCTCGTGGTCGGCAAATGCTATCCACTTGCCATCGGGAGAGATTTTCGGAGTGCTGATCCACGTGATGCTATCTAGCAGCACCTTGCCAATGGGATATTCCAAACGCCAGTGGCTGTTCTCCGGAACATAGCGCACTACAGCCATGTTCTCGCCGCTCGCATCCCAGTCCGCGTCCTGCACGTTATCGAGCACTTCCCGCGGAGTTCCTCCGCTCAGCGGAACCCGCGCCAGCGTTCCACTGCGCGCATAGCCGGGGAAAACCACTGTCTTGAGCCGGAGCGCCAGTTCCCCATTCTTCGAGATCGAAAGCAGCTCTGCATCTTTCAACCCCAACTCGCGCGAGCCGGGATCGTCGGTTCGAGCCATATAGAGCTGGCTTTCCCCGCCGTCCCACGCCGCGCTGTATACGATGCTGCCATCGGGCGTGAATCTGGCTTTCCCCATCGACCCCGTACGAAAAGTAATCTGCTTATACTCGGCCTGAGGCGCAGCGCCACTACCCCGGCCAAGCCACCAACCGAGAGCCAGCATCGCCAGCGCGAATGCCGCCGCTCCCGCGATCGGCAGCAAGAGCCTGCTCCGCGGCCGGGCGCTCTCCACCACCGCTACCCTGGCGCTGGTTCCGGAAACTCCAGTGAGATGTTCCAGATCAAACGCAATATCGCGGGCGGAATGGAATCGTTGCTCAGGATTTTTTTCCAGGCAATGCTGCACGATGCGCTCCAGCGCCGGAGACACATTGCGATTCGTCTCACTTAAGTCCGCCGGATCCTCCTTCAGGATCGCGCTCATCGTGTCCGCCGCAGTTTCCCGATGAAAGGCACGTTTCCCGGAAATCATTTCGTAGAGGATTGCGCCGAAACTGAATATGTCAGAGCGCGCATCAACTGCAGCGCCACGCACCTGCTCCGGCGACATATAACCCGCGGTCCCCATCACCACGCCGGCTTCTGTGGCGTGAGTCATCGTTGGCAGAGAAGTGTGAGCTCCGCCCTCGGTCAGATCGGGCTGCGTCAGCTTCGCCAGACCGAAGTCCAGAATCTTGACGCGCCCATCCTTCGTGAGAAATAAATTCTCCGGCTTCAGGTCGCGATGGATGATCCCTTTTGCATGCGCCGCTGCGAGTCCGTGGGCGATTTGCAGCGCATAATCCAAAGTCTTGCGCACGGCAATCGCTCCGCTGCGTAACCGCTCCCGCAGCGTCTCGCCCTCCAGCAATTCCGACACCACATAGGGCGCGTTCTCGTGCGTGCCGATATCGAAGACAGCCAGAATGTTTGGATGGTTCAGCGCCGCGGTAGCCAATGCCTCCTGTTCGAAGCGTCGCAGCCGGTCGGCATCGAGCGAAAGTGCTTGCGGCAAGACTTTGATTGCCACGTCCCGTTTCAGACGAGAGTCGCGAGCGCGGTAAACCTCACCCATGCCACCCGAGCCAAGCAGGGAGACGATTTCGTAGGGACCGAGTTTCGTGCCGGAGATCAGGTTCATCGGTGGGCGGATTATACTATCGAATCGCCCTGACTATTTCCCAGCGCTTAACAGCGCGAGAGCCTCGTCGGTTTTGAGCATTCTCGCGCCGAGCTGCTGTAGTTCCGCGACGGTGCGCGCCCCGTCTTCAGCCTTAAGAGTTTCGATGGCATCCTGCACCACGGAAACGCGGCGTCCGCGATCGAGTAATCCCTTTGCCGCGAAACGAACACAATATTCCGTGACCACGCCGAAAACCACGAATTCAACATCGTCCCCGAATTGCTTCAGCAATTTTCCCACGTGCCGGCTTTGAAAAATGTCGAGCGTTTGCTTTTCGAGAAGAATCTGCTGATATTTCGTAAGATCTCGCGGCAACTCAGCCGCAACGTCGTTCGGCACAGTTACAACCTCATCCGTCAATGCCTCGGGGACGAATGCGGAACCGTCCGTGCCTTTGATGCAGTGCGGGGGAAACGTCTGAAACTCGGGATCGTTTTTTGTGTGATAACACCCATGCGATATGAGAAAGACGCGGCCTTGGCGCGCGGCATCCGTAAGCCTGCGAATGTTCGGCAGCAATCGCTCTGCTCCCGGAACATAAAGCTTGCCGCCCGGCAACATGAAGTCCTTTTGCGTATCGACTTCCCAGAAAACGACCTTGCCGGAAACCATTTCTGTTTCCCCCTCGCCGTGAGTAGCTGAAAGCTTATAACACTCCCCTGCATTCGGGAGATGCAAATCCGCTGTGCTCGCCTGTGTCGCCTGTGGTAAAAGACTTTGACGTTCACAGCACAGGAATCAGCGGTCGTCGAGAAGAGGAGAACCGCATGGCCCAAGATGGCCCCACAATATCAAAATCGCAGTCTCGCCTTCTAATCCGCAACATCGGCCTGCTGCTCAGCGGCGATCTGAAGAATCCAATCCTCGATGCCGACACCGTGCTGGCAGTCGATGGCAAAATCACGGCCGTTGGCAAACAAAGAGACATCGACAGCGAAGGCGCGACGCTGGTCGTTGATGCCAAAGGCACCACCCTCGCCCCTGGACTGATCGACAGCCACGTGCATCCCGTCGCCGGCGACTGGACTCCGCGCCAGAACCAGATTGGTTGGATTGACAGTTATCTTCATGGCGGAGTTACCACCATGATCTCCGCCGGCGAGGTCCACACCCCCGGCCGCCCGAAAGATGTGGTCGGCGTGAAAGCGATGGCGATCTTTGCGCAGCGCGCCTTCTCCGCGTTTCGTCCCGGCGGCGTCAGGATTCACGCGGGTGCTCCTGTGATCGAGCATGGAATGGTCGAGGAAGATTTCAAAGACCTGGCCGCCGCCGGCGTCACCATGCTCGGCGAGGTAGGCCTGGGAAGCGTGAAAGATGGAGCCACCGCTCGACAGATGGTTGCGTGGGCGCGAAGGCATGGCATACAAAGCACCATTCACACCGGTGGCCCTTCGATTCCCGGCTCCAGTTTGATCGATAAAGATATCGTCCTGGCCGCAGACGCCGACGTCATCGGGCACATCAATGGCGGGCACACCGCTTTACCGGACGATCAGATCGTCACTCTATGCGAGCAATCGCCGCGAGCACTCGAGATCGTGCACAACGGCAACGAGAAAGCAGCGCTGCTCACTCTGCGCACCGCGAGAGATTTGAAGAAACTCGATCGCGTAATCCTGGGCACGGATTCGCCCGCCGGTAGCGGGGTTCAGCCGCTCGGCATCCTGCGCATGATCTCATTGCTGTCGTCTCTCGCCGATGTGCCGGCGCAGGTCGCCATCTGTTTTGCCACAGGCAACACCGCAAGAATTCGCAATCTGGACTGTGGCCTGATCGAGCCCGGCCGCGACGCAACCTTCGTAATGATTGATAAGGCGCAGCACTCGCCCGGAAAAACGGTGCTGGAAAGCGTTCAGCGTGGAGACTTGCCGGGGATCGGCATGGTGATTATCGACGGCCTGGTAAGCGCGCAGCGAAGCCGCAACACGCCGCCTGCGACGAGAGTGCCGGAGATCGTGAAGCAGTGAGATCTTGGACGAAGCTAATCCAGAGGCTTGACGTGCTTCCTGATCCAATCACGAATCTGCGCAAAGCGAAATTCGTGCCGGTCCATCGAGCCGTAAACGAACTCGTAGCCGTCCGAACATTCGACATCGATGTAGAAACCGTTGCGACGCAGGAAGACATCCGCCGCGGTAAAGGCGATCCGCTTATTGCCGTCGAGGAAGCCGTGGTTATTGCCTAACGATTCCATCAGCGCGGCGGCTTCTTCCTCAATGGAATTGTAATAGCCGGTTTGCGGACGAAACACAGCAGCCTCGACAGCACCCTTATCGCGGACGCCCTGAAGACCGCCGAACAGCTCGATTAATCGATGCTGCATCCCGTAGACTTCCGCTACAGTAAGAAACTCCGCCATTTACTTGGCGAGACGCTCTAACAGGTCACGGTTGCGGTTAACTGATTTCTCGAAGGCGTCCATCACTTCGCGACGGATCAAATGCTGGGATGGAACCACGTTGCGTAGATAGAACTTAAGCGCCTGCTCAAGTACATGGCGCTTTGTTTGCCCGTTCTGCTGGGCAAGCGCAACGAACTCGTCGTACAGTCGAGCATCGATCTCGGGAGTGAATTTTTTTGTCGCCTTGCCTGCCATTATCCTATCGTAGGGCTTGCTTCCCTGATAAATCAATATAAATCTTGATTCGCAACGTGCTGTGAAAAAACAACACGTAATCAAGGACTACTGAAAGGACATTTTTTCTGCCACCGGCTGAGACCGCGGCAATTCAATCCAAATTCCTTTAGCGCAAACCATCTTCACCCTTGATCTGATCCTTGGTCAGCCCTCCCACTCGTGCCAGCGGACGCCCACTATCGGTAACCGCAATCGCAACGACGATTTCGTTGGCTCGGGGAGCGTCATTAATTCGCACCTCCATCCCATCGAAGTGGCTGCGCACGAATGCGGCATCTTTGTGTCCCAGCGGAATATCGAGCCCGACGCCTAATCCACCTCGCTTCTTAGAAGATGGAATGAGCGCAGCGCCTTTTCCCAACACTCTTCTTACGGGTGCGCCGAGCTTGGGATGCAGAATCGCCGCGGCATGTTCGAGCTCGCCATCCTCCCCAACAGCGGCGGCCTTGCCATAACTCTCAACGCCGGTTGCGGG
>JBAVZU010000190.1:0-2785 GCA_049588915.1 Candidatus Sulfotelmatobacter sp.
AAACGGCGGAGTTGGCATTCTTATGAGCCGACCCGGAAAGCGGACATCACATGGCAGAGCAACCGAATGCTACAACCGAGGAACAGCGGCCCGATCCGAATGAGAAGCTGGTGAAAGTGTTTGACACCGAGCAGGAATCGGAAGCGTTGGTGGTGAAGGGATTGCTTGATTCCGCGGGGATTGACAATGATCTGAAGTCCGGTACATTTCTGCAAGACGCGTTTCCTGGCCTTGGCGGGATGGTTATTCTGGTGCGGGAAGAGGATGCCGGGAAGGCGCGGAGTTTGATTGCGGAATCGCGGCAATCGGCGGTTGAACCGGCGGATGAAGTGGATGAGGATGAGACACAAAATTGAATTCCCGCAGCGTTAAGCCGGAGGCCGTTGAAGCTTTTACTGCGCGGCTGGAAAGACGTGCCCTTTCACCAGAATGCCGCAGCCAAATTCTAAGCCGCGGCGTTGCGATGCGAGAATGCAATTCTAATTGCTTGGCGCTGGCGTGACCGAGTTGCCGTCGAGGTGAAACGTGACGGCGCCGTTGAGATCGGTACGGTAGACGTGAGTTCCGGCCGCTTGCAGGCGGGCGAGAACGTCAGCCTTGGGAAGGCCGAAGGATGTGTGGAATCCGACGGAGATCACAGCGAAGCCGGGCTTCACGGCCGCCAGGATTTCGGGCGTTGTGGATGTGGCGCTGCCGTGGTGGCCTACCTTCAAGAGATCTGCATGCAGAGGATGAAGGCTGGCGATGCGGCGCTCCACTGCTTTCTCGGCATCGCCCTCGAGCAGCACCGAAGTTGCGCCGTAGCTGACGTGCAGTACCATGGAGTCATTGTTTTTGGGCTCGAGGCCAACCGGCCAATCTCGCGGCGGAAACAATACGTCCACTTTTGCGCCGCCCAAGTTGAATTCATCGCCCTCCCAATGGCGCACAACTTTGATTCCCAGGGCGTGAGCCTGTTCGAGCAAATTATCCAGAGCACGGCTGGGCGGAAGCAGTCCGATCCATAACTCTTTGGGGCGGAAATCCTTCAGGATTGCAGGCATGCCTCCGATGTGGTCGGAGTGGCCGTGGGAGATCGCGACCGCATCGAGGTGCGAGATGCGGCGCGTCCACAGATACGGGGCGACGACGTCTTCGCCGAAGTCGAGTTGCGAAGCGGTGCCCCAGATTGGTCCGCCGGCATCGATCAGCAGGGTGCGGCCTTCTGGCGTAACCAGCAGGATGGCGTCGCCTTCGCCAACGTCAATGGAGGTTACTTCAAGAATTCCTGGTTGAGTGTGGGGTTGAGGCGGCAAGAACGCGAGAACCAAGGAGGCCGCGAACAATGCAGCCACTCCGAGGAAGGCGAGCCCAGCGCGACGGCGAGCCAGTGTCATGGAAAGAACCAGCGCCGAAGAAGCTGCAGCGATCATCAGGAGCGAAGGAGTGGCTACGCGAAGATCCGCCACACGGAAAGTTCCCAGCCCATGAACCGCTCCTGTGATGGCTTGCAACGCAATGGAGGTCAACAGAGCGGGAAGTCTCGCCAAGAGCGGAGAAATGTATCCCAGAATGATCGCGAGTATCGCCGCCGGCATGAGAAGTTGGGTGAGAGGAACGACCGCGAGATTCGCGGGAAGTCCAATGGTGGTGGCACGGTGAAAGTAATACGCCATGGGCAGAGCGAGTCCCATCTGCATGACGGCCGAAACCAGCAGCAGTTCGAATGCTCGCAGGCACCACTAGTGTCAGTCCGCGCACAAGTCGCAAAGACCACTGCTGACCGATGAAACGTGCAAGCCGCCCTGCAATCAGGCGTAGATCGGCGCGAAACTGCGCCACTGGCGGCGGCAGCGATGCACCGTAGTCGTTGGCGTCCCAGTGGGCAAGCGCGCGACCGTAGAAGCGCGAGGTGCGCTCGACCAGGGGCAGGCCGACGGCGCCGACGATGAGCACGCAAAGAAAGGTCATCTGGAAACTGGCAGCGAAGAGCTGACGGGGATCAAATACGAGCAGGCCGAGGGCGGCTGCGCCCAGTGCATTGACCATACACCGGTCGCGGTAGAGCAGGCGCGTGACCAGAAAAATGGCACACATCAGCGTGGCTCGCCACACCGGGGCACCGACTTCGGTTAGGAAGGCATAGGCAACGCAAAACACGATCGTGAACAAGCTGGCAGAAATTTCTCCGATGCGCGCGCGGCGCAGCGTCCAGAAAACTACGAATGCAAGGATGGTGACGTTCATCCCGGAAACCACCAGGACGTGATAAGTTCCGGAGCGTTGAAAATCGACACGGGTATCGCGGTCGATGAAGGCCTCTTCGCCGATGACCATGGCATCGACGAGAGCGGCCTGGGGCGCGGGCCAAAGGGCGTGGACTTTGGCGAGGATGCTGCCGTGAACGCGGGTCCGCCAGAGCTCTATGCGACTTCCCGCAAAGCCTGCAAGCAGTTGCACGTCTTCAGCTTTAACCGATCCGAGGGCGGCGATTCCGTTCGCGGCCAGATAACCCTCATAATCGAAAGCTCCCGAATTACGGAAATTGCGGGGCAGCTTTAGCTTGACGGGAAAGCGGAGACGCTCGCCGTACCGAAACAGGCGCATCGTTGGCGAGTTTGTTTGGGTCGGGGCAGAGTTGTTCTGGCGGTCACCGTACAGTCCCAGGCGCACACCCGAATGAAGCCGGATCCGCGTACCGTTGTCGGTGAAGATTTCTTCGGTCTCGACATCGAGACTCTGCCGGAGCTCACCCGCAGATGCTTCTTGTAATCGACCCTCTCGCATGACGTGCGCAGTTATCTCA
>JBAVZU010000191.1:0-16484 GCA_049588915.1 Candidatus Sulfotelmatobacter sp.
CATTTCTAGTTGTTAAGAGTTTTCCAGACCTCACGATTGATTACGCCTACGTGCTCGATGCTCTTGACCGCCTTCATATATTGAGCACGCTCAAATGCTGAGGGGTTCGCGCAGCGCAACTGACTCATGCTGCCCTTCATCTGCTGAACAGATTCGTACTCGTGTTTCTCCAGCCACTCCATGACTCCCGCTTCGATATCACCCAGATGGGCGATGCCGTTTTTCAATAATGTCGAGCAAAGCATGGTGACGTCCGCGCCGACCATGAGGAGCTTGATGACATCCAGTGGACCATGCACTCCGCTGGTGGCTGCCAGATTGGCTCGGATGCGACCGAAAAGAATACCGATCCAGGTTAAAGGAAGGCGCAAGGCCTGGGGTCCACTGAGCAACACATTGGGCTGGATTTCAAGTTCATCGAGGTTAATATCGGGCTGATAGAAACGATTGAACAGTACAAGCGCATCGGCGCCGGCTTCGTCCAATCGCTTCGCCATATTGGCCATGTTGCTGAAGAACGGGCTGATCTTCAGGGCAACGGGAATCTTCACGACAGATTTTACTGCTCTTAGAATGTCGATGTACTCTTGTTCCACCGCACTGGAAGTAAGCTCAGGATCGGTGATGATCGAATAGATGTTGCATTCCAAAGCGTCAGCTCCCGCCTGCTCAATGAGCTTGGCGTAGTTTGTCCAGCCGCCAACGGTGCTGCCATTGAGGCTGGCGATAACCGGCATGCAGACTGCTCTCTTGGCTCGATAGATGTGATTCAGATATCCCTCAGGCCCCAGGTGAAATTCTTCGGGCTGGGGAAAAAAGCTGGAAGCTTCGGCGAAACTGTCTGTCCCCTCGGAAAGATGGTAATCCAGTTCGAAGCTTTCTTGCCGTAACTGCTCTTCGAACAGCGAATACAAAACAACGGCAGAGGCTCCGGCATCCTCAAGGCGGCGAATACCGTCAATTTCCTGGGACAGCGGAGAAGCGGAAGCCAGGAGAGGAGTACGCAACCGTAAACCAAGATAGTTTGTTGTGAGATCGATCATGATTGCTCCAGAGCAAGCGAAGGGGAGCCACTAACCCCTCCACAGTTATTAATGGTGTTGCCTGTTGAGACGCAGAATCGCTGCGTCTGGTATGAAAACCTATTTATTGGATTCGGCCTTGGCCGGTTCTTTATCACCTTTCCGCTGCGCCAGATATTCATAGAGGTGGAATCGGGTCGTGGCGTCGTGCTGAGCTTCCGCCCACAGGTGCTTGGCATCTTCCGGCTTACTCTTGGTGAGCATTTTGAAGCGAGTTTCCATGGACATGAAATCCTGCACTCTACGTGTAGGCGTACGTGAATCGAGGGTCAGGGGGTTTTCTCCTTGTGCGGTTCGCTCCGGGTTGTAGCGATAGAGCAGCCACTGTCCGGAATCCACCGCCGCCCTCTGGTTCGACATCGCCGTGGTCATATCGATTCCGTGAGCGATGCAGTGCGAGTAGGCGATGATCAAGCTGGGTCCGTTGTACGCCTCGGCCTCGAGGAAGGCTTTGAGCGTGTGCTCGTCCTTCGCGCCCATGGCCACGCTCGCAACGTAAATGTTCCCGTAGCTCATGGCGATCAGTCCGAGATCTTTCTTCGGACCAGGTTTGCCGCCGGCGGCGAACTTGGCTACGGCGGCGCGCGGCGTGGATTTGGACGCCTGTCCGCCGGTGTTGGAGTAGACTTCGGTATCAAGCACCAGAACGTTGACGTTTCGGCCGCTGGCCAGGACGTGATCGAGGCCGCCGTAACCGATGTCATAGGCCCAGCCGTCTCCGCCAACGATCCATATACTTTTCTTGACCAGCAGGTCGGCGAGTGAAAGCAACTGCCTGGCGTCGTTCGCATTTGCACCGGAATTCACGCCATGCAATTTTTCTTTTAGCAGATCCACGCGCTGGCGCTGCTCATAAATGTCCGCTTCATCTTTCTGCGGAGATGTGAGAAGGGCTGTGGCGAGTTCATCGCCGATTGTTCCGGCTAAGCGCTTGACCAGTTCCTGCGCGAACTCGGCCTGTTTGTCAACGGAGAGCCGAAAACCCAGGCCGAACTCGGCATTGTCTTCGAAGAGAGAGTTGGACCAAGCGGGCCCGCGGCCATCCGCATTCTTCGTCCACGGCGTTGTGGGCAGGTTGCCGCCGTAGATCGATGAACATCCTGTGGCATTCGCAATAATCGCGCGGTCGCCGAACAACTGGGACATCAGCTTGAGATATGGAGTTTCACCGCAACCGGCACAGGCGCCGGAGAACTCGAAAAGCGGCTCCTGCACTTGCTGCTGGCGGATGTTGCCGACTTTAATCTTGCGGCGGTCAAGCTCTGGAATGTTAAGGAAGAAATCCCAGTTTTCGCGCTCCGGAACCCGCAGCGGAGGCTGCGGCACCATGTTGATTGCCTTCAACCTTGTTTCCGCTTTATTTTTGACCGGACAAACTTCCACGCAGATGCCGCAGCCGGTGCAGTCCTCTGGCGCCACCTGGATGGTGTACTTGAGGCCTTGCCATTCTTTATCGCGGGTCTCGGTGGACTTGAAGGTGGCGGGAGCGCGTTCCAATTCCTTGGAGTCGTACACTTTGATGCGGATGACGGAATGCGGACAAACCATGGCGCACTTCCCGCACTGAATGCAGATCTTCGAGTCCCATGCGGGAATTTCAAGAGCCAGATTGCGCTTCTCCCACTTCGCAGTTCCGGTGGGGAAAGTGCCATCGACGGGAAAGGCGCTGACCGGCAACTCATCGCCGCGTCCGGCGTAGATCGTCCCCAGGACGTCGCGCTCAAATTCCGGTGCGGATGTTGAAAACGGCGGTGGTATTTCGATCGTGCTGGTGAGTTCCGACGGAACTTTCACTTCGAACAAGTGGGCCAGCGTTTCGTCCACAGCCTTCATGTTCTTTTGCACGATCTCTTCGCCCTTGCGGCCGTACGTATGACGGATTGATTCCCGGATGGCCTCGACGGCTTGATCCGCCGGCAAAACTGCAGAGATGGCGAAAAAACAAACCTGGAGAATCGTATTCATGCGGCTGCCCATGCCGGTATCGCGCGCGACCTGGTAGGCGTCAATTACATAGAGTTTCGCGCGCTTCGCTATGAGTTGCTGCTGCACTGACCTGGGTAGATGGTCCCAGACTTTGTCCGGACCGAAGGGGCTGTTGAGCAGGAAGGTTCCGCCGGGGACGAGGGCGCTGAGCATGTCATAGCGTTCGAGGAAAATCCACTGATGGCAGGCGACGAAATTTGCGCTAGAAACCAGATAGCTGGATCGGATCGGTTGCGGCCCGAAGCGGAGATGAGAGATGGTGGCTGCGCCGGATTTTTTTGAATCGTAAACGAAGTAGCCTTGCGCGTAATTGTCAGTATTTTCGCCGATAATCTTGATGGAATTTTTGTTGGCGCCGACGGTGCCGTCCGCTCCCAAACCATAGAACATTGCCCGGACAACGTTATCGGGCTCGATGGAAAATCCTGCATCGTAAGTCAAGCTGGTGTGGCTGACGTCATCGTGAATGCCGATGGTGAAATGATCTTTAGGCTGGTCGGCTTTCAGATTGTCATAGACTGCCTTGACCATTGCGGGCGTGAATTCCTTGGAGGAAAGGCCGTAACGGCCGCCGACGACAGCCGGCGCATTTTGTCGAGGGCTGAGATTATTCTTCACTCCCTCGTGGAGCGAGTTCACCACATCCAGATAGAGCGGTTCGCCAATCGCTCCCGATTCCTTGGTGCGATCGAGCACGGCGATTTTGCGCACGCTGGTTGGCAGAGCTGCGAGAACCGCTTCTACGGGGAAGGGACGATAGAGATGAACTTTTAGCAGTCCAATCTTTTCACCTTGAGCGTTCAAGCGTTCGACCGTCTCGTGAGCCACTTCCGCACCTGAGCCCATTATCACGACGACGCGCTCCGCATCGGGGGCCCCGACGTAATCGACCAAATGATACGAGCGGCCTACAACATCCGCGAATTTGTTCATCACCGATTGGACGATCTTCGGACAGGCCTCGTAGTAGGAGTTCGCACGCTCGCGCATCTGAAAGAACACATCGGGATTTTGTGCGGTGCCGCGCAAAACGGGATGATCAGGCGAAAGAGCGCGCTGGCGGTGCTCGAAGACGCGATCCATGTTGATGAGCGCGCGCATGTCGTCTTCCGAAAGCATTTCGATCTTATTAACTTCGTGCGAGGTGCGAAAGCCATCAAAAAAATGGATAAAGGGGATGCGCGACTCCAGAGCTGCGGCGTGCGCGATAAGAGCCATGTCCATGGCTTCCTGCACGGAGTTGGAGCTTAGCATGGCATAACCTGTTGCGCGGCAGGACATAACGTCGGAGTGATCGCCAAAGATTGACAGAGCATGGGTGGCCAGGGTGCGTGCCGAAACATGGAATGCGGTTGGCGTGAGCTCGCCGGCAATCTTATTCATGTTCGGAATCATGAGCAGCAGGCCCTGCGAGGCGGTAAAGGTAGTGGCTAGGGAGCCCGTCTGCAATGCGCCGTGTACCGCTCCGGCGGCACCGCCTTCACTTTGCATCTCGATCACGTGGGGTACGGTGCCCCAAATATTGGGGATGCCTTGAGACGCCCATTCGTCCGCCCATTCCCCCATGTTGGAGGATGGAGTAATCGGATAGATAGCGATAACTTCGTTGACCCGATAGGCGACGTATGCGACCGCCTCGTTCGCATCCATGGTCTTGAATTTGCGCTTCATGAAGACTGACCACCTTCTGTACGAATGTGATTGTATGTTTGAGTGTTTCCCAGTTGTCTGCATAAGGATGGACGATCCGCCAGAGAAGCGCAGCAAGGCACGTCACAGACTAATGTGATTTGCGTCACAGCGGTTCTGGCGGCAATGAAATTGTGAGGCACGTCACACGAGCATGTATCTTGCAGCACAGCGAATCGTTCGATAGGGGAAGACACTAGCCGCAGAGAAGAGCGACTGCGACCGCGGACTGCCGCAATGACTGACGCGGGTCAGGTCTGCGATCGAGGGAAGATGCTCCAGGAGGCCCGCATGCTCTCGCCGTATGGAATGGAGATTGTGGAAAGCTGCATTACCTGCAAGTTGCGCGCCGATCGCATCTTTTGCGACTTACCGGCGAGTACTCTGAAGAGCTTCGAAAGCATCAAGTTCGCTACGGCCTATCCCCAAGGGGCAGTCCTGTTTGTGGAGGGGCAGATGCCCCGCGGCATCTTTGTGCTGTGCAAAGGCGGGGTAAAGCTCTCGATTAATTCCCCCAGCGGCCGGACGATGATCGTGAAACTGGCGGAAGCCGGCGAGGTACTGGGCTTGAGCGCAACGATTTCGGGAAAACCTTACGAAGTGACCGCAGAAACGATTGATCCCTGCCAGGTAAATTTCGTCAAGCGCGATGACTTTCTTCAGTTTCTGAAGGAAGATGTCGATGCCTGCTTCAAGGTAGCGGAGCAGTTAAGCGAAAAGTACCACAACGCCTGCAAGGAAGTACGATCGTTGGGATTGTCGCACTCGGCCGCGGAGAAATTGGCAAAACTGCTTTTGGAGTGGAGTTCCAAGAACGGCGAAGCAACCAAAGTAGAGCCGCGGCTCAAACTCCGACTGACGCATGAGGAGATCGCGCAGATGATTGGAACGTCGCGAGAAACGGTCACTCGACTGTTTGCTGAGTTGAAGAAGCGCCAAATCCTGCAGACCAAGGGCTCGACTTTGGTGATTCGTAACACGCCGGCGCTGCGCGAAATCGCCAATCATAATTAGGTAATTAGGTCCGGATTTGCCCGATCTGGGCTTTATCCAAGAACAGCTAAATCCCCAACCTTCGCATACGGCCCATCGTAACCTCCCGCCGACCGGCTCGCGTGCTTATACTCCTAGGAGTAACCAGCGAGCCGTCACGAGGTGTAAGGGAAAATGAACGCACCGGTTCCTCCCAATGAACAAGAGAGACTTGAAGCGCTTCGTAGCTACGGCATTCTCGATACCGAAGTTGAAGAAGACTTTGACGCGATCACTCGATTTGCCGCTCACCTCTGCGGAACACCAATCGCTTTAGTGTCACTTGTGGATGCAACGCGGCAGTGGTTTAAATCGAAAATCGGTGTTGAAGTCACCGAGACATCTCGCGATCTCTCTTTCTGTGCCTACACCATTCTTCAGTCGGAAACGCTCGTCGTGCCTGATACACAGATCGACGGCCGTTTTTCTGACAACCCCCTCGTTACCTCTGACCCAAACATCCGTTTCTATGCCGGCGCGCCATTGCAGACCGATGAGGGTCTGGGCTTGGGAAGTCTGTGCGTGATCGACAGGATACCTCGAAATCTAACACCAGATCAGATTGAAGGGCTCAGAGTATTGGGCAGAGCTGTGGTCACGAATCTACACCTTCGTCGGGCTTTGCGCATGTTGAACGACTATCGCAACCATACGAAGCGGTTGGCAATCGGCGCTGCCAAGTAGAATTTCGCAATCGTACTCCTAGGGGCCTTCCCTGCTGATCGTGACCGGAATCACAATTCCTGGTGATAACCATCACCGCTGTTGCCGCCATTCTCTCTTATAGTTGCCCCGAAAAGGGAGATCTGCCGCAAGGCCTTATGGGGAGGCAATCTGAAATGCTAACTTCAGTTTCAGCTGGCAACGGCCAGCATTCGCACCCGACCACGCAAAAACCGCGATTGATCTTCTGGGAGCTGACCAAAGGGTGCAATCTGCGCTGCATCCATTGCCGGGCCAGCGCTACGGAGCTGAGTTCCCCGTCAGACCTGTCGACACAAGCGGCATGCGACATCATCGATCAGATCGCGGAAGTATCCTCGCCCATACTCGTACTCAGCGGCGGCGAACCGCTGTTTCGTTCCGACATTTTCCAGTTGGCTCGTTACGGCACAGATAAAGGACTGCGCGTGGCGCTGGCCACGAATGGGACGCTGGTAACGAAATCCGTCGCGCAGAAGATTGTCGATAGCGGGGTGAAGCGCGTGGCCATCAGCCTGGATGGCGCCGATGTGGCTACGCATGATACGTTCCGCGGAATTCCCGGGGCATTTGACGCCGCGATTACCGGATTCCGCAATCTGAAGACACTGGGCATGTCGGTGCAGATCAATACCACCATAGCCCGTCACAATGCTCATCAACTTCCAGACGTGCTGGCATTGGCGAAATTGCTGGGTGCCGACGCGCTGCACACATTCCTGTTGGTACCGGTCGGTTGCGGGGTGGATATCGCATCCGAGCAAATGGTTCCCCCGGAAGAATATGAGCGAATGCTGAACTGGTTCTATGATCGCTCGTTGGAAGGCGGCATCGAGTTGAAAGCGACCTGCGCGCCGCATTACTTCCGGGTGGTTCGTCAACGGCGAGTGGCGGAGCATCGCTCGGTGGCTGCGGCCGAAGCGGTGCATCTGGCGACTGAAATGTCGCGGGAACTGCCAGACAACGGATCGTCACACGCTGGCTCGTCACAAGCTGGTTTATCGCAAACTGACTCGTCTCACATTGGCCCCACTGATATGACAATGCCCGGCTCGACCGGGATCGAGTTGAAACCCCATGGCATCGGCAAGGCTGTGGGACATCCTGGAACTCATCCGTCCGATATGAACGCGATGACAAAAGGATGTTTAGCAGGAACCGCGGTATGTTTCATTTCTCATCAGGGAGAAGTTTATCCTTGCGGATACTTGCCAGCCTTGGCCGGAGATCTGAAGACGCAGGCGTTTGCCGACATTTGGGAAAACTCGCTGGTTTTCAATCAACTGCGGGATACGAATAACCTCCGGGGAAAATGCGGTTGTTGCGAGTTCCGCAATGTCTGCATGGGGTGCCGAGCTAGAGCGTTCGCGGTCACTGGAAATTATTTGGACGAAGAACCATTCTGCGTGTACGAGCCACGTACTAAGGTGCACAAGAAAAAGGAAATTGTACCTGCAGAAGTGATACGGTAAGCATGGACGTGATTTCACCACGCCGGACCGAGACACAGAGACAACGGCGCAGGAAATCTCGCTTAACTGGCCCTCCCCCGAGGGAGTTCTTCGCATGTTTTGCCTAGTGTCTCTGTGCCTCCATGGTGCGATCCTCCCTTTTCGAGCCAAAAGACACCGGAACCAGCGTGATATCCCGCTAAGTCGCTTCCAGTCCTTCACTTAGTTCCTATCCGTCCTCTACTAACTCGCTGAAAACAAGCATCATCCACGCTCACACGGAAGCTTGGGCTTTGGTGCCAGAAATGCTTTTCCTAAGGCTGGCACAGGAGTCATGACGTGGAACCTTCTCTCATGGTAGTCGGCCTGAACTACCGTACGGCGCCAGTTGCCGTACGGGAACGCTTCTGGATCAGCGAGAGCCGGCGTTACGAAGCACTGGTGCAACTGTCACGGGCAGAAGGCATTGAGGAAGTAATTGTCCTGGCTACCTGTAATCGCACCGAGTTTCAATTGTGGGTCAACGATGTCACGTTGGCGGCGAATTCGGTGATGCGCTTTCTGGGCGCCGAATATGGACTGATGCTGTGCGAGTGGAAGCATTTCTACCGCTTGCTCGACGAGGCTGCCCTGTTGCACATTTTTCGAGTGGCCTCCAGCCTCGACTCGATGGTGGTGGGCGAGCCGCAGGTTGTATCGCAAGTGAAGCAGGCGTGGCAGCAGGCGCAGAAGGTCGGGACCACCGCACGATTTCTCGATGCCGTGATGCAGAAGGCGCTGACGGTCTCAAAGCGTGTGCGCACAGAAACGGCGATCGGCAATGCGGCCGTATCCATTCCTTATGCCGCAGTGGAACTGACGCGGCAAATTTTCGGCGGGCTAGAAAACAAGAAAGTGCTTTTGTTGGGTGCGGGCAAGATGAGCGAGCTTTCCGCACGAGGATTGTTGAACCAGGGCGCCGCTTCCGTCTGCGTTATCAATCGCACTCTGGAGCATGCCACGGAGCTGGCAAACAAGCTGGGTGGGACTGCCATCCCCTTCGAAGAACGCTGGCAACACATGGCGGAGGCCGACATCATTATCAGTTCGACTTCTTGTCCGCACACGATTCTCAGCCGCGAGGAAGCGCAGAACATGGTGCGTGGTCGGCGCGACAAACCTTTGGTAATTGTTGATATCGCAATGCCGCGTGATATCGATGCCTCGGTGAGAAAGGTCGAAGGGGTTTTCCTCTATGACCTGGACGATCTGGAAAGCGTGGTCGACCACAATGCAGGCGAGCGTGAGGTGGCCGCCGCCGACGCACAAAAGATTTTGCAGTCCGAGGCGCAAGGTTTCCGCCGTAAGCTGATGGCGGAGCGGGTAGTCCCGACCATCGTCGCATTGCGCCAGCGGCTGGACGAAATTTGCCGGCAAGAATTGGATTCCTTCCGACAGGAGTGCGGGCCCTTTTCCAAGGACCAGGACGAAATGTTAAACGCAGTCATGTCCCGAATGACGCAGAGGATTGCAGGGTCCCTGGCCCGTGAACTCAAGGAACTTCCAGAGAAAGTGGAGCAGGAACAGATGACCACTGCATTGCAACGGTTGTTCCACTTGCAAACGCCTAACTCGGCGATTGCCGGCACCATCTCGCAATAGGCTAAAGCTACGGGTGATTGAAACCGGATGCAATAGACAGTGCGGAGCATACGACGCAAATTCTAGTGTGACGAGCCGCACCAATCACCTTCCGCAATGCCATGGGGAAGCTAATGAAGCCCGCTTTGGCAGCGCTCTTTCAGAGTGCCAACACCAATTCTGTCGCCTAACTCGCCTGATTTGCCTTGACGCGCATGTTATGCTCCTCCCCACATTCAGGATGGGCGCAATGGCGGCTAAAAGACTGACGCCAACAGTTTCAGTAGTCCACACCAAGCTCTCACGCCAACAAATCACCGGATTCTGGGGTGCGTGGACGGGTTGGACGTTGGACGGCATGGATTCGGTAATCTACGCACTGGTCCTCAGCCCTGCACTCACAGAACTTCTTCCGAAGTCCGGGCTCAAAGCTACTCCCGCGAACGTAGGATTTGCCGGATCGACACTGTTTGCGCTTTTTCTTTTGGGATGGGGACTCTCGTTGATCTGGGGGCCGATTGCCGACAGGTTTGGCCGCAGCCGGGTGCTGGCTGCGACCATCTTTGTTTATGCAATTTTCACCGGAGCCGCCGCACTATCGCAGACGGTGTGGCAGTTGGGATTGTTCCGCTTGTTGGCGGGCATAGGGATTGGCGGGGAGTGGGCGCTGGCCGGAACCTATGTCGCAGAAGCGTGGCCGGAAGACCGTCGTAAGATGGGCGCCGGATATCTGCAGACTGGTTATTATGCGGGCTTCTTTCTGGCTTCCGCCCTCAATTACACTGTCGCTCCGCGCTATGGCTGGCGCGCCATGTTCTGGTGCGGGCTAACGCCTGTCATTGTGGCCTTCATGATTTTGTTTCGGGTAAAAGAACCGGAACGTTGGCAAAAGAAAATCAAGGTAAAAGCTGCCGGTGGAATTTCCTCTTTGCGCCGAATCTTCAGTCCACCCTACACCCAGCGTACTCTGGTGAACACAGTTCTGTTGGCATCGGCCATCTGCGGCCTTTGGGCGGCAGCTGTCTACGCTCCGACGGCAATCATCACCCTGGCAAAGCGTGCCGGCATGCCTCAACCGCAGGCCGTACGCATGTCATCCTTCGGTATGGGCCTGCTGTCACTCGGGACAATCCTGGGATGCCTCGTCGTGCCCACGCTGGCCGAACGTTTTGGCCGCAAGCGGACGTTGGCTCTTTACTATTTCGGGATGGCGGCTTGCATTCTGCTTAGCTTTGGCTGGGCATTCTACCTGACTGAAGGACTTCGTCCGTTCATCGCGGTGCTTTTTTTCTTGGGCTTTTTCGGCGGGAACTTCGCTATTTTCAGCCTTTGGCTGCCGGAGCAGTATGGAACCACAGTGCGCGCCACCGCGTTTGCCTTCACCACTTCGTTTGGACGATTCATCGCCGCCGGAGTCAACTTTGGAGTTGGGGCTCTGGTCAGCCGAATGGGAACCCTCGGCAAGCCGGTTGCTTTTACCGCAATTGCCTTCGGAATTGGGCTGTTGGTCATTCCATTCGGGATGGAAACGCGCGGTCAGGTATTGCCTGACTGAGACTTCGGCAATGAGTCTGCCGGTTTGACAGTCCCTCTGCAACGTTCCTATACTTCTCACGCCACGACGACCACACCTGGGAGGATTCTCATGTTGAAGCGTTCGCTGATTGTTTTTCTGATTACTGCCTCCGCAACTATCGGTTCTGCGCAAGATCTTTGGAAGATTCATCAACCCAGACTCACTCCGCAGAACAGCGGCACAACGCAACTTCTGATTGCCGTTAGTCCCGTAAATTCCCGTGTGGTTTGGGCAGCAGGAACTGGCGGTACGTATGTGGTCACGACGGACGGCGGGGAGACGTGGAAAGCCGGTGTCGTACCGGGCACTGAAAGCCTGCAATTTCGGGACGTGCAGGGGGTCAGCGATAAGATCGCTTATTTGATGTCGATTGGAAATAACACAACGGATTTTCGGATCTACAAAACCGAAGACGGTGGCGCAACTTGGAATCTCCAGTTCACCAATGAGACGATGAATGCATTTTATGATTGCTTCGCGTTCTGGACGCCGAATCGTGGCATCACGCATAGCGATTCCGTGAACGGAGTCTTTCCCGATATTCGCACAACCGATGGAATGACCTGGTACTCAATCGCCGCCAACATGCCGCCGGCGTTGCCGGGAGAAGCCTCATTTTCCTCGAGTGGAACTTGCATTGCGACCGAGGGACGAAGAAACGCCTGGATAACGACTGGCGGCTCTACCATCGCTAGAATCTTAGCCACCAGAGACGGAGGCGACACCTGGAACGCGTATGACACTCCGCTCACGAGTTCGCCCACCGCGGGCGGCTTCTCGGTGGCTTTTCGCGACCCCTGGAATGGCATAGTAGGCGGTGGCGACTTATCCACAAACGCGAACCCCCAAGCGGCAACGTCTAACGATGGTGGCCAAACCTGGACTCTCACCAACACCCCTCCCGTCGGGGGAGCCATTTTCTGCCTTGCCTATGCACGCGGCATTCGCCATGACTACTTCCATGAAGATTTCCGAGAGAGCGACTGGGGTCATGAATGGGACCACGATTATGAC
This sequence comes from Candidatus Sulfotelmatobacter sp., assembly GCA_049588915.1. GTDB lineage: Bacteria > Acidobacteriota > Terriglobia > Terriglobales > Acidobacteriaceae > Sulfotelmatobacter. Next base: position 12,153 of record JBAVZU010000191.1, read on the forward strand.
CGTACCGTCGTGGTCACGGCCGAGACCCAGCCCAATTTCGACTCTGGAGCGGCGGCGTGGACTCCCGATGAAGGTCGCACCTGGTTTGGACTGCCCCAGGTTAGCGGTTACTGGGCGGTCGCTTTCGCCAATCCGACGGCTGGATGGTTCGTGGGCAATAACGGCCAGATCCTGAAGATCAGCTTCTAACCGCTTGACAACTTGATGCAGGGGGTTAACAGGAAAACATCGGCTGACTTAATCTCACCGATTCCACTCGGCGGTCTATTGCTCTTCGCCCACGGCGGCCTGCGCGCCTTCTTCGTCTCCACGAATCAGACCGAATTTCTTCAGCTTGTAGCGCAGGGCGTCGCGACTGATGTCGAGGAGCTTGGCGGCATGGGTCTGGTTGCCGTTGGACTGGCGCATGGCCAGCTCGACCATGGCATGCTCCACTTCTTCCAACGACGTTCCACCTTCCGGAATATAAAGGCGTGGCAGCATGCGGCCGTTGGGCAAAGTTTGTCCGCCGTCAGCCGGGGAAGTTCGTTCGAAGACGGTGCGTCCGCCCGATTCGCCGACGGAAAATGGAAGATACAAGGGCCGCAGGAGCGGCTCATCTTCGAGAATCATGCCGCGCTCAATGGTGTTCTTTAGTTCGCGAACATTGCCCGGCCAGTTGTGCCCCTGAATCAGTCGCCGGGTTTCGTCGGTTATTCCCCGAATCGACTTCCTGAATCTCCGGTTGTAGAGATCGATGAAGAAATCCACCAAGGGCATGATGTCTTCTTTTCTCTCGCGTAATGGCGGGATGAATATTGCGATGATAGCCAGGCGGTAATAGAGGTCCTGCCGGAACTGCCCTTCGCGAACGGCTTTTTCCAGATCGCGGTTGGAAGCGGCAATCACGCGCACATCCACCTGGATGTCACGGATGCCGCCGACGCGGCGAATGAGCTGATCCTCGAGCACACGCAAAAGCTTGGCTTGCAGCAGCGGAGAAAGTTCGCCGATTTCGTCGAGAAAGAGCGTACCGCCATCGGCCGCTTCGAAAAGGCCCTTCTTCATCTGCTTCGCGTCAGTGAATGCGCCTTTCTCGTGACCAAAGAGTTCGGCTTCCATCAAAGTTTCAGGAATTGCGGAACAGTTAATAGCGACGAAAGGTTTCTGCTGGCGCGAACTTTCGTAGTGGATGGCCTTGGCGATCAGGTCTTTGCCGGTGCCGCTTTCTCCCTGGATGAGGATGGTCGTAGCCTCACTGGCCGCTACCTTGCGGACAAAATTCATCAGCTCCGTCATCTTGGAGGACACTCCGACTACGCTCTCATAACCGGCCCCGCGACGGAGCTCGCTTCGTAAGGTCTGGACTTCGGTGCGGAGGCTAGTGGCTTCGAGGGCATTCTTGATGGTAATGTGCAGCTCATCAAAATCTACGGGCTTGCCCACGAAGTCATAGGCGCCGAGTTTGAGCGCGGCTTTGACATCGTCAAGTTGCGGATCGGCCGTGATCATGATGACGGCTCGGGCATCGCCATTTTTCTTGAGCTGATCGAGCACTTCGATGCCGGTGAGGTCCGGCATGCGTACGTCGAGCAGAACCAGATCAGGCGATTCATGCTGGGCAAGCTTGAGGGCAGGTTCGCCGGCATCGGCCTCCAGCACGCGATAGCCCCATTCCTCGCACTTCTGGCGCAGCGACCAGCGGACCAGGCGCTCATCATCCACCACCATGATTTTCTCTGCAGGCATGCGTGTTTAATTTACTACGAATACGAGGCCGCGTGCATTGTGAGCGCCGCTGCAGCAGGAGGGTTAAGATGGCTTCTCGGGCGTGGAATAGAGTACCCAAGCGCAGGCTAAATCCTGGACAATGTGGCCGAGAGATTTGTAAGCGGTGATTTCTTCGGGCGAGCGGCGGCCTTCGATATCGCCCGCCAACACCTGGCCAATCTCGCCAACGATGTGATCGTCGCCGATCAAGCCTGCCGCCTTGGCGCGGAGAAATTCGGCTCCTTGGTTCAGAACACCCTCGCGGCTGTCGGCAATGAAACGCGAGCGAACAACTAAATCGTTGTCGACTTCCACTGGCCGCGCCAGGCCTGAGCCCACGAGATTCAAGTGAGTACCGGGGCGCACCCATTCGCCCTTCAAGATTGGCTCGGAAGCCGCTGTGACGGTGCAGATAATGTCGGCCTGGGACACCGCGTCTTCAACGCTTATAGCGGCGGCGACCGGAGTGGTAAGCTCGGCCTGCATCCGCTCGGCAAAGGCGCGGGCGCGTTCGGGTGAACGTCCCCATATGGAGATCGCCTCAAGGTGGCGCACTTTGCTGATCGCCCGCGCGTGCGTGGCGGCCTGTTCGCCATAGCCCAGAATCGCTAAGTGTCGAGCGCCTTGGCGCGCCAATGCGTCCGTGGCTACAGCACTGGCAGCAGCCGTGCGGATGGCCGTAATCCCACCCGCATGGACGACGCAAACCGGCGCGCCGGTATCAGGATCGAATAAGATGACAAGTCCCTGGTGCGATGGTTTTCCTAGAGCGAAATTGCCTTGGAAGACGCTGATCAGCTTCGCCCCGAAAGGCCCTTGCTCCCCCATCGCACCGGGCATCACACCCATGAGTCGGCCCTCGGAGAGCGGAAGGATTGATCGCAGAAGTTGTTTAGTTTCACCGTGAGAGAATGCGATCATCGCATTGCGAACGATGGGAATGCAGACATCGTAGGTCAACCGTCGTGCGACTTCTTCGCGGTCGATGAATCGCACAGGCGTTATCCCCGATGCTGAAAGTGTCGCTGGCAAGGCTGCATGCATTTCCGGCAGAGATCGGCGGCAAGGAAAGATGATAGCGCAGCCGGTTAGAACACGTTCTTTTAAAATTGTCCGCTGCAAAAACGAAAGCGCCCTGACCCGTTAAAGAGTCCCAGGACGCTCGTTAGACCAGCCCTCCCCCGAAAGCCGTCCAACGAGAACATAGACGTTTCCTGGACGACTGGGAATAGCACGAGCGTGCTAGAGGATACACATTAGGAGCCAGGGAATCCCCTCAAACTTTCTTACCTCCTGTATGGGTGGGAACTCGCACAACTAATCCTTCGGCGAGGGGTTCTAGGGTGCTAGACTGTCGCATTTCGAAACGTAACTTTGCCGCCGAGCCCTGGTTTGCGAAACGCTCATCAAAACAGAAACAGCGGTGGGAGAACCTCATGAGCATCTTGAAAACTGGCGTAGCCTGGGCTAAGAGTCTCCATCGGGAAGCTGCACTTGATTCTCTCCGCAACGTACTGGCGATCATCGGAGGCGCAACCATCTTAGCCGACTTCGGCACGATAAAGGCTTGGCTGATTCTGCCGATGGTCGGGGTCGCGTTTGTCATTTGGCTGCTGGATTATGAGCGCCATTTTCATGGACAAACTGTGGAAGAGGCAAAGGTCTCAAGATAACAGGACGGGTTAAGTCCGCGAGCCGAAAAAAGGGCGCACTCAAAGCCCGAATTCCGAGCTCGAATTCCGAAGAGATAATAGGCCAATGCTCATGAGCCTGCCAACTCGATTTCAGGCCTGAAGGCAGCGACCCGATCCACCGGGAATGCATCCAAACTGATTGAGAAAGCGTGCCTTATCAGTCAGCTTTGGCAAAGAACAACCAACCCGCGGCTGCTATCTTTTCGCAGGATCCACTACACATTTTTCATCCCGCTGTTCGTCAGTGGTTTGAAGCTGTCTTTGCGTCGCCAACGCGCCCGCAAAGCGAGGGCTGGCCTCCAATTGCCCGCGGGGAATCAACTCTAATCCTTGCACCCACGGGCACGGGCAAGACTTTGGCCGCATTCTTGTGGTGCATCAATCGCATCATGTTTTCGGCAACTCCTGAGCCCCAGAAGCGATGCCGCGTTCTCTACGTCTCTCCGATCAAAGCGCTAGCGGTGGATGTGGAACGCAATTTGCGAGCTCCGCTGGTTGGCATCGCGCAGGCGGCCCAGCGACTCGGCGAGCAGTTCCACGAGCCTTCGATTTCCATTCGGACGGGCGACACTCCCCAGGCCGAGCGAGCCCGATTCGCCCGAACTCCTTCCGACATTCTTATTACCACTCCCGAGTCGCTCTACCTGTTGCTTACGTCGAACGCGCGCGAAGTGCTCAGGTCCATCGAAGTAGTAGTTATTGATGAGATCCATGCTTTGGTTCCAGGCAAACGCGGCTCGCATCTCGCTCTCTCCATGGAGCGGCTGCAACATTTAGTGGGCCGTCCGATCCAACGCATTGGTCTCTCAGCTACACAAAGGCCGCTCGAAGAAGTGGCCCGCTATCTCGGTGGCGCTGAAGCTTCGTCGCGAAATGACTCTGTGAAACC
>JBAVZU010000192.1:0-5676 GCA_049588915.1 Candidatus Sulfotelmatobacter sp.
TGCTCGGTCAGCGGCCAATCAGCAATGCGGTCGACGCAACCAATTACGCCCTGTGGGAGATGGGTAAGCCGACGCATGTGTTCGATATGGACTTGCTCGAAGGTGGCCGCCTCACCATTCGAAAAGCCAAAAAAGGCGAGAAGCTGAAAACGCTGGATGGTGTGGAGCGCACGCTGACATCGGACGATTTGGTTGTCGCGGATGCGAAAAGGCCCGTCGGACTCGCCGGGGTGATGGGCGGCTTCGACACCATGATCACCGACAAGACGCGAAATATTTTGATCGAGTCGGCATGGTGGGATCCGGCGACGGTGCGAAGGATATCGCGGTGGCACGGGATCCATACCGATGCATCGCATCGCTTCGAGCGCGGCGCTGATTTCGAGTCTACGATTTTGTCGTGCGATCTTGTGGCGGCGCTGATTCTGCAATCGGGCGGCGGAAAACTGATCGGAAATGCGATCGATGTCGTTTCGAGGCAGATCGACCAGGCTCCGATCGTCCTGCGGCTTTCCGAGGTACACCGCATCCTCGGCGGCAATGTGACTACCGCGCAGATCTTCCGCATCTTAAAATTGCTTGGCTTCACTGTGGTTCCACTCGGCCAGCGGGATGCGGAATCTCAGATTTACATTCCGAGCTGGCGGCTGGATGTGGAACGCGAGATCGATGTGATCGAAGAAATTGCCCGGCTGCATGGTTACGACCAGTTTGAAAATACTTTGCCAGCTTACAGTGGAGCAGTATCGGAGCCGCCGAACGCCGCCATGGACGCCACTGTGCGGCAGCGCGCTTTGGCGCTGGGATACAACGAGGCGATTTCGCTGACGTTTATTTCTCACGCCGACGCGGAAGCGTTTTCTTCCGCAAAAGTATTGGAGCTGGAAAATCCGCTGAGCGAAGAAGCGTCCGTAATGCGGACTTCGATGGTTCCGGCCATGCTCGATATGCTGGCTTGGAATCTCAATCGTGACTGCGAAAATGTGCGGCTGTTCGAGATGGGCCGGGTCTACGAAATGCGGGACGGGGAGCGGGTTGAGCCCTCGCGATTGTGCCTGGGGGCGACACGGGCCGCGGTGAAGCAATCGCTGCCGGCATACGGCGCGCTGGATGTGAGCAAGGGTGAACATGCAGCAGCGTCGGAAGCATTCCGATGCTTCAAGGGCGACTTGGAGAACCTGCTGGCGGCCTTCGCCTGCAACGAATTAAGCTTCGACCGTGACACGGCGGATTATTTTCACCCTGGAAGGTCGGCTCGGGCCCTGATGGATGGGAAGTCCGTGGCGCAGTTTGGGCAGATTTCTGAAGACATTAGGGTAGCGAGGAAGCTGCGGCAGGATGTTTTTCTGGCGGAAATCGATCTCGAGCAATTGCATTTGAGCGGCTTGCGGACGGTGAGATTCACGCCGCTCGCGAAATATCCAGCGGTGGAGCGGGATTTCTCTTTCGTTTTTTCGGATGAAGTGGAGTTTGCGGCGATGCGGCGTTCGGTGATGGAGCTCGGATTGCACGGGCTGCGTGAATTCACACCGGTGGAGATCTTTCGCGGCGGCTCAATTGCAGCCGGCAAGTATTCGATTCTGTTGCGAGCGCGGTTGCAGTCGGATGAGGGGACGCTGAGGGACGAGCAGATTGCGGAATGGTCGGGTGCGATTGTTAAGGCTCTACAAGAGTTGGGTGGAGTGCAGCGGGCGTAAACAAATCGTTGATGGACGATTGACGATTGGTGATTGAAGACCCTTTCGACTGGCCCGATTCCCGATCCATCATTAATCAACAATTTTTTTGCTGTGCTAATCTGCCAGCTATGGCGGACGTTATTTCTACCTTTTCGACTTCCAAGAAACATTTTCTCAGCGACAAGGTTTCGCAATTTACCGAATCGGTGATCCGGGAGATGACTCGGCAGGCGATGCTTTATGGAGCGGTGAATCTGGCGCAGGGGTTTCCGGATTTCGCGGCGCCGGCCGAGATCAAGCAGGCGGCGCGCGCGGCAATCGATAGCGATGTGAACCAATATGCAATCACCTGGGGCGCAAAAACTCTGCGGAACGCGATTGCGCGGCAGATGGGTATCTGGCAAGGGATTGCGGTCGATCCGGAAAAAGAGATCACGGTTTGTTGCGGCTCAACGGAGGCCATGATCTCGACGTTGCTCGCCGTGTGCAATGCAGGCGATGAGGTGGTGATCTTCGAACCGTTCTATGAAAACTACGGGCCGGACTCGGTTTTGAGCGGAGCGCGCCCGCGCTTTGTGAAGCTGCATCCGCCCACGAGCGACGCAAGCGAGTGGACGTTCGACGAAAAGGAATTGCGGGCGGCGTTCCACAAGCGCACGAAGGCCATCATACTCAATACGCCAAACAATCCTACCGGAAAGGTTTTCACGCGAGCGGAACTCGAGTTGATTCGCGACCTGTGCCTGGAGTTCGATGTACTCGCAATTACCGATGAGATTTACGAACACATTTTGTATGAAGGGACCCAGCACATTTCGATCGCGTCGCTGGAGGGAATGCGGGAGCGCACAGTGACCATCAACGGGATGTCGAAGACTTACAGCGTTACCGGATGGCGCGTGGGCTGGGCGGTTGCGCCGGAGAAGGTCACGAATGCGATCCGCAAGGTACATGATTTCTTGACAGTGGGAGCACCGGCGCCGCTGCAGGAGGCGGGCGCGGCCGCATTGAGCCTGCCGGCGGAATATTACGCCAAGCTGGCGGAAGGATATCAGGTGCGGCGTGATCATTTGATCCCGGCGCTGGATGCGGCAGGATTCAAATGTTTTCGTCCGCGCGGGGCTTATTACGTGATGACCGATATTTCGGCGTTTGGCTTTGGGGATGATGTGGAGTTTACGAAATATCTTGTGAAGGAGATTGGAGTGGCGGCTGTGCCTGGCTCGAGTTTTTATCGGAATCCACGCGATGGGGCGCAGCAAGTGCGATTTGCCTTCTGCAAGAAATTGGAGACGCTGGACGCAGCGGCAAAGAAGTTCGAGAAGCTGCGAGCGCGCAAAACTTAATTTCTCGCCCCTTTACTTCGTGACCACCCCGCAGGCGATGCGGTCGCCGGAGTTGCCGGAGGGATCGGTCTTGTAGTCATCTGCTTTAGCGTGAATGATGATCGCCGTGCCGCCATTGCTGAAGAGTGAGTTCGCGCCCTCGCCGAGAGTTACGTCTGGATCCTGGAGGGTTGCATTGGAGTTGCCCTTTCCGTCGACGTCGAAATTCTTGATATCTCCGGCGTGGTGACCTTCAGGATTGTCGAAGCCGTGCTTCTTGCCTTCAGGATTGAAGTGCGCGCCAGCCGATTTGAAGTCAGGCGCATCGCATTTCGGGTTCTGATGGAAGTGTATGGCGTGCTCGCCCGGCGGCAGGTTGACAAGATGAAGGCTGAGGGTAATGCCCGACCCGTGTTGCGATAAATCGATGCTTCCAATCGCTTGACCTTTTGCGTCCTCTAAGTGGACTTTGGTTTTGGCGGCGCTGGGGCGTGCGACCATTACGACGAGTAGAGTGGCTAGGCCGAGATTGAGAGTTTTCATGCGCGGAATTATAATCCGCGGGCCCCGCGGCGTGGAAATAAACGTAGGATATTTAAATCCATTCCATCGGTCCTTCGAGCCCCTTCGTGTCCCTGATTGAAATTCAATCGGTGTTACAGCACCATCGGCCATTCGATTCACAGGCCGGTGGAGTATACTGCGGAAAAGTTTCAAACTAACCCCAGGAAAAATACATTATGGCGTCGAACGCTTTAGAGCAGGTACCGAAGCTGGTTCCGGCGGATGATTTTCAAACGCTGGAAGAGAAAATTTATCGCACTATTGAAATGTATCGGGCAGCAAAACAGGGCCAGGCTGCGGCCGAACGCGATGCGCAGCGCTTGCGGCAGCAGTTGGAAGAGCGCGAGGAACAACTGGTTGCGCTCAAGCGGGAAGCTGTGCAATTGCGGAAAGAGCGGGAAGAGATTCGCGGGCGAGTTGAGAAGATGCTCGAACAGATTGAATCCGTCGCAGAGGAACAGGCAAGTTAGAACCCGGTTTTCAGAGCTCCGACCTGGTTTCTAGCGATAAGGTAAACGTTATGGCTACCGCTACAAAGGATTCGACATTGAAGGACGCGCAGAACAGCAGCGTACGAGTGGAAATCTTTGACCAGGCCTACAATTTGCGAGGCTCGGATCCAGAATATATTCTGAAGTTGGCGGAGTACGTCGACTCCAAGATGCGGGCGGTCGCCGAAGCCACGAACACCATCGACACGGTGCGGCTAGCGGTGCTGGCGGCGTTGAATATTGCCGATGAGTATCATCTTTTGAAACGAAAGCAGGACAGTGGGGCAACCGATTACCAGAAGCGCGCGCATCTATTGGTAAATGCGCTGGATGAAGCACTGGGCGAGACTCGCAAGGCGGGATAGGCTGGCCCGCGCGGTCGTCTGCATCCTGCCAATGATGCTGCTCAGTAGTGCCATTCCTCAGGAAACGACTCTCCGAAGTCAGTCCAATCTGGTCTTCATTCCTACAATGGTGAAAGACGGCAGCGGGATCGTTTATGGTCTCACTGCGAAAGACTTCGTCGTCGAAGACGATGGCGTGGAACAAGCGCTTCGACTGGACGAGTCGCCGGAAGGGCAGCCGATTTCTCTGGTGATTGCCATTCAAAACGGACGCCGCGCCAGTTATGAGTTCTCTCGAATTCAGCGTTTGAACTCCATGCTGGAGCCGATTGTCAGCGAGGGGCTCGCAACAGTTGCAACGGTTGAGTTCGATAGCCAAGTACATGCTATACATGACTTCACCGCAAACGCAGAACTCGTGGCACAGGACCTTCAGGAACTGCGGCCTGGCGATGGTGGCGCGGCAATCCTTGATGCGGTTGACTATTCCATTAAATTGTTGGAGAAGTGTCCCAAGGAGCGGCAGCGGGTGTTGTTGTTGATTAGCGAGACGCGCGACCACGGGAGTAAAGAGGCTAAGGTCGACGAGGTTGTGGCTGAGATAGGACAAAGCAATACGGTGATCTACGCGCTTGCGTTTTCGCCGGCGCTTTCCAACATCCTCGACACCGGGCGCGGCAATAATATGGCAGAGATGCATAACGGGGTCGACTTCATGGACCTGCTGTATCGTGCGCGACAAGCCATGCGGCAGAATGTGCCCGAGGCAATCGCCGCGATGACTGGCGGCGAATATGAATTGTTCACCACTCGCAAGAAATTTGAAGCGCGGATGATCGACTTTACCAACCACTTGCACAGCCGCTATTTGCTCAGCATTGAGCCGAAGAATCCACATCCTGGGCTGCACCGGCTTCGCGTGCGTCTGCGCGAGGGTGGGGCCGGCGCCGTGCTGGCTCGAAGCAGCTATTGGGCTCAGGGAACGGCGCAGTAGAGGTTGGCTTGTGCTTCCGACAACAAAATTGGGGTTTCCCATCCCGGAATTGCCAGCCCGATTCTTTGCCAACCGATTACTTTGGTTGCAAGTGTTCTGCCAACTATTTGCACGCCCCCTATTGCTAATTCACGGGTGATTCTCCTAGCATCCAATGTGAAAGCCGGCCTGCGGGGTTGGTGATGGCGGTAACCGATTTTTGAACCAATGCTGAATGAACGGGGACTCGACTCGAACTAGGATCCGGTGTGCAGTGCTCCGCCATGCGGAGATGCCTAA
>JBAVZU010000193.1:0-9288 GCA_049588915.1 Candidatus Sulfotelmatobacter sp.
TTCCACGGTCAGGGTGTCGTATTTCTTATGGGCAAAGAGACTGACGACTCGGCCACTTCTGAACGGAGCCGCAGCCTTCCCGATCTTCGCCGGCATCCCGCCGACCTGCTTGCTCTCGCTGCCCAGAAACACGCCCTGAACAGACGCGATCTCTACCTCTGAGCCGGGCTTAGCATCCTGCTCAAATCGCAAGGTATCGTCTTTAATTGACAAAGTTCCGTTGCAGTTGTTCTTTGTGTTTGGCAAACCCAGGAGATGAGTAGCCCGAATGCTGAACGGTGCGTTCGCGTTCAATGGGGTCGGGGTGCTCTGGGACAATGCGCCAATGCCGGAGCACAATAGTAATGCCCAGAGACTGATGAGTGCGGGTCCGCCGAAGCAGCGGCTGTTGTGGTTCCTTAGAACAAACAAACGATACATTCTTCCTCCAAGTCGACTCGAATCGCTGGGTCGACATGTAACTTCTGCGAAAACTCCTCAAGCATGACTCTCCCGCAGGCAGCACGAGCTATTTCGACTGCTTAGGTTGGGTAGCGGGTCTTTGGCTTTCTATGGGCACCTGAAGCGACTGACCCAACATGTCGTTGTAAGTAATGGTGTTCTTTCCGACCAGCACTAGCAGTTCGTGCCCGGTTGCGTACTTCGCGGGGAGTTCGCCCAACGGTTGCGTGTACAGTACCACGTAAATTGTGTCGCCCACTTTGACGGAAACGTCAAAGCTGGCGGGATCAGACGTACCGTCTCCTGTAGACTGGCGCGGCTTGACCTCAGTAATAAATCCTATTTGATACTTCGATGTGGACTGGCAAAGAGCCGGAAATGTGAGCAGACACAGAGCGATTACACCTATTAGCTTCCCCACGATTGACTCCTCCCGTTTGCTCTTTCTTGCAATCCGGTCCTAGGAACGACCGTTCGCCAAGAGCAGACCCTGATTCACCTGCGTTGGATCGCAATCTCCATGCCAATTGGCTGAAGCGTGAGGTAGAGTCTTCAACGCGGTTGGTCTTCATAGCTTTGCGCGGCGTCGGTTCTCGCAGACTGACCGCACCTCAAGTGCCAAGTTTCGCCCACATCTGGGCACATGCCTAGTGCTGGGCAGGAGAAGTCATGCTTAATCCAAGCGCCGCACTCAGGAACTGCTTTGTTATCGGCTCTTATTCGCGATTCGGCATTGGCATTGAGCTTGCACTCTCGTGGCTGAGCGAGGCGGCGGCCAGTTAGTGGCCGGGACGGACTCCGCAGCCAACCACTACGGACAACTGAGAGCCGAAAACCCGCGGCACATCTCCGTCTTTGCGGCCCCTGTTCTGCCCCTCGCATCTTTTTAGGATCTCTGGATAGGAGAGTGACTATGAGCACCTTTGACATACTGCCCGGTGAATCGAATGCGCACGTCATCTCGTCAATCATTAACTTGGTCTGCCCACAATGCGGGGGAAGAATGTCGGAATTCCAATGTGAAGGGAGATGCCGCAGGAACTGGCTTGCTGAATGGGAATGGGCGAATCACGCGACGAGAAGCTCTGCGTCCCGTGTCTCGGGCCATCGCACTCGGTCGTTGCGGTGACCTGGCTTGCGATCACGCTCGCAACCTCGGCTCGCTGAACAGGTTTCGTTTTCCTACGTCGGCCACTCCCTCAATCGCTGGAGGTTCGTGCTTCCTTTCATGTGGTTCTTCGGGCTTGTCGTCGCTATGGTGCGCTAACAGAAATGATACGGAAAATGTTTCCGGCAAGAACTCGAAATATGCTACTAGCCGGCCTAATGCTGTTTCTCGGCGGCAATCTCGCTCTGTGCCAACAAGATCTGACGCTTCCGGATGCACCTCAACCGCAACCATGGACAGCCGAACAAAGTTCCGGCACCAGCGAGTATCGACAACACCACATCATGTGGGTAATCCCCAACTACCGTACCGACGAGGGTGCGACCGAGTTCCATCCGTTAACGCCGGATCAGAAATTCAAGCTCGCGTTTGACGACTCCTTCGATCCGACGGCTTTCCTGGTTGCTGGAGTATTCGCCGGCTCGTCCATGGCACAGGATCAATATCGTTCTTTCGGACAAGGCGCCAAGGGCTTTAGCAAGTATTACGGCGGCGCATTTGCCGATCAGGCCGTCGGCAATGTGATGACGGAAGGCATATTCCCTAGCATCCTGCATCAAGATCCCCGTTATTTCACTAAAGGAAAGGGAGGTTTTCTCAAGCGGACGGGATACGCCATCAGCCGGGAATTCATCACTCGCAGCGATGATGGCGGCGACCATTTCAACACATCGGAACTCCTGGGAAATGCCGTTGCCGCCGGGATTTCAAATCTCTACTATCCGGCCGCTGACCGAAGCCTTGGGAAGACCGCCAACAAATGGGGTCAGCAGATCAGCCTCGATACGGCTTTCAACATCATGAAGGAGTTCTGGCCCGACGTACGCCGCAAGCTCTTTGGTCATTAGGGGAAGATGCCATGTGGATGAAGTCCTACGGTGTATCTAAGCGGTTCTCCAGCAGTAAGCTGCGCAAGTTTTGTTATCTGCCCGTGCTGGCAATAATTACAGTAGGACTCCCCGCCCAAGTTTCGCTGGCAGCCGCCGATCTCCCATCAAACCCAGCAACTAATCGTGTTTTTGACCGAGTCGATCGATTGGTATCACCATTGCGTGATCGAGCGCCAGATTGCAACTGAGCCAGTCGACCTTGTCTTTCTGGAAGACAATCGGCCGAGTGCAGCGCAGATTCTCCAATTATCGTTTGACTTAGCCAGAGCTGGTGCGCAGCTTTCGGCGACACCACGTGCGGATACCCAGAAAGGAAGCACCGCGATTGCGACCGGCTCGCCCGACCTCGCGCAGTTTGTGCAGTTAGAAAACAATACCGAGTTACAGAGCCGTCAAGCGAGCGAGGAAATCGAGGCAATCAACAAAAACATCAAGACGGCGCATGGTGCTCACCGTCGTGAGTTGCAGGCCGCGCTGGACGCCACGCAGAGCCGGCTGGATGTGCTGCAGGCAGGATCGGCTACCCTCCGGCAGTTAGTTGAATTTATGCAAGCGTTCACAAGTCGCGAGACCGGGGATTTTGCATCGACTATCGACGACCTCGCCCGAACTGTTCCCGATGTGACCAGCCCAGCGACGGTGGTGTCACAAACGCAAGCTTCGGCCCCCTCTTTGTCTGCCAAGTCGGGCGACTCTGGAATCCTCGCCCTCAGCTCAGAAGTATCAGCGCTTGGAAGAAAACTTAGCATTCTGGACGACGAGATCCACCGCACCGATACCCTGAGGCAATCTTCTGATGAACTGCGCAATCCGCTTCTGGATTCCATTAATGAACGTCTTCCAGCACTCGCTGAGAACGCTCTTCAGGCAAGCGATCCCTCCGAACTGCAGCGGCAGAAAAGCAGACTTGATGAGCTTGCAGCCTTGGTCAAGACCCTATCTCCAGCGATCGTGGCGTTGGATAAGCAAAGAGTATTGCTCGCCGCATACACGTCGCGCTTGAAAGCTTGGCGTGCCGTCGTCATCACCGAGGACAAGAAAACGTGGGAAAACCTGATCTCGCGGCTGCTCAGGGCTGCCGTGGTGATCGGTGCCCTCGTGATCATCGGCGCGGTTGTGCGCAGAGTGACGCGGCGTCATATGCGCGACACTGAGCGCCGCCATATCGCCCTGGTCATCCAGAGAGTTGTCCTCTGGTCGACCATCGTAGCCGTCGCCGCGTTTGCCTTTGCGTCGGATTTTACCTCGCTGGCTACTTTCTTTGGACTTCTGGCGGCAGGCGTTGCGGTTGCGCTTCAAAGTGTCATTCTTTCCGCCGTCGGTTACTTCGTGCTGGTGGGAAGGCGCGGAATAAGAATCGGGGACCGAGTGCAGATTTCGGGCGTGACCGGCGACGTCACAGATATCGGTTGGCTCCAATTCCAGCTGAAAGAGATCGACACTCGAACCCAGCAGCCCACGGGTAATGTGGTTACATTTTCCAATTCGTTTGTCTTGGCGTCGCCCGCCACTGGTCTCTCCAAGTTTCAAGCGGAACGACTTAAAGTCGGCGCAGTTGGAAGTCGCCGCAAAGGCAGTGCCATCCTAGAGCGCAGGGCTCTTCGCTTATGTAGGAGTCAGCAGCATCTGAAAATCATGGTCGCTGACGCCGGAAGATAGTGAACAACGCACTGTGTTCGTCTGCGCGGGTTGGCAATGGGCAACAGTCGGGATGCCGGGTTTGGCGGTTGACGTGAGGGGATTGGCGCCACAGATTGACTCATCAAAGATAGCTGGTGCAAGTGCCCACCTGTAGGCACTGCCCAAATAGGGATGGGCATTCCAACCGGAAAACCATCTGTGGCGGACAGCGAACAAATCTAACAAAGCAGTTCAACGGTAGCCATCTTCATGCGCTTGCGGTTCCTGCTGCGATCTTGCCATCGCGTACTTTTTCCTGGCAACAAAGTTGCAATGCACATTGCGATTCCTACGCTGAGCGTTGGAAGAATCCTATTCTAAGTTCCACCGCTCTCTTCCAAAGCGCTTCGCGAGGGCCGCTGGAAAAACTGGTGAGAAGAGGCACGCTATGCGCCGCATCACCTTGGGTTTTATCCTCTGCTTTTGCGTCAACTTCGCACAAAGCGCTCGGAGCGAAGTCATCCCGGCGGGAACGCTTTTACAATGCACCCTCAGTGAACCCAACTTTTCGTCTAAGACCGCGACAGTGGGAGATCCCGTGCTATGTCACATCGGCTCCCTTTCGGACTTCGGACACTCGAGCTTTCTCCGGGACGCAGAATTAGGTGGCCATCTCCGAGGCTACAAAAATCCAGGACGACTGATCGGTAAGGGATGGCTCGATGTTCAATTCGATCAGCTGGTTCTTTCGGGCGAACACTTCGTGCCGATATCGGCAAAGGTGATCTCCGCGCCGAACGCGAGAGTCGATCGGGAGGGAAAGATTCATGGCAGGGGCCATGCTAAACGCGGTGCAATCGAATGGATGATCCCAGTTTTTTGGCCTATTTATCCGGCATTTAAGGGCGAGACACGACTGACACTGCGAGTGCTCGAAGACGTTCAGATCCAGCCATCGGTGGCAGCGACGGTTAGTGCAAGCGCACTCCCTTCGCGGGGAACAGCAGGCAGCCAAGCCTATCCCGAGGTCTATCCGGTGATGGCGTCGGCTTCAGATGCCCGCATCACTCTAGCTTCAATTTCAGCTTACCGCACTGCAGGCTTTCCTCAGCCGACCCTCGATCAAGGCCGCAATCAAAGATCCACGCTCATTGTTCTGAAAGATGGTGCCGCGTATGTCGCAAGACAGTATTGGGTTGAAGATGGGCAGATGAGATGTACTGGCGACAATGGGGAGGAAAGAGGGTTCACGCTGGAGAGCATTGACCTCGACAACACGGTCCGTCTAAACCGCGAGCGCAATGTCGAATTCATTGTGCAGTCGAAAAACTATGTAGTGGAGGAACAATAGTCACTCATTGACAGGCTCAAGGTGAGGGTGTTCTCAGAATCAGCAGAATCCGGGGAAAGTCTTACTTCTCTGGGGATCAGAAAACATGAATCGGCGGCAAAATTAGACCCGAAATCGCGGCTCAAAGTCAGCCTCGAGAGCAGCCTATGAAAATGCTTCTACCCTACGACGAGAAAAGAATACTGGTCGAAATTCCTGACCAGAACTTTGTGGGATCACTCGTCTCAAAAGTCGAGTCCTATGAGCCGCGCAAGTCGCCGCAGGAGTTGGTCGAAGCCTCACTGGATCGCCCGATCGGCTCTCCGAAGCTCGAAGAACTCGTAAAGGATAAGAAGCACATCGTCATCATAAGTTCGGATCACACACGTCCTGTTCCCTCCCAAGTTATTACGCCAATCCTTTTGCGGCGTATTCGTTCAGCACAGCCGGACGCAAACATAAAGATTGTGGTCGCGGCCGGCTTTCATCGGCCCCCTACGCGATCCGCTGTCGGTTACTTCGTGCTGGTGGGAAGGCGCGGAATAATAATCGGGGACCGAGTGCAGATTTCGGGCGTGACCGGCGACGGCACAGATATCGGTTGGCTCCAATTCCAATTAAAAGAGATCGACACTCGAACGCAGCAGCCCACGGGCAACGTGGTTACGTTCTCGAATTCGTTTGTCTTGGCGTCGCCCGCCACTCGTCTCTCCAAGTTCAAGCGGAACGACTTCGACTCCGTACGGTTGGAAGTTGCCGCAAAAGCACCGCAGTCCTAATCGCGAGCGCGCTATTAGCAGCCAATTTGGTCTGTTCCGGCATTCTCTGATGCCTTGCTAACTGGTTCCCTGCTGTCTTCACCCTGTGGAGTCAGTGCCCAGATGTGGGCGCGTATGCCGGACTGCACGGACTTCTATGTCGCGGTTTTTCCGCGAGTTCTTGTTCTGAATCTTTGGCGAGGCAAGTGCATTAATGGCGGCGACAGATAGCTGGACTGGTTGTGCTGCTACATCAGGGCACGGCGGAATGCCTTTCGTCTTTCGCAGAAAAGGAACTTGATCAAGCGGCAGAAAACAATAAGGCTCGAAACCGAAAGCCAGCGGCCGGAGAACAGTCTATGAAAATGCTTCTACCCTACGACAAGAAAAGAATACCTGTCGAAATTCCCGACCAGAACTTTGTGGGATCACTCGTCTCAAGAGTCGAGTCCTATGAGCCGGGCAAGTCGGCGCAAGACTTGGTCGATGATTCTCTTGATCATCCCATCGGCTCTCCCAAGCTAGAGGATCTTGCAAGAGGCAAGAAGAACATTGTCATCATAAGCTCAGATCATACGCGCCCGGTCCCGTCGAAGATCATTACTCCTATCCTGCTGCGGCGCATTCGTTCCGCTCAACCGGATGCAAACATAAAAATACTGGTGGCAACGGGCTTTCATCGCCCCTCCACGCAGCAGGAATTAATCGACAAATACGGGCAGGAGATTGTGGATCACGAGCAGATCGTCATGCACGTGTCCACGGATGACTCCGCCATGAAAAAGGTCGGCACTCTGCCGTCCGGTAGCGAATGCATCGTAAACCGCGTTGCGGTCGAGGCCGACCTGGTGCTCTCGCAGGGCTTTATCGAGCCACATCTGTTCGCAGGTTTTTCCGGCGGGAGAAAATCGGTGCTTCCCGGAATCTCTTCCTACAAAACCATCATGGCCAACCACTGCGCCGAGTTTATCAACTCGCCCGACGCGCGGCCCGGGGTTCTCAAGACAAATCCCATTCACAAAGACATGCTCTATGCCGCACACGCCGCCAGCCTACGGTTCATTGTCAACGTGGTTTTGAATGGCGACAGGGAAATCATTGCTTGCTTTGCAGGGGATTTGGAAGAAGCACATTACAAGGGATGCGACTTTCTCTCCTCTTTGGCTGGAGTAAATAAGCTGCCATGCGACATCACCGTGGTTTCGAATGGCGGCTACCCATTAGATCAGAACATCTATCAAGCGGTGAAAGGCCTTACATCTGCCGAAGCCACGAATAAAGAGGGTGGCGTCATCATCATGGTGGCTGGGTTGTCGGACGGCACGGGTGGTCAAGGCTTTTACAACACTCTTGCGGGAGTCAAAACTCCAAAAGAACTCCTCGACCGTCTCTCGCATGTCGGGCGCAATGAGACGATCGCCGACCAGTGGGAATCCCAGGTGCTCGCGCGCATTCTCAATCGGCACCACGTAATCATGGTTTCACTCCAGCGCTTGATGTTATCGGAGGCGCAACACTTTGTGTGAACGCATTGTTCGAGTTCCGGGGTCGCGCACCCTGCTATATCGCCCGTGGCCTGTATTGGCTAGGTTCCAAGAAGCGTACGAAACTGGTAGGAACGTTTTATACCGGTCCGCAACCGATTGCCGCGGCGAAGGGACATATCGGGAAGTGGCAGTCGGAAACCGAGTTGCAACTGAACCATAACGTGAACCGCCGGCTGACCCTGGTATCAGAGACAAACGCTGGATGGGACACGCGGGATCCGGCAAACAACCTTCGCACCTCGATATGGTATGGAACGTACGGAATGGGGATCGTACACGTTCATCGGGAATTGGATCTGAACTCCAGGGTGGAATGGTTTGACGATAAGGATGGCTCGCGGATTGGTAGGCGCGGAAATTATGGCGAGATCACAGTGGGCCCTAACTACATGCCAACGCGGATGATCAATTTTCGTCCAGAGGTCCGCTGGGACGTGGCCAGTAATCCAGTGTTCGGTTCCGCGGGGACACAGAACCCAAAAAGCCATCAATGGACGGCCGCCATCGAGATGTTAGTTAAGTTTTAGTTCGGCTGCCCGGTAAAACGAAAAATGCTTTCGAGAATCACACCACAAACCGCATATGGCGAATCTATACGAGCTAGATCGAAAAGAGAATGCGTTGCGCTCTGGGCTGGCATCGCTTGGTAGCGTGCTCGTCGCATACTCGGGCGGCACGGACTCGGCGTTCCTTGCATGGGCTGCGCACGAAGTGCTTGGCAGACGCATAGTAGCCGTTCTGGCGGATTCGCCCAGCCTCCCGCGTCGCGAATTGAAGCTGGCGATTGAGTTCGCGGCACACTGGCACATTCCGCTGAAGGTCGTTACGACTGAAGAACTGGAGCACCCAGATTATGTGCGTAATGACGCGGCACGCTGTTTCCACTGCAAGGATGAGCTATTCGCGCTGATGGAACGCGAGCGAGATGCCTTGGGATTCGATCACATCGCTTACGGCAAGAACGTAGACGATGAGGGAGATTTTCGTCCGGGACAAAGAGCCGCGGACCAGCATCGAGTTGTCAGTCCTCTCGCGGAAGCGAAATTAGGTAAGCATGAAATCCGGGCCTTGGCTCAGCGTGCAGGCCTGGCAGTCTGGAACGAGCCCGCTTCGGCATGCCTTTCCTCTCGCATCGAATACGGACGCCCGGTCACGCGTGAGGCACTGGCTGCCATCGAAGCGGGTGAGGATGCATTGCGAGAGCTTGGCTTCGAACATGCCCGCGTGCGCCATCATGGCGAAATCGTTCGCATTGAGATCGCGCGTGACGATCTTGGCCGTGCATTCGCGCCCGAAATGGCGGCACGATTCGTGCCGATTTTCAAAAGACTCGGATTCAAGTACGTGACCCTCGACTGCGAAGGATACCGGTCGGGTTCCATGAACCTTGTACTGCCGATCGAGGTACTGCCGATCGAGCAGATCAGAAGAGCGGATTGAGTCTACTTCGCCGACATCAAGTTGGCGCATGAGATGGGACAATAGGATATGCGAATCGCTTACATCGAATGCTTCTCAGGGATTAGTGGTGACA
>JBAVZU010000194.1:0-5184 GCA_049588915.1 Candidatus Sulfotelmatobacter sp.
TTTCTAATCCGGCTGATGGCTTCAATGCCATTTACATTCGGCATTTGGATGTCCATCAGGGTCACGTCGGGGCGGTGCAGTCGAAACTGCGCGATTGCTTCCTCCCCGTCACAGGCCTCTGCTACCAGTTCCATATCTTCCTCAGGCTCGATGAGGGTCGCGATGCCCTGACGCAAGAGAGGATGATCATCCACCGTCATGATCCGAATCGAACCGCCAATCGAACTACGACCGGTGCTCATAAATCCTCTTTTTCCGGAACACTTTGAATCTACTCCCGTCGCTAGATTTTTCATAGGCAATAGCGGCTGGAACTGTTAACCGGACCTCTGTGCCGGCGCCCGCTTCGCTCCAAATATCCAATCGGGCTCCAATTCCTTCTGCCCGTTCATACAGGCCCGGCAGGCCCCAATGGCCGGCGCGACCGTGATCCTTCAGCACCTTGGGATCGATCCCTTTTCCATCATCTCGTACGATTAACAGAAAAGCATCATCATCGTAGCGTAGCTCGGCTTCAATACTCCGGGCTTGTGCGTGGCGGTAAGCATTTCGCAGGAACTCTCGTGCGATTCGATAGATTTCTTCCCTGAGCATCGCCCGCTTCGCTCGTCGGTTGCCCTCGACAATTACCCGCAGAGGCGGGGCACTGTCTCCCCCATTCTGTGAGGCTGCCAGTTCGCGCCCCATAGCCAGCAGCATCTGTTCGAGGTTGCTTTCCTGGGATGACCCCGAACGTAGTTCCTGAATGGCGCTACGACCTTCCGCGATTGCCTGATCGGCTGAAACCAGGGCGCTGTCCAGAACTTCACATGCTTTCTCGGGACGATTCGGGAGCTGATTACGAACTGCCTGAAAGCGGAAGACGAGACCCTGGAAACTTTGCAAGAGGGTATCGTGCAGGTCCCGCGCAATTCGTGAGCGCTCACCTACCCGCTCTTCCAGACGCATATTGAACTGCGCAGCGAGTTGCCGCAATCGCAGTTGGTACGCGGCCCAAAGCAATGTCAAAACGACCGCCGCGAAGAGGGCGCGGAACCAGTTGGTTCTCCACCAGGGGGGCGTGATGAGAATGGGCAGCGACACCCCTTCTTCGTTCCACACTCCGTCGCTGTTTGATGCCTGCACGCGAAAAACATATTTGCCGGGATCTAGATTGGTGTAGGTGGCGAGGCGCTGCTTGCTGCCCACCTCGTTCCAGCCAGTTTCCAGGCTTTCGAGCTTATATCGATAACGGTTCTTGTGGGAATTTGCATGGCTCAAGGCTGCAAATTCAAACGAGAAGACATTGTCGCGGTAGGAGAGAGTCAAGGAATCGGCGTATGGGATGGCTTTCTTGAGCACCGACTTTGGGCCAATGGGAACGGGTTTATTGTGGATCTTGAAACTGGTTAGCACTACCGGGGGCACGTAGGGATTTTCCCGGATATTTTCAGGAAAGAAAGTGGTAATCCCGTTGTTGCCGCCGAACAACATCTCCCCGCTTTGCCTGTCTTCGTAACAACCCTGAGTGAAATCGTTGCTGAGCAAGCCGTCGGACACGTCGTAGTTTCTAAAAGTTTCCCTCTGAGGATCGAACCGGGATATCCCCTTCTTGGTGCCGAGCCAAAGCCTGCCGCTCCGATCATCCAGAATGCACTGAACTACGCCGCTGGGCAGGCCCTGATTCTCCGTGTAATGGGTAAACGTTTCGTTTTCCCGGTTATACCGGTACAGTCCATCCGCGGTTCCCAACCACAATGTTCCGGCCTGGTCTTCGTGGATGGCATGAATGCGGCCACCACTGAGTCTGTGAGGGTCACGCGAGTCAGCCCTCAAGTTCACGAAGGTGTTCGTCTTGTCGTCGAATCGGCTCAATGTGCCCTTCCAGGTCCCAAACCACAGCGTGCCAGACCGGTCCTGATAGATGGCGTTGACGCCATTGCTCCCCAAGCTAGCCGGGTCAGCCGGATTATTCTGATAGTTGATGAACTTCTCCGTCGCTGGATCAAAACGGCTGAGACCGCCAACCTGCCCCACCCATAGCCTGCCGCTTCTATCTTCATAGATGCAGAGAATCTCCTGGGAAAGTAAGCTATTGGGATCATCGGGCTTGTGATGGTAATGTGTAAACTGTCCGCTTCGTTCATCGAACCGGTCGAGAACGCCCCAGCCACCCAACCAGAGATAACCGTGAGCGTCTCTGTAAATGCCAGCAAGGTGACCGCCTTTGCCGATCGCGTTCTTGCTTCCCGAGCCGGGAAGATAATGGGTGACTTGCCCCGTCTTTCGATCCAATCGATCCAGGGCGAAGGGAGTGAAACCTGCCCACAAAATGCCATCGCGGTCTTGATGCATTGCACTGACCAATCCGGGCGATAGACTACCGGGGCTATCGGGACGATGCCGGTAAGAACCGAATTGTGCTTGCCGGAGATCGAGAATATTAAGCCCCCCAGTTTCCGTGCCTACCCACAGCAGGCCGGCCCTATCCCGATAAATTGACGAAACGCTGTTATCGTCGAGGCTGTCCGGGTTGGTCTCATCGTGTTGAAAGCGATACGCGAACTGTTCCGTTTGCAGATCGAAGTGATAAAGCCCCTGGCTCGATGCCACCCACAATCCATGCTGCCCATCCTCCTGAATGTTGCTAAAGGGTATGCCGACAGCACCTTCCCCAAACGGATATGCAGTGAATCGCTCTGCTCGACGATCGTATTTGACCAGTAGCGCGACCGGAGAATAGGCCAGCATCCACAGATTGCCGGCCTTGTCTTCATGCAGATAGTCTGCGGCTAAACGATCAATGGTTGCACGCAGGCGAGTGATCTGTCCTGTCTGTGGGCTCAAATGGAACAGACCGCGCGGGCCGGCAAACCAGATTTCCCGAGAGCTATCCTCGATAATGGAATTGATCTCCCCAACAAATTGGCCGTCGCTGTCATTGCGATAGCGAGTGAAGGGCTTCAGTGGCCGGATCAAATTTGTTCAGGCCGCCGTCTACAGTGCCAACCCAGAGATGGCCGCGACTGTCTTGGGCGATGCTCTTGACCGCATCGCCGCTAATGCTGTTGGGGTTGTCGGGGTTGTACCGGTAGTGGGTAAAGCGTTCGGTTGTTGGATCTAACTTGTCGAGTCCACCCCAGGTGCCAATCCACAGATCGCCATGGCCGTCTTCAATCAGATTCTGAATCAAGCTGGTGCTCAACGTATTAGCATCGTCGGGGTTGTTCTTGTATGCGACGAACGTGTTGCCATCATAGCGATTCAGTCCGTCCTCGGTGGCAAACCACATAAAGCCGCGGCGATCCTGCAAAATCGAATTGATTCGATTGTCGGATAGGCCATCGATGGTGGTGAGGTGGGTGAATTTGAGGTCTCTCCCCGGAGCCGGGCTTCCGCGAGCGTGGGTATTCTGAAACTGGCGGGGAGTCGAGTCAGCTCTCCCTTCGCGGTGAGTGACGTCGATTGCGGGATCTGAAGCAAGTGAGCAGGCGCAGCACGCCAGCAGGATGGCCAGTGAGAGGACCACGTGCGCGCGCCCTTTCCCCATAATGGCTATACATCTTAAACCGATTGTTAACTCTTCCGGTATTCAAAATCACTGGCCATCTGCGTCGTTTCGCGGATCCGCTCATCTCGAAACAACTTGCTGGTACATTGAAAGCCGCGCTTTTGGGCTAGAGAATCAATCGTTATCGATCGTTGGGCGGGCCTGAATCGGGAGTGGGAAGTTGTTCCACGAGTGTGTAGCGCTTTCGATCGGTCTCATTCTGGAGCGACTGTTGGTGGAGTTCGGCGAGACGCTTCACCAGCGGCTGCAGTTCATCCTTTTTCCCGGCATGCCTCAACGAGATCAGGAGGTGATAGGTTGCGGTCTCGTCGTTCGGAGCATACTGGAGCGCGGCGCGGCACTGCTCGATTGCCTTTTCGTACTGGCCCGCTTGCATGTGCATACTGGCCATCAGGTTTCTGGCGCTCACCAGGTCAGGCTTCAATTCAAGCGCGCGCAAAGCCTCCTTCATCGCCTCTTCGTAGGCATCTGAATTCGTGTCCGCATTCTCCATGAGTAGTTGCGCGAGCAGGTAGTGCAGGAGTGGACTGTCGGGATGAGCCTTCAATTGGAATCGTACTCGCCGCAGCGCCTCGTCTGGATTGTTCTTCTTTACCTGTACGAGATCAGCGGCGTACGAACTCATGCCCTGACTGGCATCGAGCTGCTCTGCACGGGCAAAGTCTTCCTCTGCCTTGTCGTATTCGGCTTGCTCCGCGTACAAGAGTCCGCGCGAGATATACAGACGTGCCGCATTGGGAATACGCGAAAGACCGGCATTGATCATATCGATGCCCACCTGAAATGACTCGTGATCGAGGCATAGTGCTGCAAAAGCAATATAGTAGTCCTGCGTTGTAGGGCTCAGTACAATTGCCTGTCGCAAAAGGGCTACCGCTTTGGCAGTGTCCTTGATCGCTTCGGCGGCTTGCGAGGCAAGGCTCAGGATATCCGGATCAGACTGGTCCGGTGTGAGCAAGGGCTCGAGAGTCTTCAGAGCGTCTTCGTTTTGCTTATTCGCCGCCTGAACAACGGCTAAATCGTACCTCGGGTACGCACGATTCGGAAGGAGCGTGATGAGCTTTTCAAATACCGGAACGGCATCCTGAAACTTCTTCAATTGGACCAGGCAATAGCCGTACGTCTCAAGCGACTCGGTGTGTTTTTCGGTTGCATCCTGGCTGGCTGCGAAGTGCACCACAGCCGGCTCGCATCTGTCTTCCTTCCTTTCGAGCAAAGCTAGCATTTGATGCGCCGTCTGGTCTTTCGGATCATCTTTCAGAATGCGCTCAAGTAATGGAATGGCGCGATTATCGCCTTGGTCATAGAGGATCTGAACTTCACCCTTGAGCGCCGGCGCGTATTGCGGTGAGATCCGGAGGGCCCTTTCAAATGCGCTTTGCGCGCGCTGCGCCTTGTCCTGCATCGAGAAGATGATTCCCTCCAAAGTCCACAGCCGGAAGTCCGTCGGCCTTTGTTCGAGCGCGGACCGGGTCATAGCGAGCGCCTGGTCGTATTGCAGGGAACGAATGAGAGACTCGATGGCACTAACGGGTGGAGTTGGCTTGTGTTCGATTGCAGAGCACAGGGCTGCCGAGAAGAAGCAGATCGAAAGCACAACGACTGCTTGTTGCGCCGCCTTCCTGGTGGTTATG
>JBAVZU010000195.1:0-5518 GCA_049588915.1 Candidatus Sulfotelmatobacter sp.
GTTCTGCGGGACGCGGGGATCCCGGCTTTTATCAGGCGCCCGAGAGGAAGAGATATCTATGCGGCTTGCGGCCAACTCAAGCGAACAGTTGAGGCTGCGCCCGAACCGCATACTCATTTGCAACAGACCTTATCGAGTTCGGAGCCATGACTGGCAGTTCAACACGGATCAGGAACCCTCCGTGCTCGCTAATCTGCCAGTAGATCTTTCCATGATGCTGCTGCAGGATGCTCTGGCATGCCCTCAATCCCATTTCCGACAGGGGCTGCGGCGAACTGAAAGCGGCCTCGTCTGGGTCCGCGCTTTCGCGGAGAACTGTGTCCGGCGCGGGAGCCAGACCGGCATCGAAGATTTCGATGACAATGGCTCCTTTTTCATGTTTCGCGACAAGCGTGAGCTTTCGGTGGTTACTTTGATTGGCGGAGTTTAGTGCATCATTCAGAATTTGTACGCAAACCTGCAGCAACTGGTTGGAGTCTCCCATGACGGAGGGCAACTCACTCGGCAATTCACAGAGCACTTCGATCTGCAAGGCTTGCCACACGGGTTGCGACAACTTCACGGACGTCCGAAGTACGGTTCCCAGGTCCACCTGTGCCACGGAGGCCGGCCCTTGCTTGGCAAAACCGAGCAGACTTGCCACCAAGGATCCCGTACGGCGGACATGTTGTCCGATTTTTTGTGCCATCTCCTGCTGTTCGGGGTTAAGAGACGTGCCCAGGAGCAGATCGGAATAACCCATCATGGCGGCGATGGGATTATTCAATTCGTGCGCCGCGCCTCCCACTAGCTGGCCTATGGACGCTAGTTTTTCGGATTCCATAATCTGCGCCTGCAAGCGCTTGAGATTGTCGAACGATTCTCTTGATTGCGCCAGAAGACGAAGCAATTCCTGGTCGAGCAAACGCTGGCGCACGAAAACCATGACGCCCATGATAAGCGCCGCACCAAGCGTGAAGACGAGACGGAAGGAACGGATACGAGGCGGGATCCCGGATTCTGCCAAGGCCCAGGCGGCAAACATCGGGAGTGAAAAAACCGCAATCATGCCCACCCGGGCGGGCCAGACGCCGTGTGACGTAGAACTTGTCCGCGTATTGGCCTCTGGTCGGCAGTCACGCGACCATAAACCAATCAAAGTGATCCAGGCCATGGAAGCCGCCAGCGGAATGTCGTACAAACTTCCGCTGTAGTAGAGGTTGCGGCCAAGCGCCCAATTAGCCAAGTAGGAACTGGCGGCGTAAGCGAGACTCGCACCAAAGAGGTTGGCATAGAGTCCCCTCCAGCCGGCCTTGCTATGGATCAAGGCCACCAGCAAAGCGGTGAGAAGCGCTAGTTTCTCAACCAGATAAAGTAGATTTAGATTGTTATTATAGAAAGCAACATTCGCAACAACGTACTGCCATGCGGTGACAGCAAAGACGTAAAGATACATCCACCAAAACATCATCAGGGCAAAATCGAGACGCCGCAGACGCGCCGAGTATTCATTCTCCTGGGCATGGGGGCGAAGGGCCACGGCGGCCATCATGGGGACGATGTGGAGAAAAATCACGATGTCTCCGGCGCACAAGTCCGGAACATCCTGACGAAGCCAAACTTCGTAGTACGTCCACATGACCTGGTAGGAGAACCAGAACGCCATGCCCATGGCCAGAAATGCCCAGAAGGCCCGCACGCGTCCCTGGTAGCGAACTGCATTTGGAATGAGGGCCAGCGTTCCAGACAGCAGTAGAATGCATTGGATCCAGTCGCTGAAAGCAGTGAGTGCAAACGACCGAGGGAGGATCAGCGCGCCCAGAATCAATATCGCCATGCAGGCAACTATCGCCCTGGTCCAGAGCTTGGAATACGCAAGCAAGAAGGCAATCCTCGCAGGTATTCTAGCTTGCCATCAGTGAAAACCCGGATTACCGAAGTAATACATCCTCAGGTCAAACTCGTGAGTTATAAGTCGCGCGACGACGAGTTCAAGCGCGAGCGAGGCTAAGCCCGAACTATAAAGTTTTGCTTGCTCCTGATCTTTCTTATCAATAGTATGCGAGACAATCCCTTTAACTGACAGTTTGCCTTCCGGAGAATGACACGATTGCGCACCGACGCTAGCCAGCGCCTATTCAGGCGGCCGCAGGCAGACGTTGATCCCAGCGAGGTTCGACGGACAGAACGTTGGCTGGCGACCGCCCGGGTATTTCTTGCCATATCGGCTCTGGCTGCCATTTATATGGATCCCACACAGTTGGGGCACGCGCCAGTAGCCTATGGCCTGCTGGGGCTGTACCTGATCCATGGCGTCCTGGTAATGACACTGTTGCGGCGAAGACAAAAGTCGACACCGGCGTTTCGCCTGCTAGTCCATTCTGCGGACATCATATGGCCGGCGTTTATTTCGATCTTTGCCGAAGGGCCGCGAAGCCCGTTCTTTCTTTTCTTCTTCTTCGTCCTGGCGGCCTCCGCGTATCGGTGGGGGTTGTGGGAGACCTTAAGCACGGCGGCGGCAGAAGTGGCTTTGCTGTGGATCGAAAGCTTCATTCTGCTCCACGTGTGGTCGATTCGAGAGGGCAGCCTGCCCTGGCATATCCTGGCGGGTCTGCGAGTCAATGTAAATGAATTCGAACCGAAGCGACTATTCATGCTTTCGGTTTATTTGTTGGTGATGGGTTTGCTACTAGGCTATCTGGCGGAGCAGCAAAAGCACTTGCGAGCGGAAAAAGCCGCCGTGACCCGCATGCTGGCGAAGGTGCGCGTGGAAGCAGGGCTGACCGGAACCCTCAAGCAGATCAGCCAGGAAATCGTCACCCGGTATCGCGCTACCCGCTTGGTGATCGCCGCCGAAGAGATTCACAGCCACAGAATGTTCCTGGGCGAGTTGCGCAATGCCGGGGGAGCGCTCTCCGAATTCGAATGGTTGGACTCGCGACCGCGAGACGAGAAAATCTACCTGGAGGATTTTCCGGGCGCGGTCTGTTATGCGGCCAACGAAGACCAACACTGGTCTGTGATCGCCTTGGATGCGGAAGGAAACCAGGAAGCTTCACCACACACAGAGCGCTTCGTACGACTGAAAGAGCGGCAACCCTTCAAGTCTCTTATCACGATCTCTTTCGTGTTCGGGGGCGAATGGCGCGGAAGAGTTTTCGTCTTCGGGCCCTCATGGAAGGGAGATACCCAGGAAGAATTACGTTCTTTGCTCGACCTGCTTCGCCAAGTAGGACCCGCGGTATATAACGTTTACCTGCTGCACCGCTTGCGCCGGCGGGCCGGAGCGGCAGAGCGCGCCCGCTTCGCCAGAGAATTGCACGACGGCGCGGTCCAGTCCCTGATCGCAGTCGAGATGCAGGTGGATGTCCTTAAGCGGCAGGCGGAGTCTACCCCGCAAGTCGTGACCGGGGAGTTGGGCCGGATTCAAGGACTGCTCCGGGAAGAGGTTTTGAAACTGCGCGAGTTGATGCAACAGATGAAGTCCATCGATGTAGACTCGCGAAGGTTCTTGAGCGTCGTGAATGACACTGTTGAACGATTTGAACGGGAGACAGGAATCTCCGCCCGGTTCGTGACTGACATCGACAAGCTGGAAATGCCGGATCGAGTTTGCCGGGAACTGTTGCGCATCGTGCAGGAGGGGTTGGTAAACGTGCGCAAGCACAGCCGCGCCCGTCACGCCCTGGTACGGCTGGGGTCGAACCCTACTCAATGGACGCTTACGATGGAGGATGACGGCAAAGGCTTCAGTTTTTCAGGGCGCCTCTCACAGGACGAGTTAGACCAGATGGGCAAGGGCCCGACTATCATTAAAGAACGCGTGCGTTTGATTGCGGGCGCGCTCACTGTAGAATCAAATCCCGGCACAGGAACACGGCTGGAAGTTAAGGTCCCGAGGAGTGGAGAACTGCCAGATGAATTTTAGGAAGGCACAGTCCATACGCATTGTAATTGCCGACGATCATCCAATTTTCCGGGATGGTCTGCGAAGGTTGCTGGAGGCGGAGCCGAATCTTACGGTGTTGGGCGAGGCCTCAGACGGCGCCGAGGCAGTGAAAATGGCGCGCCAATTGAAGCCCGATATCCTGCTGCTGGATCTTGCGATGCCGAAGCATCCAGGTCTCGAAGCGTTGCGAGATCTGGCGACCGGGGTGAACTCGACTCCAGTGCGCGTAATTTTGCTGACCGCGGCTGCGGAGAAAAGTCAGATTGTGGAGGCTCTGCAATTGGGCGCGCGCGGAGTGGTGCTGAAAGATTCCGCGACGCAGCTTCTGCTGAAGGCGATCCAGACTGTGATGGACGGGGAGTACTGGGTAGGTCGAGAAAGCGTTTCCAACCTGGTGCAGTACTTGCGAACCCTGGTGCAGTCCTCAAGTGACGAAGCACGGCAGAAGAAATTTGGACTTACGCCGCGCGAACTGGAAATCGTTTCCACCGTGGTGGCCGGATACTCGAACAAAGAGATTGCCGAGTACTTCAAGATCAGCGAAGATACGGTAAAACATCACCTGAGCAACATTTTCGATAAGCTCGGAGTTTCGACAAGACTTGAGCTGGCACTTTTTGCCGTAAACCAGTCACTTCCTCTGAAAAGCATTGTGTAGTAAGGATTTAGACCATTTTCCTGAATCCCCAAAGCATGGCACGAACGTGCCATTGGCGCGTATTACCCCAGCCTCTATTATTTCGGTAAGAACCCCGAACTGACGAACGAAGAAGGTCGGTCGATTCTAAGTGGAAAGTCAATTTCCACAGATTGATGTTACGCACCCTTGTGAGGAGACGGAGCCCGTGGCAAAAATTCTACAGAACGTTTGGCAAAAGTTTGGTGCCAACGAGAGTGGCCAGGATGTGGCGGAATACGCTGTGATGCTGGCCGTGATTCTCGTAATCGTCGTCGGCACGGTTCGTCTCATTGGTTCAAATGCCAACAACGTATTCTCGCAGGTTGGCAGTTCTATCCAATAGTCCGAGACTCTGTGTTTATCCCCGTCTTCGGCCCGCGCGCTGAGCAGAGTTGCAAACTGGCCGCGCTTTCTGAAACATCCATCTCAACGTTAACCGTTGCTGCCTTCACTTCTGCACTGGAGCAGTAACCGCGACCTTTTGACTACCGGGCGTTGAGTATCGCGTGAGGTAAGGGAAGAACGGTGTCAGTTCGAACGGCATCTTCTCGCGAGCTGAGGCCAGTGGGACCGGCTTGGCCTTGGCCAACTCCACCTGATCAGTCCAGGGATCAAGCTTGATGCGTCCACCTAAAGGAAGCGCGGCAATCTGGTCCGTGCGCTGAGGATCAAGTTCCGGCGCGGACGACAGCAGCACCGACATCCGAATGCTCTTGTTGCCGGCCAGACTGTCGCCCAGGTGCGGTCGAATCAAGTGGGGCAATTCAGGTGCGTTTTGTTGCAAGGCTTTCAGGAATAAGCCTGCGCTTCCCAACTTGTCTTTATAGGGAGAATTTTTCAGCAACTCCAACGCTTTCGCGTCAGCCGCATCTTCATCTGCCGAGCGGCGTTTGAAATCCAGGCGTTGAAAC
>JBAVZU010000196.1:0-6807 GCA_049588915.1 Candidatus Sulfotelmatobacter sp.
GCCCAATACCGCAAGAAAGGCAAGTTCGAAATCGCCGAAGGCGGAACGGTTTTTCTGGACGAGATCGGCGACATATCCCTTAAGACGCAAACCGACCTGCTGCGGGTGCTGCAGGAACGCGAGATCACTCGCGTGGGCGGCAACCAGATCATCAAAGTCGACTTTCGTTGCATCGCCGCCACAAACAAACATCTGGAGAAATTAATAGAGGAAGGCAAGTTCCGTCCTGACCTTTTCTATCGGCTTAATGTCTTCCGCATTGAATTGCCTCCGTTGCGCGAACGCCGCGAGGATATTCCGCTGCTGGCGGATCATTTTGTTCGCAAACTTTCTTTGGCAATGAATAAGCGCATCAACCGGGTTTCGCCTGCGGCAATGAACCTGCTACAGCAGCAGCCTTGGCCGGGCAACGTGCGCGAACTCGAAAATGCTGTGGAGCGAGCCATGGTGGTGGGACAGGAGCCGGAACTGAAGGAACAGGACTTCATCTTCAAACCTCAAGGCGGGACTGCTCTCAATGGCTCGAACAAAACTCTTGAGGAGATGGAGCGCGCTCACATTTTACGAGTACTGGAAGAGTGTGGCGGCAATCAGAGCCGCACCGCGGAGATGCTCGACATCGATCGAGTAACGCTTTATCACAAGTTGAAGAAATACGGCTGGTCGCGCTTCGATCGTGATAAGAAGCCCGAAGAAGTTGTCCGATGAAGGCAGGCGATGAAACTACTGCATCTGCTGCCGATCGGGAATGTGGAGGACGGGCTCCTGAAGGATCTGTGCCCAGTCCTCGAAGATGTTCTGCAGCTTCCCTGCAGCGTTTTTCCGGTCCATCTGGATCCAGACTTCGCGTTTCATGGCGAGCGGCAGCAATTTCACTCGTCGGAAATCCTGCGCCTGATGCAAAGTTTTCTCACTACGGATTCCTGGCGACTGCTGGGCATCGGAATGATCGACATGTATATCCCGATTCTCACCTTCGTATTCGGGGAGGCGCAGATGGGCGGTCCGTGTGCGGTGGTGTCGGGGCATCGACTGCGTCAGGAATTTTACGGATTGCCCTCCGACCATAAACTTTTCCGGCGACGCGTGATCAAGGAAGCAGTGCATGAGGTAGGACACACCCTCAACCTGACTCATTGCGATGACTACCGCTGCGCGATGGCGTCGTCTCACGCTGTAGAGTGGATTGACCTGAAGGAGAGTACGCTGTGCGCTAGCTGCCGAAGCGTGGTAATGCCGAGTAAGCATCTTTCCTCGGCGCGGAATTATTGAAAGCCTCGTCGATTTACCTCCGCTTTGCCTGATGGCCGACTGCTTCGCGCCAAGTATTGCTGATCGAGAGCTTGGCGTATCAGTGTCTTGATCACCGCTTGACGGCTAATGTTTAGCTCTTTGGCGGCACGGTCGAGTTCTTCCAGCATGCCTGAGGCCAGGTCGACATTAACCCTTTGAATCGGACCCAACATTTTGCCGGTATTGGTAAAGAAGCTCGACACATCCCTGCCTCGGTCGGCTAGCCGTGCGATGGTTTCTGCCGGCACTGGCTTTCGCGATTTACGAGTGCTCTTCATAAAGTTGTTGCTCCTGCCCGGTGGCTTTCCAGAGAGTTACGAGGTGGTAATAGTCTCCTTCTTTGTCTTCCCGCATTTCGAAAATGACGGTGTACAACCTGTCTTCCACCCAGCCGATTGCTCTATACTGCTCGGCCGAGTCTAAGCGCTGATCGAGATAGTAGGGATGCGAAAAGATCTCTTGTACTTCTTCGAATCCGATGCCTCTCTTTGGATTAGCTCTTAACCGCTTACTCTTGCGCTCGTCGAAGTGAAATCGCATGAGTATAACTGTTATACCACACGATAGCTGATTGCTGCCTTCCCTTGCTCGACGATCAGAGATTGCCGGACAAACCACCGGCCGCCCGGTGTCCTGGCTGGCTAGCCCGGGATCCGAGCGGCTGGTTCTGCAATCCTCCACGAGGTCGTGGAGTACGGTGTTCACTTATGACAGGAAGAACTCTTTCGCCAGCGGCAGCCAGTCTTGATCTGGGATCAGAGCAGAGAGATTGTCCACGGCAACTCCGCCGTCCTGGGCGTATGCACCGTCGATTGCCATCGTTACCGGCATGTGGCGTTGCAGGCGGCTTGCGGATTCTTCTGTCCACCAGCGGGCCATTGCACCTCCCAGCAGGTTGCGGAAGCTCGTCTTGGAGTCAGGCGCCTGCACCGTGACCAGCCAGCCATCGCCATAAGGATCGTTGAGCGCCAGCTTCGCATCCTTCACGACGGTTTCATTGATGTCAGACACGCTGCCTTCGATCGGCGAAACCAAGTCGACAGCACGACCATCGCGATGGATGGTGCACATCTTCTGGCCTTGGCGGATCCACTGGCCGCGCTGCGGGAGCGTGATGCTCTCGAGTTTGCCGGTCAGCTTGGCGGCAAAATCATCCATGCCCACTCGAACTAGGCTGGGGCTCTCGCTCAGTGCCCAGGTGTGGCCCGGGTGATAGCGCAGGTTTTCAGGGACCTCGAAGCCGCCAACCAAGGCGGGATGCAATCGCGGGGCTTCCTGACGGGGCGCGGCGACCTGGAGTGCCGGCTGAATGACGGTGTGGCGGCTGCGAAAATGATCGATCAGCAGAAAGCTCGCGAATGTGAAGAGAACCAGTAGGACTGTCATAAGTCACCTCGTCGGAGGGCCGTCTTATCTTCTCTACTGGCGAGCCGCTCAACGCTTTAGTAAAGGCAACCGGTGTGCCAAAGTTTTAGGAAATGGAAGTCCCCGCAGTAAACCCACGAACTCCTGTGGAATCATCTGAATATAAATTATGTCGTTTTGCGATACAAAGCCGAAGGTTGCAGTTATCAACGGAGGGTTGATGTAAGTTACAACAGACTGAACGCGTCCGCTGAAGGATGAAACGGAGAAATGATGACAAGAAACCGGGAATCAGCAGCTTAGGAAAAATTCGGCGTGTCGTTGCAAGTCGCAATAGCGGAGTTGAAGAATGCAACGGGCATAAGGCTCCAGAATTCGGAATGCGTTACCTTGTAAAAGATGCGCAGAAATCGTCCCGTCCGCGTTCTCTGGGAGCAATCAGTTCTATTCCGGCGCGTATTCCACCTGCAGTTCGGCGTCAGCGCCACTTGGAGGAGCAGTCAACGCAATTGCTCCATACTCCAATCCTTTTTCAAAGGCTTTCACATTGAGTTCGAGGAAGCCGGGTGGAACGGAATCAGCCACCGCTTTGCGTACGGCTTCGGGATCGAGCAAGTTAGTAACGGCGGTGAAAAATCCAACCATTACAGAATTCAACACCATGCGCTTGCCCAAATCTTCCGCGATGCGCGTGGCTGGGATGCTGTAGACCTGAAGTTCCTTATCGGTATCAGACACGCGAACGAGATCCTGCTCAATAATGAGAGTGCCACCGTCTTTCAGTTCGGGAGCGAAGCGCACATAGGCTTCCTGCGACATGACGACGAGGATGTCCGGCTTGGTAACGT
This sequence comes from Candidatus Sulfotelmatobacter sp., assembly GCA_049588915.1. Classification (GTDB taxonomy): domain Bacteria; phylum Acidobacteriota; class Terriglobia; order Terriglobales; family Acidobacteriaceae; genus Sulfotelmatobacter. Next base: position 3,507 of record JBAVZU010000196.1, read on the forward strand.
AAGGATAGAGAATCGGTGAATCGGAAAGGATGAGTTGAGCGCTGCAAGCGCCGCCGCGCGCTTCCGGACCGAAGTTTTGCGTCATGGTTGCACAGGCGCCCTGATAAATGGAAGCGGCCTTGCCCAGCAAAATGGCCGACAGGATCACTCCCTGGCCGCCGAAGCCTGCGACACGAATCTCAGTTAGCTGCATACCGGCACCTCTTGTTCATCTTGTTCAACGAATTTGTCGCCCAACGATTCCTGGAATTGACCGCGCATCATCGTTTGGTAGTCGGGACGGTCGCGGTCTACGAACTTGCCCACCACGATTTCGCCGGTCATGGTGAGGCCAACTTCGCTGGTTGGCGCTCCGTGACGAACTCTGCTTTTCTCTTTGTAGTACTTCATGGTGTCGAGACCATCGCCCAATTTGTTGCGGCGCTGATAGAGCGTGGGACAGGGCGAAATCACTTCGATGAAGGAGAATCCCTTCTTCTTGAATGCCTCGCTGATGGAGCGTGACAATTGGCGGACATGGAAAGTAGTCCAGCGTGCGACGTAGACCGCGCCGGCAGCTTCGACCAGGTGCGGCAGGTTAAACGACGGCTCGAACGTCCCGTAAGGATTGGTGGAAGTAGTGGAGTGACCGGGAGTAGTGGGAGCAGTCTGGCCGCCAGTCATCGCATAAATCAGGTTGTTAACGCAAATAACTTTCAGATCGATGTTGCGGCGGGCGGCGTGGATAAGATGATTGCCTCCGATCGCCGAGAGATCGCCATCGCCGGAATAAACGACAACATTCAGCCTTGGATTTGCCAGTTTGAGTCCGGTGGCGAACGGTATAGCACGGCCGTGCGTCGTGTGGAAAGAATCCAGTTTGACGTAACCTGCGACGCGCCCGGTGCAGCCGATTCCTGAGACGAGAGCCAGCGATCCCAGATCGATTTTGGATTCGACCAGTGCACGCGCGAACGAGTTCACCGTGGTGCCGATGCCGCATCCCGGGCACCAGATGTGAGGCATGCGGTCGGTGCGCAAGAAAGGCTCGACGGGATTTACCCCGGCATTCACAATATCAATCAAGCTGTCCGACATTTGCTGGCCTCCACGATTACCTTCAGGATGTCTTCGGGTCTGTGAACACCGCCTCCCGCGTGGGATACGGCAAAGGTCTGTGCCTTGCCCGCGGCGGCGCGCTCGACTTCGCGCACCATCTGGCCGAGGTTAAGCTCGGGGACGACGAATGCTTTCACCCTGGTCGCGAGTTCACGGATCTTATTTTCCGGGAAAGGCCACGCGGTGATCAGGCGCAGCTTGCCGACGCGCAGACCGTGTTCCCGCGCAACCCCGATGGCTCGCTGCGCCACTCGGGAGGTGATTCCGTAGGAAACGACCACGATGTCAGCGTCGTCGAGTTGCTCTTCCTCGAAAAGGGCGATGCGGTCTGCGGCGTCGCGAATTTTGCTTTGCAAGCGGCGAACCAACTTGTCCTGGACCTGCGGCGTCATATTGGGATAGCCGTGTTCATCGTGTGTCAATCCGGTGACGTGGAAGTTGTAGCCTTCGCCCGCATGCGCCATTTCCGGGACCTGATCGCCGTTCGTGCCGTATGGGAGGTAATCTTCGATCGACTTGTGAGTATGCTTGCGCGGCACAACTTCGATCTGGTGGGCGGGAGGAATGACGACCTTCTCAGTCATGTGGCCGACGACTTCATCCATCATGAACATGACGGGAACACGAAATTCTTCCGCAAAGTTGAAAGCCTTGATGGTGAGGTCAAAACATTCCTGCGGAGAATTCGGGCAGAGAGCGATGATTTCGTAGTCGCCGTGAGAGCCCCAGCGGGCTTGCATCATGTCGGCTTGCGCGGGCAGGGTAGGCAGCCCGGTCGACGGGCCTCCACGTTGCACATCGACGAACACACAGGGCGTTTCGGTCATGGCCGCGTAGCCGATGTGTTCCATCATTAGAGAGAAGCCGGGGCCCGAAGTAACCGTGAAAGCTTTAGCTCCGCCCCACACCGCACCTTGCAATGTGATGGACGCAGCGAGTTCGTCTTCCATCTGGATAAACGTTCCGCCGACTTTCGGGACGCGTGAAGCAAAGCGCTCGACAACTTCGGTGGAAGGAGTGATGGGATAGCCGGCGGCAAATCGCGCGCCAGCCGCGAGCGCTCCTTCACAACAGGCGTGGTCGCCATCGATGAAATGTGTGCCGGTGAGAACTCCGCGAGGATCTGCCTTCATTTGTCACCTTCCTTTGCGGGGCCTTTCAGGCCGGAGTTTTGGCCCGAGGTCTTGGTGGCGAAGATTGCGAAATCAGGGCAATACATACCGCAGAGGTCACACCCGCTGCACTTCTCGGGATGAACGACATGCGGCGGGTGGTAGCCCTTGGAATTGAAAGCGGAAGAGAGCGCGAGCACGTGGGAGGGACAGAACTCCACGCAGAAACCACAGGACTTACAGTGCTCGACTACGATGGAAACGCGTCCTTTTGCCATGAGAACTCCACGCGGAAGCGGTAAAACCCACGAAAATCTTTGTAATTATGCCCTGCGCGTGGATGAATGGGTGTGACAGCGGTCACGGGTGTTTGTGAAGGAACGCACATGGTAGGCTCAACGCGAACGGGGGAGAAAAAGTGTAAGGTTTCCGCGACACTAGTTCCAACTTGTTGGAGGATGGCCTCGTCGTGCGAACCGCACAAAGGGTTGTGTTTTTCATCACAGCGCTTTGCGAACCAGTGGACTATGAATGAGTTGAGAGGAGAATAGGTTTATCTTCTCCCCACATTCCTGGAAGAGCTTCGTGGATTGTCGGGTCTGAGCACGCTTGGGTTTCAGTGAGAGCCCGCGGCCTAAAGGAGAAAGTGCGATGTCGCTAACAAAAATGCTTTTGATATTTATGGCTTTGGTTGTGTGCAGCTTTATGCTCGCGGCGCAGGACAAAACCTCGGATCAATCCAAAACCGTCATCCAGCATGTCCCGGTCGCCTCTACTTCACCGGCCTCCGGTAAAGAGATGTACACAGCTTACTGCGCCGTTTGCCACGGAACAGATGGCAAAGGGGATGGGCCGGCGGCCAGCGCTTTGAAGATGCCTCCGACCGATCTTACGCAGTTGAGCAAGAACAATGGTGGGAAGTTTTCAGCGATGAAGGTCACGTCGTCGATCCGCGGGACATCCGATTTGCCGGCACATGGATCGAAAGAGATGCCGGTATGGGGAGAGTTGTTCTGGAGTATGAGCCGCGGCCATGAGGGCCAAGTGCAGCAACGAGTCGCCAACCTCACCCAATACATTGAGAATATGCA
>JBAVZU010000197.1:0-8269 GCA_049588915.1 Candidatus Sulfotelmatobacter sp.
GTCAACCCAGTCTCCCGCAACAAATCCCACGCTTCACGATACTCCCCATACTTCTGCCGCGCCCCCTTCGGCGTGAAGTGAATCGAACTGTTCGTCCTGCCCATAACCTCAAACGGCAGGATGTACCAGTCGTCAATCGGGATCAGCAAAATCGCAAAGAAATCCACCGTCCCCGGCTCATACTTCTTGTGCTGCGGCCCCATCACATTCAAGCTGTACTCCCCATTCCTCCGCTTGTAGATCGTGGACTTCACCTGCACCCGCACCACCCGGCTCCCATTCTCCACTCCAACGTCGTATCTCCCCGAATCCCCAAACAGCCGCAAGACCTTCATCCCCAGCCCCACCGCCATCGTCATGAAATAAAGCTCCGCCCACTCCCCGCGCTCCTTCCACCCCGACAACTTCCCACCCGCCATCCGACTAGCCTTCCGCCTCATACCCACGACCTTCCTCGCTACTTCAATCGTAACCAGCGAGGCAAGGTCGTCCGTCACATCACTCGCGGTTCGCCCTGTGGAAATACCAAATCCGAAATTCACCGGACCACGCGCCCACGCCGCTCCGCCGGCGAGGACCCTGCTGTTAGCCGGCGCGACCACGATCCACGGGTGCCCCATGTCTCGCGTCTTTTGCGAGACGTGGGATTCCACTCCTCCGTCGCTGTGAGGATTTGGGAAGCGGCACGACCGGGAAGGGCACGACTTCAGTCGTGCCGGAATTCTAGAAAGCGAGGGTAGAGCAGGCCTTCCAGGCCTGCGTCAACAGCCACCAGAAACACAGCGGCTTCAGCCCCCGAGGTACGTTCAGATTCGCACCACAAAATCTTGTCATTCCGAACCGGGCAGAAGGCCCGTTGAGGAACCTGCTGTCTGCCGAAGCCACCACGAATCGAGGGTGCCCCGGGTCTCGCGTCCTTTGCGAGACATGGGATTCCACGAACTCATCGGTCTAGGGATTTGGAAGCGCCACGAACGGGAAGGGCCCGACTTTACTGGTGCCGCAATTTCACAAAAACTCCTGTCATTCCGAATCGGTCTGAAAGCCCGGTGAGGACCTGCTGTCTGCCGAAGCCACCACGACCCGCGGATGCCCCGTAGCCTGCCCTGAGCGGAGTCGAAGGGTCTCGCGTCCTTTGCGGGACATGGGATTCCACGATTCCATCACGCTGGCGATTTAGGAGCGGCACGACCGGAAAGGGCGGGCCTTCACTTGTGCCTCAAGCAGCGGCGAAACGATCCGCTAATTCGCACTTATCGATAACCGCGAAAGCTGAGCGAGGCTCTCATCGCGCCCCTCGCAATTCAGAAATACTCCAAGAGCTTGTGGGAGGAACATCGTGACCACATTGGATTCCCTTGGCGAGTTCGGCCTTACACAGGGTATCCCATGATGAACTCGTGTCGTGCGAAGATATGGTCTCGATGCTGACATTCCTGTCGAAGCCGACCTTTATCAAGACGTCTAGAAACTTTTCGAGATCTAAGCTCCCATCTCCAAGGCGTAGGTGCCCCTTGCCTCCCGCTATTCCGTCGTGCAGATGAATATTCTCAATCCGAGAGCTGTGACGTTTGATAAACGATATAAAGTTGTCCTCGTTCTGAAGGCAATGTCCAATGTCGAGGGTAAACCGCAGGTCCGGCAAGACTCGCAGCACCTCGTCGTAATCAGCTAGCTTGCCTATCGCCTCCCTCACAGTCCCGTGCGATTTTATGGGCATGTTCTCGAGAGTCGCGATGGGATCAGTAAGCTCAGAGAACACTCTAAACCTCTCAGCAAGCATCTCGACAACCTCGCTTCGTTCAAAGAAAAGCGGATACGGGCCCGCGTGAAAGGTTACGACCCGCGCCTGCATGCTCGACGCAAGCTCAACTGTCTCCCTGAACCTTCGGATCGTCACATCGACCACCTCGGGCAAGTGCGACAGTAGAGATGTGTGTATAAAAGGCCCGTGGATAATAACGGGAACATTGCGAAAAACATTTCGAATATCCCTAAGCTCATCGCCTCGCGGAATGTGCTCAAACCAAAGTTCGACGTGACCGAGCGAAGGGAACCGCTCAATCTTCTTGAGGGCATCCTTCCAACGCATGCTGCCCGGCCTGAGTATGTTTACGAACGCACCTTGTCTAAACATGGCTAATCTCGATCCGCACGACGAGTAATATGTGGCGAAAAGACGAAGTACCGAACGTGTGATAAGCTGAGCCGCTGTTCCTCGAACGGTCGACTGGTCCACGCGTCGATGGGAATGAGCAGGATCGCAAAAAAATCCACCGACCCAAACGGATATTTCTGCCGCTGCGGCCGCCTCCGACCACGACTCCTCGCAACAGGCCTGAATCGTGAGGCCTGTCTCTTTCAGCAGGTGCCACGCCTCCCGATACTCGCCGTACTTCTGGGTGCATGCCCATCAAGTTGAAACTGTATTCATTCTTACGCTCCGCGTAGGTCGTCGATTTCACTTGCACGCGCAACACTCTCTTTTGGTTTTCTACTCCGACGTCGTATTTCCCCGACTCGCCGAAGGGCTTTGAGACTTTCATTCCTTGTCCCGCGGCCAGCATCATGAAGTAAAGCTCGGCCCATTCTCCACGTGCTTTGAAGTCTCTTAGTTTGCCGCCAGCTAAACGATCTGGCTTTCGCCTCATTGCGTTCACCTTTTTCGCCGCCAAAATAAAATCGCGGCCTAGGAGAGGCCGTGATCCGAATGACTCCGTTATTTTTTATTCTATATATCTATTGTATCTATCTGCATAGTGCAAAAGGGACACAATAGCCAAGAATATTTCTCCTTTGTCTTGATCACGATGGCCCAGATTTGTATCGTGTCACCCCCTTGACAGAAAAATCTGCAAGCCCGCAAGGGCCCTGTCATTCCGAATCGGGCTGAAAGCCAGGCGAGGACCCTGCTGTTAGCCGACGCGTCCACGATCCACGGGTGCCCCATGTCTCGCGTCCTTTGCGAGACATGGGATTCCACGGACTCGTCAGTCCAGGGATTTGGGCAGCGTCACGGCCGGAAAGGGCACGACTTCAGTCGTGCCGCGCAGCCCGGCCCGAGAAACTCCGAACAAGTTTGTAGGGGAAGCCGACGCAGCGACACGTCAGCCCCGGAGGGGCGGCAGATAATAGCCCAGGACGTAAGCCCTGGGTAAGCCAAGAGAAATGGAGCCGAGTCCCGTACGGACGGCACGAATCGGGTGGCCCAACATCGGATTCCCCAGGCCCATCCCCCCAGGGATTCGGCAGCGCCACGACCTCGGTCTTCCCGACTATTTTCGGATTTCGTAAATTTCATCTCGACATCCTGATCGAATCGCCCCGCCTTCGCGTCAGCCAAATGGCGGTAGCCAGTCCCTCCCGTGTTCGGGTTTCGTAAAAAATTTCCATCATGGAACTGCTAGGCGTTACTCGATGTATATTCCGCGGTCGGGACGGGGAGCGGAGGGCACGAAAGGTCGCACCAGCCTCCACTAAAGCCGCCGGGCCGATCCGCCGATTTGAGAAGTAGGGCCGAAACGCCCGTTTTAGCCCTCGCACGGGAATGAAAGCTCCCGATGGCTGGCAACGAAATTGCCAACAACATATCATCAAGTATGCGCGTTTTAAGGAGCGTCTAATGTCATCGTCCACTTGCGGAGACCCCCGAATCCTCTTACAATCGGAAGTGCAGTCATCCAGCGCGACGTCCGATTCATCCTCCCCATTGACTGGCATGATAGGATTTCTGGGCCTTAGCGAATCAGGAGACAAGCCCATGCCAAAGGTAAAACTAAGCGTAGAACTCTCCTACCAACAGGGGCAAAAGGCGGCCTACTCAGTGGAGACACCCGGTGTCTGCCCGACGCCACCGCAGGAGATCGCGGCCCTACCCTACCAACTGACAGACGCGACCGGTCCCGAGCAGCCGACTCTCGTCTCATCGACGAGCTTCGTGCAGATCGGCTGAACACCGGCCAAAGGGGCCCCGCTCACTTAACCTCCCGCCACAGGCCACCAACGACCTGCGCCTGTATACCTGCCACAGGGGCCTGCCTTTGAAGCTCCTTAGCCACCATTCCCGGCAGCTGCTGCGCAGCCTGTTGCAGGACCTGCTGAATTAACGCCTGAATCTGCTGCGGCATCTGCTGTGGGTTCACACTGCCTGGAAGACTGAGGTTGAGGTTGACGTTAATCGCCGGGTTCGACGGGACATTGCGGAGCCTCTGAGCGCGCACCTTGCCAGCGAATTCGTGAAGGTGCGCGACCGATTCGATACACGCAATTGCCGTGTCAGGCCTCTCATAGATGTCCGCCTCCGGGGGAAAGTAGGACTCCACATCGCGAGTTTCCCGCAGTCTGAACCGGCTCTCGTATTCCTCATAGAGTGACCAAACCATCTTCTCGCCCTCAGCGTCCAAGAAAAGAACATCGAGGCCAATTTCCTTCGCGGCCTTCCTGCCAATCCCATGGCCGTGAACATACAGCTTCTCCGTGAGTGCTTGAGTGATTCCGGAGATCTGCACGTCGTCGAGCGGGGGCTTATGAAGGGACAGCAAATTCCGTGCGACGAGCCGGATATGGGAGTAGATTCTCTCCAGCCTGCCGAGCAACGGCGGCGTCAGGTGATCAGCCAGCTTGCCTATAGCGCTCGCGATAGCTGATTGTTCCGTCAGCTTCGCCCTGTCTCTTATGAAGGTTAAGTACGCCGCAACGTCTTCCACCCCCAAGTCTGGAAGCCGGGGCGAGTTCGCATCCTTGCCAACCTGTGCGGGGTTGATCGTAAGGGCAGGGTCAATAGGACCCAACTCCGCCTTGCTGGTCATGCAAATCTTGTCAGTGCCAATCGCAATCATGGTGGCCGCACTGTAAGCCTTATACGGCACGACAATGTACAACTCGTCGCAAAACTCCCGAAGCATCGTAACGAGCTTCCAAGGAGTCTCCATTTGGCCTCCCAGAGAATACAAGTAGAGCGCTATCCGCTGCTGCTTACCCATTATGAGCATGTGATCAAACATCGGGCGAATCGCGTCCTCAGCAATGTTCGCCGTCACAATGGGCGAGTCAGCAGTAAAATACACAAGCACCTTTGCGCTGAGCTTCCCCTCAATCTTCTTAATCAACTCGACCCGGTTGCTGCGACGTTCTCTCAGAGACATGGCGCGACACCTCCGACACCTGCGGATTACTTCAAAAAGCGGGGCTGCAAACTGTGGAGGGTCGGCCTAGGGCGATACCCCCTATACCGCACGCTCCCGCAGCCTGAGGCAGCCTTAAAAAAACGAAGTACTCCTCTGGAAACAAATAATCCTCACCCATCTCATCAACCACTCGAACCAGACCGTGTTTCGCCCCGGACTTATCTGGAATAAGGCGATAAATCTTGCGCACCTCTAAGGAGGCCGCGTATCCCTTATTCGAGATGCAGACGGCGAACTGCGCATGGCGCTTCATGTCCATCAAGGATCATGCCTTACGAGCAACCGCTCGTACTCCCACAACTCCCGCAGCGGTAGCAACTGCCATTCCGCGTCATGATGCTGCCGCAGAAGCTGCAGGTGGGGGCGTCGCCCAGGTCGATGATGCCGGCCAGGGCGTCGGCGGCGTGGATGGAACCGGCTCCCGGCTCGCGGTTTCCGGTCTCCGGACGCCGGATCGCGGATGGCGCTTCTTCCAGCTGGCTGCTCGATAGCGACGACTTCGGCCGCAGATTTTCGAAGAGCAGCTGCTGCTGTCCGGTGAAGCGCAGCTGCAGCCAGCGGAAGATGTAATCCATGATCGACTTGGCGAAGCCGATGTCGGGATTGCTGGTCCAGCCGCTGGGTTCGAAGCGGGTGTGGGCGAATTTTTCGCAGAACAATTTCAGCGGCACGCCATGCTGCAGTGAGATGGACACGGCCAGGGCAAAGCTGTCCATCAACCCGCTGACTGTCGAACCTTCTTTCGCCATGGTGATGAACAGCTCGCCGGGCTCGCCATTGGGATAAAGCCCGACCGTGATGTAGCCCTCATGGCCGCCGATGTTGAACTTGTGCGTGATCGAGGCGCGCTCTTCCTGCAGCTTGTGCCGCACGGCGCGCGGAGGCGCATTCAGATTTTCTTCTTCATGTGGCGCGGGCGCCCCCGGCCGCGAATCTTCCTTCGAAGAGTTCGCAGTCTTCGTTCCCGCCGCCGAAAGCGGTTGCGATTTTTTGCAGCCGTCGCGATACACTGCGACCGCTTTCAGGCCCAGTTTCCACGCCTGCAGATACGCTTCCATGATGTCTTCGACCGATGCGTTCTCGGGAAGATTGACGGTCTTCGATATAGCTCCGGAGATAAACGGCTGCGCCGCCGCCATCATCCGCAGATGTCCCATGTAAGCGATCGACCGCGTCCCCTTGGCCGGCTTGAACGAGCAATCGAAGACGGCGAGATGATCGTCCTTAATATGCGGCGCCCCTTCGATGGTTCCCGTCGCATCGATGTAACTGACAATCGCATTCGCCTGATCGTGATCGTAACCAAGCTTGAACAACGCCGTCGGCACAGTTTGGTTGACAATCTTAATCATCCCCCCGCCAACCAGCTTCTTATACTTCACCAGCGCCAAATCCGGCTCTACCCCAGTAGTGTCTACATCCATCATGAAGCCTATTGTGCCTGTGGGAGCGAGAACTGTTACTTGGCTGTTGCGGTAGCCGTGCTTTTCGCCGTGGGCGAGGGCTTCGTCCCAGCATTGTTTGCTGGATTCGTAGAGTGATGATGGAACGTTATTTTTATTTATGTTGTTGACGCTGGCGCGGTGCATGCGGATTACGTCGAGGAAGGGTTCGCGGTTGATGTACCAGCCGGGGCAGGCTCCGCCGGGCATCTTGTCGGCTTCGGTGATGCCGAGGCGAGTTGAAACGGTTTCGGTTGCGGGCGTCAAGGGCTGGCATTGTTCGGCGATCTTGCTGGATTGCAGATAGGCTTCGCCGCACATGATGGCGGTGACGCAGGCGGCGTAGTCGCGGCCAGCGTCGGAGTCGTAGGGCAGGCCCGCGGCCATTAGCAACGCGCCTAAGTTTGCGTAGCCTAAACCTAGTGGGCGGTAGTCATGCGAGTTGCGCATGATCATTTCTGTCGGATATCCGGCGTTGTCGACGAGAATTTCCTGCGCGGTGATGAGGATATCGACAGCGTGACGATAGGCTTCGACGTCGAAAGAGCCGTTGGGCACGAATTTGAGAAGATTCAGGCTGGCAAGGTTGCAGGCAGAATCGTCGAGGAACATGTACTCGCTGCAGGGATTGCTGGCATTGATTCTCGCCGTGTTCTTCGAAGTGTGCCAGCGATTGGTTGTCGTGTCGTACTGCATGCCGGGATCGCCGCAGTGCCAGGTGGCCTCGGAAATTTTCTGCAGGAGATCTTTGGCTTTGTACGTGTGCATGACGTTGCCGTCCTGCACTTTCTTGGTGGAGAAATCGGTGTCGCGGAGGACGGCGTACATGAAGTCGTCGGTGACGCGGACAGAGTTGTTGGCGTTCTGGAAGAAGATGGAAGAGTAGGCGTCGGAATCGGGGTGAGAGCCGTCGTATCCCATGGAGACGAGCGCGTGAGCTTTGGCTTCTTCTTTCTGTTTGCACTCGATGAACTCGACGATATCGGGATGGTCTACGTTCAGGATGACCATCTTCGCAGCGCGGCGAGTCTTGCCTCCGGACTTGATGACTCCGGCAAAGGCGTCGAAACCTTTCATGAAGCTGAGCGGGCCGCTGGCGGTGCCTCCGCCGCTGAGACCTTCTGTGGAACTGCGCAGCGGAGAGAGATTCGTTCCGGTGCCGCTTCCCCATTTGAAGAGCATGCCTTCGGTCTTGGCGAGAGTGAGAATTGAATCCAGCGAGTCTTTTACCGAATTGATGAAACACGCAGAGCATTGCGGATTGCTGTAGCCGGTGACGCCGAATTCGACTTGCTGGGTCTTCGGATTCCAGTGCCAGTTGCGAGCATCGGAATTGGGTTCGATGCGATCGCAGCCTACGTTGAACCAGACAGGCGAGTTGAAGGCGGCGTACTGGCGAACCAGAATGTGGACGAGTTCGTCGTGGAAAGTGGCTCCGTCTTCGGGAGTTTTGAAATAGCCCTGGGCCAATCCCCAGTTACGGATGGTTTCGGCGACGCGAGTAACTAGTTGGCGGACTCCGGTCTCGCGTTCGGGAGTCCCGACCTTGCCGTGAAGATATTTTGAGGCGACGATGTTGGTCGCGGTCATGGACCAATCTTTGGGGACCTCAACGTCTTTCTGCTCGAAGATCACGTTGCC
>JBAVZU010000198.1:0-8663 GCA_049588915.1 Candidatus Sulfotelmatobacter sp.
TCCCTGTCATTCCGAGAAGCTATCCCTGTCATTCCGAGAAGCGAAGCGACGAGGAACCTGCTGTCTGCCCACGCCACCACGGCACCCGCGTGGAGAACGAACGGGAAGGGCACGACTTCAGTCGTGCCGCCACCCATACACTAAGACCAATCACGCTTCAGCGCCTGAGGCATGTGCCGTCGATCATGGGATTGGGGTTCCCCGCCCCTCCGAATCTCCCTTTGTAACCGCAGCGCGCCTTGGAAAGCGTCGGGATGGCAGCGCCTGATCGAACTGCTAGCACCGCAAAAGCAAAGAGACAGAAGCCGTACGTCAAAGGTAGAGATCTTTGATAGCCTAAAAATCGCCGCGACAGGGTACCTACGTTACTTGCTTGGGTACTTGGGCCAGATCGGTCTCGTATATACTTGAGAACAGACATGACCAGAGAAGAATTTGTATTGGCTGCGATGACTCCTGGGGGTGGCTACCGCTATTCTCCCGTCCAAGTGCAGAAGCTTCTCTTTCTTTTGGAACGGCAGATTCCGGGAGCCTTTAACGGGCCACATTTCCACTTTCAACCGTACCACTATGGCCCATTTGACAGCGCGGTCTATCAGCAACTTGAGCAGTCCGCCGCACGCGGTCTCGTGCTGATTGATCATTCCAGTTCTCCGCGTTCATTCATACTGACAACAGACGGTGCCGCGATTGGAAATCGTGCCTTGGACGCCCTTCCGCCGCCAATTCGTGAGTTTGTTGCGCGAACGTGCGATTTTGTCCGCACGCAGAGCTTCTCATCGCTAGTATCCTCGATATACAAGGCATTCCCGGAGATGCGTGCTAATAGCGTATTCCAGAGTTAAGAATGACGGCAATTGTCGGAATACTCTGCCGCGATGGTCTTGTAATCGGTGCCGACAGCTCCACAACATTTGCATCAGGCGTTGGCAGCCCAATCATTGAGCAGCCCACTGAAAAATTGTGCCTGATTCCCAGCTGCATCATCATTGCGGGAACAGGGCAAGTTGGCCTAGGGCAGCGCTTTTGCCACATTGTTGACGTTGCGTACGACGAGAAGGTATTTTTGGGACCAAAGCATCACACCTCAGTCGGCAACGAGATCTGTAAGAGAACAATTGCAGATTTCGGGTACACGAGCGCGAATAAGGGGCAATACGGTGCTCTTGTCGGGTTCGTTCTCGGAGACAAACCTTATCTCTGTGAGTTTGCCGTTTCTGATTTCCAGCCGGAATTTAAGACAGAGACGATATGGTACGGTTCTATGGGCAGCGGTCAGCCGATTACCGATCCATTCTTGGCGCTCATGCGCGAAGTTTTCTGGGATAAGGGACCACCGACAGTCCAAGACGCCACGTTTGCTGCTACTTGGACACTGGATCACGCTATCCAAGTGAATCCCGGCGGAATAAATGGTCCCGCGCGCATTGCTGTGCTAGAAAAGACTTCCGGAAAGTATCGCGCCAAGATGCTAGATGAAGCAGAACTGGAAGAGCACCGACAAAACATCCAGCAGGCTAAGGAACGTTTACGTGCGTTCCCAGCATCGCAGAGCGCGGACGCTCCCGGCACCCCGGACATCCCTAGACCCCAATAACCAATCAGGCTGATTCTTCTGGAAGTTCAACACCATATTGCTATTCAGTTTCAGGAAAGCTCGCTGCAGCACACGGCAAAACTGATCCAGGTTGAAGCAGCCCGCATAAAGTCGACAGTAGCGTATAGATGCTGGGCGAGCGCCGGATGCCCTATATCCCCTGTGAGCGATTGATGGTGTTTGTGTTTTCGGTTCCCCTTGTCATCCTTTGGGATTCAATCTCTCCAACTCTTCAGGAATGCCCGGGAAAGGCGAGAATAAACCAAATCTTTCGTATAGTTCCCGACAACACCAATCCCGGCTCGGGCAGATCCTTTCACTTCACTTTTCCACATCCCACCCTGTGACATCCTGCCTTGCGCCTCAGATCAAACCGCGCAATCATGATCAAGGCCGTGGCGTCGTCCGAACCCTAATCGCCGCGCCCCTAAATCCTTTCCTTCACGAATTTTAGTATTTAAGTCCTTTGAAAGACGTATTTTGCCGGGAAATTTTTGCTAAACGCGTGATTCTAGAGATTAGGGCAAAGAGGGGGGAGGGGCCCCAAAAATCGCCAGAACTCAAACCCGAACGGCTGCGATGAGGTGAGGAGGCTAGCCGCCTCTGGTTGGCTGATAGAATTCAGCTTCCTGCTTCGACAAGATGCGCGGCCTGACCAACAAGCGAGTCCTCATCACTGGAGGAGCCAGCGGAATCGGCGCGGCCACGGCCGCGCGCTTTCTCGAAGAGGGCTCCCTGGTTTGCATCCTCGATCGCGACGCCGAAGCTTGCGCGGCGATTCGCCATCAGTTGCCAGCAATCTCCGAAGCCATCATCGCCGACGTCACCGACCTCATGCAGGTTGAAGCCGCGCTCGCGGACGCGGTGCGCGTGATGGACGGAGTGGATGTGCTGATCAACAACGCGGGCATCAGCATCCGCCACAACTTCCTCGACATCACTCCCGAAGAGTGGGACAGGGTGATCGCCGTGAATCTCACCGGAGTCTTCTACGTGGCCCAAACCGCCGCCCGCCATATGTACCAGCGCGGCACCGGAGTGATTCTCCAAACCGCCTCGACGAACGGCATCATGGGCTATCCGTACTATGCTGATTACAACGCCACGAAAGCGGGAGTGATCGAACTGACCCGCTCGATGGCGCTGGAACTAGCGCCCAAAGTACGAGTGTGCGCAGTAGCTCCGGGATATGTGCTGACGCCCATGCAGCGAGCCGAATACACCGATGCGATGTTAGAAGAAGTAAACCAGAAGATTCCTCTGCGCCGCCACGCCAAGCCAGAAGAGATAGCAGCCCTCTTTGCCTTCCTGGCCTCGGACGACGCCGCCTTCGCCACCGGCCATGTTTTCACCATGGATGGCGGCGAAACTGCAGGAGGCTTAGCCAGCCGGTGAGCACCACAGTCTTCATGGGCGGAGGGCGCATCACGAGCGCGTTGGTGGCTGGACTGGGCCGGGCTCAACACCAAGGAACAATCCTTGTTCACGATCGCAACCCTGAAAAGCTGCGAGCGCTGAAACACGACTTCGGAGTCGCGGCCGAACAGAACCTGCAAGCTGCCGTTCGAAGGGCAGACATGCTGATCATTGCGGTTCGGCCAGCCGCGGTCGCAGAAATGCTCGACGCCATCGCCCGCTGCCCTGGCGCCTCCGGGTTGTTGGTTGTCAGCTTGGCAGCCGGGATTCCGCTAAAGAAGTTACGATCACGCCTTGATTCTCGGGTCCGCTGGGTACGCGCCTTGCCAAGTCCAATCTGCCGCATCGGACGCGGTCTGACGGCCGTAACCTTTTCCGCCAATCTCCCGAGCCCAGACCGCAAACGAGTCCGAAGATTCTTCGAGCGGGTCGGCGCGGTCCTCGAGATTTCGGAGAGCCGCCTGGACGCCTTCAACGCGGCCTACTCGCCGGCGCACGGCTACCACGCGCTGGCCACTCTGGCCAAAGCTGCTCAGGCCACGGGGATGGAACCGAAAATGGCTCTCACTGCGGCAGCTCACGCGTTAGCGGACGCGGTCCTCTACTGGAGAGAGAGCGGACAGAACCTCTCCGATCTACTACACGAATCAGCGACCCCGGGCGGGACTTCCGCCGCGACACTCGAAGCCATGGATGCGGCTGGCTATGAGAAGACGATCAAGCGAGGTCTTGCAGCCGGCATCCGTCAAGCGCGGGCAAATGCGCGCTGTTGATCTCGAACCGCTAGCCTCTCGACAAACAGAAGACCGGCAAATCAAAAACTTTAGCAGGGTTTTAATGCCAACGTGTATTCTGCCTTACCTGCTTTCGTAACTTCGTGACTTTTCGAATGAGCTGCCATAATCCAAGGACGATGCCACCAAAGCCAGGCCCGGAAGTACTCGTCGCTTCGCAGCCTATCGGACGCACAATGATCGCACGTCCATTTCGAGTAAAGCTTCGTGGCTCGATATTAGCGCTAATGCGTCTGCCCAACCGGCGCGAAGTGCGCGGGAAGTTGCATCAGATTTCGACTACTGGCGGACTGCTGAACGTTGAAGAGCCGCTCGATGAAAAGTTGCAGGTCGAGTTGATCTTTCAACTCGGCGAAACTACGATTCGCGAAAAAGCCGAGATGTTGTTTCCGATGTGGGCTACGCAAGGATGGCTGCAGCCCTTCCGATTCATCGACCTGCTCGAAGAACATAAGAAAGTTCTCGAGACAAATCTTCGGGTATTCGTTCAACGAACGCAAGAGCCTACGTCCTAAGAAATTTGCGCTGACGGAAACTCGTTTCCCTTGGCGTCCGAAGCCTCACCGCTTCTAAGGTGCTCGTGGGTGCTGGCAAGTTTTACTCGTGCTGGTGCGTCGATATAATTCTGGTGATGGCTTCTGTTCTCCATGTTCCGCTGCAGGGCACGATTCGGCGGGTTCGACATATCCAAATCGTTACGATCGTCTGGATGACCATCGAAGCAAGCGTCTCGTTATCGGCGGCGTGGAGGGCTCGGAGTCCTGCGCTGGCGGCCTTTGGTGGCGATAGCGTTGTGGAACTACTCTCTGCCGCGGTTGTCTTGTGGCGGTTCGGTTCTCGGGACGTGCAGGAGCGCGCCGAGAAGAATGCCTCGCGCGTTGCCGGAACACTTTTGCTTGCGCTGGCCGCTTTTGTTGTCATCGCATCGGCGGCAACCATGCTGGGATTTGGCGAACCAAAACCCAGCTACCTCGGAACTGGGATTCTGATGGCCGCAACGGTGATCATGCCATGGCTTGCCTGGGAGAAGCGAAAGCTGTCGGCAATCACGGGCAGCGCAGCCCTCAAGGCTGATGCCGCCGAATCGGCGCTATGTGCGTATCTCTCGCTGGTTTCTCTGGCGGGGATTGCGGTCAATGCGATCTGGCACTTTGGCTGGGCTGATCCAGTTGCAGCCCTCGTCGCTACTCCCCTCATTGTGATCGAAGGCCGCAAGGCGCTGCGGGGGAAAGCCTGCGGCTGTTGCTGACAGATTCCGGGAGAGTTCTTTGCGGGGCGAATGCTTCAACCGAGTAAGAATTATGGAGGCGGCAAAAACAACCGCCGCCTCCTGACTCACTAGAAGTGGAACCCCAGTTCCGCTGTAACCGTGCGTGGAGTGACATAATGCGTGCCGCTGAACGTGGAAAGGAAGTTGTAGAGCGCATATTTGTTAGTGACATTGATTGCAGTCAGTGTAAGACTCCATCTGTGACGGTCGCCTTTGAACAGGTTGTCGTCACCGACGGCAATATCGAACAGGCTACGATGCGCGATGCGCGGTGGATTTTTGTCGTCATTTTCGGACCCTGGCGCAGGGACCGATATGAGAGACGACCCGAACTGGGAGGCGAGACACGTAAAGGGCAAAGGAACCGTTGGCGTTGCCCGCGTACCGTTGCAGGTAAACCCAGCCTGGAACTCCTGATCCGGAGTCAAAGGCGTCCCGAAGGCATCCGTCATGTTGATGGCCGGCTGTCCGTTCAGCGTGGTTGATTGAGGACAGTCATTGGCGGGGCCTACCCCGTAGCAGGGAGCGGCTCCAGCCACCAATCCGCTGTCATATCGCCAATTGAAGCCCATCCACGGGCCGCGCTTCCAGGGCTGGTATTGAAAATGAGTTGTCTGATTGAATTTTTCATCGTGGTCAATGCGGAACGGCGTACTTCCACTGTTGAAGGCCACCGACGGAACCGCACCGGCGCCGCCGATCTGGGGGGTGAAAAAACGCGCCGCAACGCTAGAGAAAACCACCAAGGCACTGAAGCCATGGTAATCCGGTACGCTCACACGAACGGCATAACCAGGAATCTTGGAATTGTGCCAGTCAATCGGGAAGGTGATCGGGGTCGCCCCCAACACGCTGAAATCGTAGGCATTGTGGGTGTATTTCCAAATGTAATCCCCGCTGATTACCGCATACCTCCCCAGCGCCTGCTGCAGGCCGGCGTGGAAGTCATTGCGGTAGCCGGGATTGAACGGCGTCGCCCCCGCTGACGCGGGCTGCGAACAGGCTAGAAGGGGATTCAACACTGCATTAGCGCAACCAGTGCTCGAAAGTACCAGATTCTCATTGAACGGACTTTCCAGCGTACGCGCGTAGGAAACTCGGAGGATCGTATTGCTTCGCTTGATGTTGTAGGCAGCACCGACGCGAGGCTCGGCCTGACGAGCCACTACGAGGCCGTTGTAAAGATCGCCCCGGAGTCCGAGGTTAAAGGCCCAGTTTCCTTTGGTGATCGAATCCTGAATATAGAGGGCGAGTTCTTTGATGTCTGTATGCCCGTGATATGCATACAAACCACTAGTGGAACTGGCGCAACCGTCAGGCGGTGAAGGTGTCGACCGGGTCAGATCGTAGCACCCGAGCAATGAACTGAAGCCGGGATTCGCGACGAATGGCGTCGGGTAGAGGACGGGGTTCGTTGAGCCCGCTCCTGCGCAATTGGCCGGGTCATTCACTCCCGGGTTCCCAACGAAAACTGGTACACCATTGGCATCCAGACAGGGGGCGTTGAAATTGGGGTCGACGATTCCGAGGTTGTCGTTTTCAGTTAGAAAGGTCTGTTCATAGGTAACGCCCGCCTTGACGTTGTGGATGCCCACCACGTGTGTGACATTCGCGAGGATACCCGTATTCGCGAGCGTCCGGTATTGCGAGACAGTTTGCTGTTGCAAATTCGGTGGGCCGAGATCCGCAAACGGGTTGTTGCTCGGATAGTAATTATAGGCATCCCGTCTGACGAAGCCGCCGAAAGTAAACACTGTGGTCGGATTGATTACTCGTGTCCAGGTTGGAGCGATGTTAAAGGTGTCGATTTTCGATCGCTGGTCTGCAGGACCGACCGGGATGCCATTGGGGCCAAGCCCGTTGTTGCTGACGCTAACTCCGTTCCATGGCGTTGCGTTCTGCGAGTCATACGAATTGGGCGTCTGGAACCAGGAACGGCTAAAGCCGAGATCCAGGTGGATCGAGTCCTTAGTCGAGAACTGGTAGTCTATCCGGTCGAAAATATTTTCTTCGTTGCCTTTGTCGTGTATCACCGCAAATTCCGGCGGATCCAGGAATCTTCCCGTATCCAGTCCGTTCGCCGTGATGAAATTCCCCCACTTATCACCGCCATAAGAAAGATCAAAGCCAATATTCGACGAGCCAAACGATCCGTAGGAAGCATTCACGCTGCCGTGCGGCGTTTTTGAGCCCAGGCCAGAGCGAGTGGTGGCCACGATTATCAAGCTTGTCTTGCCGCCGTACTCCGCCGGCGGAGCTCCCGGAATTACTTCCAGCGACTCGATGGCATCAACAGGGACCTGATTTGAAAAAACCTTGCTTTGTTGATCGGTAATCGGTTGGCCGTCTATCGAGAATGAGTTAGACGCGTGGTCGCCGAGTCCGTGAAAGAGACCATCCGAATCTGCCGACACGCCGGGCGAGGCCAGCGTGACCAGTGAACTTAACGAGGAGGACTGGCTTTCGAGTGGCACCTTATTGAACAAATCGCGATCCACGTCGGTGTGCCCAGTTGGATCGTTCTCGATCAAATCGGCGCCAGCTTCGACCGTTACCGAAGTGGAGGAGCCAGTCACTTGAAGACTGACCTTGACGCTAGATGCCACCGCCGATCGAACCTCCACGTCTTGAACGCTCGGGGCGAACCCCGCAGCCGTCACTGTCATGTGATACGGATTAAACGGTACGTTGGAGAAACTGAAATTGCCCTTACCATCTGTAGTCGTCGTCCGGTCAAAACCGCTGACCGGTTGGTGAATCTCGACTGTGGCATTAGCGACCACCGCGCCTGAAGGGTCAAAGACGGTGCCATTAAGCGATCCCGCGCCCGACTGTGCGTAAGCCTGAAGACCCAGTGCCACGCAGAATACGACCGTAAAAGCCGCATGAAGCGACTTCTTGTAAGAAGCCAACATGATTCCTCCATAAAATTCGGTCGAAAAGACCGTCGCTAAAAGATCAAGGGAACGGTTCCGATAAAACGAACCGGGCCTGTACTGGGCTGGAATCCGATCTTTAGAGGCTGGGAGGCGGGCGAACGGATAAGGCGAAAGCTACAAGGCGCTGTTTGGCATCCGCGGGTTGCGGCCGGAATTGAGTCACCCGGCGGAACACCGGCTTGGGCGAAGGCGCAACGCTTGCCGGCGACGCTGAGTGTGCTGCAACGCAAACCGGACAGGTAGCGGACTCATCCTGACTCGAGTGGCGATGCACCGCAAACGCGAATGCGGACCACAGCGTCAGCAGCAGCGAGAGCCACGCAATTCGCCTCGAGATCGACTGCATAAGAGATGAAGTTCCTTACCCGGATTATAGCGAAAGATGATCGGACTGCAACGGAACCCCGGTAATTGCCAGAAACAAAATAATAATAAGTCGGTTGGATGCAGGGATACGCGGAAAAGATCACTGTTTCTTTAGACCGCCGATCTTTACCGTTCCCTATCGGGTCGGCGCTCACGCCGACGACCCGGCACGCTTTGCTTGTTATGTTAGTTTAGTAATGAGACCGGGCCCGTAGCTCAGCGGTTAGAGCAGTGGACTCATAATCCATTGGTCCAAGGTTCAAATCCTTGCGGGCCCACCA
>JBAVZU010000199.1:0-17990 GCA_049588915.1 Candidatus Sulfotelmatobacter sp.
CAGACCGGCATTATTCAGCGCAATCACCATCTGGTCGGCCAGCGTTTTCAGGACCACCGCATCGGTCTGTGGCCATACCCGCGGCTGGTTGTGTAACAGAGCCAGCATGCCCACTGAATCCTCGCCATTCACCAGCGGCAGCGCCATTATCGAAACGGCTCCCAGTTCCAGCACCGCGCGGCGCACGGTCTGCAACTCTAGCGCTCTCTGCGCGTCGGAAATAATCACGGGCTCGGCCGAAGATGTCGAGAAAGATAGATCCTGCAGCGCACCCATCACCTCCTTGACGGCTGCTGAATTCCCGGCCTGCAAACCCTTGCCGCAGAATTCCTGCACCGCCGTAGGGGTCGAACCGGGCGTGCGCATCGCGGCCACACAGCGTGATACTTCCCAGTGCCCGCCAATTTCAGTGACCGCCGTTGTCAATACGGCGGCGGCCGTCCCCTGGTGATACAGCTTGCGGGTAATCTCCGCCACACGAGTGACCTTACGCATCTCCGCCATTGGATCTGTCGTTTGCGGCATAGCCACAGATACCGGGGATGAAACTGCCACCGGCGCCGCGGCCGCAACTGTACGCACGGGCGCAGAACCCGCATATGCCGGGGTTACCCCCGCAGCCATGTAGAGGCGCTGCAAGTCTTCGTTTTTTTCTTCTTCTCGCGGGAACAGCTCCTGAATTCTCTGCAGCCGTTCCACTGCCTTGTTCCGCATTCCATACTGCACCAGAATCTCAGCCTGCAACATCAGGTCCTGCAGAGTGGAAGCACCCAGCGTCGCCTCATGCTCATGCGCAGGCCCGGTTGGGGATTTGCTCACCGCGGTAAATCGGGAGGCAATCGCGCGGAACTTCTTCTCGTCGATCTTCCCCTTCAGGATCTCCAGGCGATTTGTATGCCCGGATTCGTAAGGATCCACTTCGGCCGCGCGGTCCAGACATTCTGCAGCCTTGGCGAACTGTTCGTTACTACAATAGAGGTCGAAAAGTTGAAGCAGAGTCTGGCAGTAGTCGCCCTCGCGGTTCGACGCGTTAAACAACTCACTCAGGAACTCAAGCATTCCTGGGCATGCCCGCCTTGTACTTGCGATCTCCTGCATTACCGCAAGAAATTGCCGCCGTTCGCCACGCTTCGCCTGGAATGCTCCTAGCTTGCGGGCTAGTGACACGGCTGCCACATCGTGCTCCGCATCCACCAATTGTCCGATAAGAGCCGTCACCTGTGACATCCGGTCGGGGCGCATCTCGAACAGTTCCCAAACCAGGGGCTCCGCGTCGGCGTACCGTCCCGCTGCCAATAGAGCCTCCGCAAAAATCTCCCGCAAGGCGGGGGACGTGTTTCCGGCATTCACTTGTGGTTCCAGGATAAAAATTGCCGCGCCAATCTGTCCCTGTGCCAGCAGATTCTTGCCGTATGCCAGCGCAATCTCATCATCGGACGAATCCTCCTGATAGGCCCGCTCATACCACTGGGAAGGATCTCCTCCTTCTTCTCCCGTGAGTTGTGCTATGCGCTTGAATGCCTGTGCCGAGGCCTTAGTTTCGCCCAGCTCGGACGACAGCTCCGCTAGTCGTACGAAATTTCCCCGGGTTGGCTCCAGGGCAACCACGCGCCTCAGGACGGGCAGCGCATCTTTCTTGTTTTCCAGTTTCGCCAGATCGCTCAATGCCGACTCGTAAGTGCCTACCGCCAGTTTCTTGTTCGATCCTTCCAGAAGTTGTCCGAAGCGAAATTTCTGGTCTGAAGTCGGGCTGCCATGACGCGCTAATTTCTTGTAAGTAAGGCTGGCCCGGGTAGCGTCTCCGGCATTCACCTGCCGTTCAAACAACTCGCCAAGCAGCCGAACTGCGTCGCGTGCCCGGTTCTGCGAAAGGCTAAGATCCGCCGAGAGTTCGCGAACTTTATCGTTTTCCGGATCGTCCCGCAGGACCAGCAGATATTCTTCGAGGGCTTCGGAAGCCTTGCCCTTCTGGAGAAGTTTTTCGGCACGCTCCACTCGCCGCGTAATCTCGGCTCGGTCCAGGCGTGTTGTCATTTCAGGCATGGGTTGGATTTGGGCGGAGTACTCTGGTTCGATTCTAGGAGCCACCCTCGGTGCCAGCAATCTGCAAGGGTCTCTTCGCGATTACGAAAGTCACCGCCGACTTAGGTCTTGGGATATGGTCTCGGGGAAAGCAAACACCGGAGGCCTATCGCCAGTGACCCAAGACCCAATCGACAGTTGGGAGAATTCCAGCGCATTTGTTATCGTGCCCCATGCCTGTCCCAACGCCTCGCCCAGAGGACGTTCAGAAAGAAGCTCACGAACAGGGTCTTCACCATCAGCTCACCGCAGGTCAAATGACCATGGTGGCGGTTGGCGGCTCCATCGGCACCGGCTTGCTTCTAGGCTCGGCCGCAGCGCTCGAAGTCGCCGGCCCCGGAGTAATCCTCAGCTACATCATCGCCGCCTTCATCGCCTACACGGTCGCCATGGCTCTAGGAGAGTTGGGCAGTATGCACCCGGCCGCCGGATCATTCGGCCTCTACGGCGAACTCTATCTCAATCAATATGTGGGATTCCTCTGCCGCGCCGGATACTGGGCCGCCATCGCCTTCTCCATCGGAGCCGAACTTGTCGCCTCCGCCACCTACATGGGCTACTGGCTCCCTGCCGTGCCCAGCGAAATCTGGGTCATCGTGTTCTCGGCTCTACTTCTTCTAGTCAACTTGCGCGGCGTGAGTTCCTTCGGACGCTTCGAATTTTGGTTTTCCATGATCAAGTTGATCACAATCGTGGCCTTCATTGTGGCTGGCGCCGCACTGCTCTTCGGCGGCCGCGTAGCCCCGCAATACACCGCCAACGGTGGATTCCTCCCCAAAGGTCCAATCCCCGCTCTGCTAGCGGTTTTCTGGGCCATCTACGCTTTCGGCGGCATAGAGATGATCGCCGTAACCACCGGCGAATCGCGTTCCCCAAAAGACTTTCCACGCGCCACTCGCCTCGCCTTCTTCCTGCTAGCAGGCATCTATCTCGGCGCCATCACAGTTCTGGTAGGTGTCATGCCTTGGAACCACGCCGGCGTCTCCGAGAGCCCATTCGTAAGCGTCCTGAGCCTCGCCCACATTCCCGCCGCCGCCTACTTCATGAATTTTGTGGTTCTCACCGCCGCTCTCACCGGAGCCAATGCCAAACTCTACGTAGCCTCGCGCCTGCTGTTCTCGATGGGACGCACGGGTTGGGCTCCTGCACGCTTAGGCAAACTGAATGCTGCCGGTTCACCGCGAGCTGCTTTACTGGTTTCTTCCTATGGAATCGTAACCACACTCATCATCAACCACTGGGCGCCGAAACAAGCTTTCGTCTACATCATGGGAGCCGCATTCTCCGGCCTTATCTTCTCCTGGGCAGTATCCCTTGCAGCCCACGTAAGCTTCCGCCGCCGCGTCACTCCCCAACAACTCGCAGCCCTGCCCATGCGCTCCCCGCTGGGAATCTGGGGATCGATGGTAGGCCTCGTCCTCGCCTCAGCCGCAGTTCTCCACACGCTATTCTCAACCCGAATAAACGCCATCGGCGGCTTGGCATTTTTCACCACGCTCACCTTCGCTTATTTTCTTCTGAAACGCAGGCGGCACGTTTCATAACCGCCATTACTAACGTAAGACCGCCTGTCCCTTTTTTGCTGCAAGCCGCGAGTCCCCTCTTCTAGCCTGACCATGAGTGAGTCTGTCTGAAAGACAAACCACCGGGCCCGGTCATTGATTCCCTCTATCCTGCTGCTTCTACTTCGCACAGACAGTCGTCCGATCGCCTGGTGCGTCATCGGACTCTGCGCCGGACTTTATCTTTTCTTCAATGGCTTCCGGTTGCTGCAGCGTCGACGGCTAATTCTCGACACTCCCGTTTCCAAGATTCGGAGCGCAGCCATGGGCATGGTTGAGCTCAGTGGCCTCGCCGTGGGCCCCTACACTGTGACGGCGCCTATCACGGAGCGCTCCTGTTACTACTACCGCACCGTAGTCTGGGAATGGAAACGCCAGGGACGCAGCCGTCAGTGGGTCAAGTTGGCTGGCGAGTGCGTACACGTGCCTTTTTTCCTCGACGACAGTACCGGGAAGGTCATGGTCGATCCTCGGGGCGCGGAACTCGATCTCCATCGAGATTTTCAGCAGGAATTCTGCGATTCATTCTTTACCACGAAAGAAGAAGTGCCGCCGAGCGTCCGTACTCTGCTGTCGCGCCACGGAATCAGCACCAGCAATAAAATCAAGGTAGAAGAGTTTTGTATCAAGCCAAAGAACGCACTCTTCCTGTTGGGAACACTCGGCGAAAATCTGGGACTCGAAGTTACACCTCAGCCCATCTACGATGATGAGCACAACACTCTCACCCTGGGGGATGCGCTGTGGTTCAACCCAATGCGGGCAACGATGGGAAACCCGGTGCTCTCATTCGCAAGCGGAGAGGGCAACCAGTATTCCGCACCGCTCGAAGAGCCGGCCGACACGATGAGTTTTCAACGGACGTTGAACCCAGCAGCCCATGTGATCAATCTCTCGCCCGATATCGGCCCAACCAAAGCATCCGACATGAGCCAGCAGCAGAAAATCGCGGCTGCCTTAATGAAAGCCGGCATTTCAAACCCAGCAGCTTGGGCCGCAGCCGGAGTTTCTGGTTCGTCCTCTGCAACCAGTCCGGTGTCCGTCTCCTCCGACCGAAGCGCCACATCCCCGGCAAATTCTTTCGATCCCCATCCAGCCGTCGTACTGATGAAAGGAAAAAACAATCCAACGTTTCTGATCTCTTGGCGCAGCCAGCGTGAGATTGCGCGCTCGCTCGGATGGAAATGCGCACTCATGATTTGGGGTGGCCCTGCGCTCGCATTGCTCTGCCTCTACGGCCTGCTCACCCTGACTCGTTTAATCTGATTTGCTCAGCGTTCCAACCGAGCCAGATTCGGGTTGAATCTCACCGGCAAGAAGTATGGGGGTCTTGAAGGTCACGAACCGACCGTCATCCGCTTTAGTACAATGCTGGCGTGACTAATGCCGTTCGTATCGGAATTCTCGGAGATTTTAATCCCGAATTCCGTTCTCACCACGCAACTCCAAACTCTCTGCAGCATTCTTCCCGCAAACTTGGATTAAAAGTCGAATCTGAATGGGTTCCGTCCCTGTCGCTTGCGACTTCCGGCGCCGAAAAAATTCTCGAGACCTTCGATGGACTCTGGGCCTCCCCTGGCAGTCCGTACAAGAGTTTCGACGGGATGCTCAAGGGAATCGAGTTCGCCCGCCGCCGTGACTGGCCAATTCTCGCCACCTGCGCAGGCTTTCAGTATGCCCTGATCGAATTCGCGCGGAACGTCCTCGGCATCCCAGACGCCGACAGCGCGGAAAATAATTCTGGATCGGAAAATATCGTTATCTATCCCGTCGCCTGCGCCGTGCCCGACCGGAAAGGCAATGCTCCGAGACTCTCGGGCATGGTGCCCGAGATCCGTCTGCGTCCGGGATCCTGCCTGCAATCGTTCTACGGCAAAGAGAAGGAAATCGTCAGCGAAGAATTCTTCTGCAACTTCGAAGTTAACCCTGACTACGAATGGGCCACAATGGAAGCCGGATTCCCCGTGGTCGCTCGCGGCGCGCAAGGCGAAATTCGTGCCGTTGAATCGCCCACACACCGGTTCTTTATCGCGACACTTTTCCAACCGCAACTATCGTCGACTGAAAACAATCCGCATCCCGTAGTTCTGGCTTTCGTTCAGGCTGTCGCCGACTGGGGACGGAAGAAACTCGACGATAGCGTTCTGGAGTGACTGGTTCGAGATAACTGATCTTCATTCCGTATTAGCTGATATTAATCGGAAAATCTTTTCTCACGGCTAAAGTTGCTTCATCCTTCGCCGATCTGATCTCCATGGTGAATCCAGTCAGTAGCACAAACATCAGTCCAGCGAATGAAGCAGTCAAACCGGCTGCAGCCCCGAAAGCGCAGCCACAGCAAGCTCCTTCGCGTCCTTCCGACACTGTGACGCTGAAGAGTACGGGTAATGCTGACCACGACGCAGACAGTCACTAGCTCGTCCATCACATACCCGGTTGAACACAGTTGCAGTACCAGCCAAGATGGAGTGACGGGCATATCGCTCGTCCTCCAGTCTTGTTTGCAGTGCTTAAACTAGGCCGACAAAAGTCGCAACAATTTTGCTGGGACACAAGCAGATGGCCGAGTTCCTGGCTTAAAAGGTCTTCGCCCTTTGCCATGTCAGTGCCATCGCTGAATCCCGATGCTAATAAAATTTCGGCGGAGCTCAGAGATAAAAGCTCCGCCGATCATGGCACCTTTCGTAAGCGCCACAGGTTTTGCTGCCCTCAGTGCAGTTAGCCCTGCGGCCTTGCTCGAGGAACATAACTACTCTCGTCGCCGCAAATCATCGTGAGCCACGACGTGCGACCCCACGGTAAAGTCATCGTTAGCTCCGTGTGAAAAGTCTGCATCTCGGCGATGAGATATCACGCTCGCGCAAGTCAGAGCATTGCGTCACGTCTCGTTCGTACAGGCTCGCCGGACAAAGCGATCTACGTCTTCGGGCAGTTATCACCCTGCACTAACGGCACATTGACCTGCGTTGGCTTTCAAAGTTAGTTTCTATCCAATCGTTGTATCGCTTAAGCCGTTTCCATCCTCGGGACCCTCAGACCCAAGGTCGATTGGCTGTTCTTAAGACAAAGACAGCCTGCAAGGACTGATCTTACTTGATGCGGATCGGCGAAGCTGGACGTGCGCCACTCGTCTCCGGTTAGAAGCACAACCGGATTTACTCACCAACTGAGGAGTTGCCGAATGAAAAGCGTGAATAGCACTGGCGCAGTAGTGTGTCTCGGTACGAATGATCCATGCATTTCCTCCCCCCGACCGGAACTCCGGTGTTTTCAACGTTCACAAAGTCAACGGTCGACAGTCACGGCTGCGGCACTCCTAAGTTTGGGAGTGATTCTGCTCGCCGGTACGGCGTTGGCTCAGAGTGACCCCGGGGTCCAGAGCGCTAACCGCGGCACTGGAGCCGCACTTCCCTCGGTACTGCAGAACGACAACACAGGTATCCTGGCTTTTTTCAACGATGGATTCGCGCGCTTCCAAGCTGTGGAGTCTGTTTCCAATAGCCCGACCGCCAATAACGGACTGGGGCCCAGGTTCAACGCAAACCAGTGCAGCGCCTGCCATGCTCAACCCTCGGTGGGCGGCTCAGGTGCGGCCGTCAATCCGCAAGCTCAATTCGTCAGCAACGGAGTGGCGCCCGGCGACACCCAGCCGCCGTTCATCACGGCCAATGGGCCGACCGTAGAAGTCCGGTTTCCGTTTTTCTTTGACGGTTTCGGTAGACCGAACCTCAACGCTCCCAATGGCGGAGTGGAAGCCTTGTACACCGTTACGCGCCGTCCTGATGCCGGCACCTGCAGTCTAAAGCAGCCCAACTTTGCTGAGGCGCAAGCGGCGAACAACATGATCTTTCGCATTCCCACACCACTCTTTGGCGGGGGTTTGATCGAAAATTTGGACGACTCAACCCTGATGGCCAATCGATTTTCCAATAGCAATAACCGGCTGGGCATTTCCGGTTCTTTCAACTACAACGGCAACGACGGCACCATTACGCGCTTCGGCTGGAAGGCGCAGAACAAGTCGCTCCATATTTTTGCCGGTGAGGCCTACAACGTTGAGATGGGCGTCAGCAACGAGTTGTTCCCGCAAGAGCGGCCGTCTCCCGGAGAGGAGCAGCACGGCACCGGCTTACCGGCGAATTGCATCAACCTCGCAGGAATGGGGTATCCAGAAGACACGTCCAACCCAGCAGCGTCGCCTAACGCGGCGGTTCTGGATGACGTTTCAGCTTTCGCCAATTTCATGCGGTTTCTTGCGCCGCCGCAGCCGGGTCCCGTTCTGTTAAATGGACAGCAGGTGCCTGCAAGTACGATTTCCGCGGGCAGTGCCCTCTTTAATTCGATCGGCTGCTCTGCATGCCACAATCCGACGGTGGGTACAACACAGCCGTCGAGCTTCACTGGATCATTAAGCAACGTCCCGGTGAATGCCTATTCTGATATTGAGATCCATCACATGGGCACTGGCTTGGCGGACAATGTCTCACAAGGCTCCGCCGGCGGGGACCAGTTCCGCACCGCTCCTTTGTGGGGTTTGGGACAGCGGATATTCCTCATGCACGACGGACACACTACGAACCTATTGACTGCAATCAAGGCTCATGCCAGCCATGGCAGTGAAGCTAACTTCGTGGAAGAACAGTTCTTCAATCTCAGTCCCGCACAGCAACAAGAAATTCTTGATTTCTTGCGTTCGCTGTAATCGCCTTAGCCGAAATTCCTGGCGAGATGCCATATCTCGCCAGGTCTTTTCTATTCGGAAACGAAACCGGCACGAAGGACAAATATGGTTTCTCGATTTTTGTGTTTTCTTTTTTCTATCACTTTAACGGCGTCACTGATGGTATGGGGACAAGACTCAAAGCTGCAAAATCCTTCTCCAAGCGATAGCACCTTGACGAGCAAGACGCAGTCCGAGTCGAAGGTTCCCAGTGGAGTCATTTTGGTAAAGGGCGCTTGGTCAAGCGCGAGTGATTCCCTCACTCCAACACCTGAAGGAGGGAAGGTGACAAACGCAGCCTATGACAACCAGTACTTCGGAATGACTTACCCTCTGCCGCCGAATTGGAGTGAGAGATACAAAGGCCCGCCCCCATCCGATAGCGGTCTCTACGTGCTAACACAACTCAGTCCCACAGAGGCTTTTGAAGGCCAGGCGCGAGGCAGCATCCTAATCACCGCACAGGATATGTTTTTTTCTCCAGCGCCCGCTACAAATGCTCTCGAATATATTCGCTCAAATAGCCATCTGCAGAATGAATACAAAGTGGAAGTTGCCCCCAACGAAATAAAAATCGCCGGTCGTTCCTTTGCGATGTTTGAGTATTGGTCTCCGATAGCAGAGTTGCGCTGGTACGACCTGGCTACCGAGATTCGCTGTCACATCGTGGAATTCGTGCTGACCAGCCGGGACCAAAAACTCCTGCATACTTTGATCGAAAGTATGAGCAACGCGCAATTACCGGCCGAAGAAACTTCCGCCGCAGGGAAGGCAAGCGGCGAGTCGCCTGTGTGTGTGAAAGATTATGCAAGCGACCAAAATGTGATAGCGCGGGTTGATCCGGTCTTCGCGCAGCGCAGGTTCAACCCAGTTCCAGTTCGAATCATCATCGATAAACAGGGCAAGGTTAAACATATTCACTTTCTCAGCGCATTTCCTGACCAGGAAATTGCCATCTCCGACGCACTGAGCCAGTGGAAATTCAAGCCCTACCTACAAAATGGAAATGCGGTCGAGGTGGAAACCGGCATCCTGTTTGGACGTACCCAGTATCCGACCACACCATCAACAAAAAATGCGAGCTCAGATTGACGATAAAGCGGTGGGGTGAACTTTTTCTGGCTGCCGAAGATGGGAGAACTTTCCACTCTTCTGTGCAGGCGCAAATTTCTCGTTCCGGAGGACGAAACGGCACAGGCGCTTTTGAGAAAGTCAATGCAATACTGGCGCAATCCAGTTACAAAAGTGTTGTCCAGAGGGGCCAATGTTGCAAAAGTATTCAATCGGACCTGGGATGAGATCATCTGGTAGCTTGTGCGCCATCGGTAGGCGCAGATAGAAGAGCGCAATCGACTGTCCCCACCTCTTGTATTCTTATCTAAATAGCTTTATATTAATGATTTATGTAGATGGCTGGTCGCGGACAAGTCATCGAAAAGACGCTGGCGAAGCAAGCTGATACCAAGTTGTGTCTCGGCACTTAACGCATAGGACAGGTAATTTTTACACACTATTTGTGACTGGATCCATATGGCACGATATGACCATTGCAATCCGGTGCAATGTGATGTAACGTACACATCATCGGCGAAGGAAGGGTCGTTGCGACAGCCTTTCGAAGCCCTAGATTCAAGCAGGAAGCGACCTCTCCCCCCAGCTTTCTGTTCAAAGTATTCCCCCCTGGATTCTGTAAGTGAGCGCACGAACTGTATCGTTTTCTTCATTTTTGGGGTCACTCCGAACGGTGTGACTTAGAGGGCGAAGCTATGGCCGGCAGCGGCGTATCGTTGGCAACTTCCACATCGCTACCACTCATCGGCACTGAGTGCGAGAACTGGTATGGACTTCACACCCGCCCCCGCCATGAAAAGATTGTTGCTCGCCGGCTTGAAGAAAAAGGCGTGACCACGTTTCTTCCTCTCGTCAACGAGGTGCACAGTTGGAGCGATCGTAAGAAGTCAGTTCAGCTACCTTTATTCAGCTGCTACGTCTTCGCGAGATTCGTCCCCAATCGTTCCGATCGTCTGCGCGTTCTTCGCGTCGACGGTGTATTCGGTCTTGTCGGCGCCAGCGGCGAGGGTACGCCCATTCCCGATGTCGAGATCGACACAGTTCGAAGCTTGCTGGAAACTCAGTTGGCTTGGTCCTCTCATCCCTTTCTGAAGATTGGACAGCGAGTGCGAATCCGGAGCGGAGCTCTCGATGGCATGGAAGGCATACTCGTCTCGCGTAACGGAGACCGTACGCTGGTGATTTCCGTGGAGGCGATCCAGCGATCGCTGGCGGTACGCGTCGAAGGTTACGAAGTCGAACCTGCGTGAAGCCTTTCCCCAAGATCTTCCTGTTCTTCTGAAAAGGGCCCAATTACCATGGCGGCACATACAATTGAAGCACTTCGGCTGCTGGTTGTAAGCAGTGAAGCCTCGATTCTTCGTCTGCTTGGTTCCACGGCACGATCCAATTCCTGGCATCTCGAAACATCCTCCAGCGGCTGGGATGCGATGGAGCGAGTGCAGTCCGGCGCCGCACCTGATTTATTGTTGCTCGATCTTCCTGAAGGCGACGCCGATGGTCTTCATCTCTTGCCCTGGCTGCGAAGGCTCCGTCCCAATCTTCCGATCGTCGTGCTTTGCGATCCAGGGGATGCGAGCCGCCAGAAGGAAGCGACCCGTCTCGGCGCGAAGGATGTCGCGGTTCGGCCAGTAAACGAGCGTCAACTAGAACGTCTGATCCGCCGGCAGTTTGGAGCCTGGACCGACGATGCGGAAGTAGAGATGGCGAGCGAGAACGTCGAGTCCCTGGGAGAGGACGACTTCTTTCTCAGCGTGAGTCCCGCGATGCAGCAACTGCGCGCGCAGGCGGAATTGCTCGCCCAGGCGGATGTTCCCGTGCTCATTCTGGGAGAGCCTGGAAGCGGCAAGGGTACAGTCGCCCGCCTGATTCACCAGAGGTCGGTCTACTCTGGATTTAAATTCCTCCGGGTCAATTGCGCGGAAATGCCGGCAGAGTTGCTGGAGATCGAACTCTTCGGCCGAGAAAGCGGTTCGTTCAACGGATCAGCAAAAGGATTTGGCAAGCTTGAGACTGGTCAAAAGGGCACGCTTCTGCTCGATGAGATCACGGCGATGCCGATGGGATTGCAATCGAGGATACTCAAGGTTCTGCAAGACCGGCGCTTCGCCCGTTTCGGCGAAGCCAGACCGGTCGAGGTTGAGGTCCGCATTCTAGCCGCAAGCAGCGATCAGCTCGAAGATGCGCTTGCGGAAAAGCGGCTGAACCCCGATCTCTTTTACCGGCTGAGTGCATTCACCGTGAATGTTCCGCCGTTGCGCCAGCGCAAGGAGGAAATCAAAATTCTTCTCCATTATTCCATGCGTAAGGTGGCCAAGTATTACGGGCTTCCTCCGCGAGAGTTTACTCAGTCGGCGCTGGATGCCTGCCAGAATCATTCCTGGCCCGGCAATTTGAAAGAGCTCGAAACTTTTGTTAAGCGCTATCTGGTAGCGGCCGACGAGGAGCTCACCGTCAGCGGGATGAAAATGCCTTTGAGCATCAATGGCAACCGCTCCCGGGAAAATGTCGCGTCCGGCGAGATGCGATCCATGCAGACCTCGCTGAAATCCATGATCCAAAGTGTTCGATGGGAAACCGAGCGCAATGCGATTGCCGCCGCGCTGGAACAAACAGGATGGAACCGGAAGGCAGCCGCCCGCTTGCTGGGTGTGAGCTATCGTACGATTCTGTATAAGATCGAGCAGTACGAAATGGCCGCCCCGGCGCCCTATCTTTCGTCCTTCTCGGGAACCAGATTGACAATTCCGCTTCCGAGCAAGGGGAACGGAAAAGCAAGTTGAGTAGGAAAGCCATTCCCATGGACGAGGAGCTTCGAAGCGACGCCATGATGCTGACAATGACTAACAACGGCAAATTCTGGAGAAGCAGCCTGTTCGCCGCCGCAATGTGTCTCGCCGTGCTCTCCGGGCTGTGGGGACAGTCAGCAACCGGGGCCGGTGCGCCTTCGCCGCAAGCGCAACCCGCGCAGCCAGCCGACGCTTCTTCCGCCGCGAAGCCTCACAACGACACTTTCGTGATTGGCAATGACGATGTGTTGGCGATTAACGTCTGGAAAGAGCCCGACATTTCACGGGCGGCGACAGTTCGGTCGGACGGAAAAATTTCCTTGCCGCTGGTTGGAGAAGTGCAAGCCACGGGGCGAACTCCGCTCAGCCTGGAACGAGACATCGCTGCCCGCCTGAAGAACTATATCGCCGAGCCCGAAGTCACCGTGATCGTGCAGCAAATCAACAGTCAGAAATTCAATATCCTGGGACAAGTGACTCGACCGGGATCCTATCCCATCGCCAATGCGGCGACCGTGCTGGATGCCATCGCGATTGCTGGAGGCTTCCGCGACTTCGCCAAACAAAAGGCGATCTACATTCTGCGGCAGAACGCCGACGGAACCCAGGCGCGGCTGCGCTTCAACTATAAGGAAGTGGTCAAAGGCCAGGATCCATCCCAGAACATCAAGCTGCAGCCGAACGACACGATCGTTGTCCCGTAATATCGTCTTCGTGATTTTGTGTTCGTGATTTCGTTGTCCGTAACGATGAAGATAAAGAAGAAGAACCCGTAATGATGAAAGCGCTACAGCAAATTTGTGTTGGGTTGCTCCTGCTGCCGGCGGCCAGCCTCTGGTCGCAGGTGGACAACACTCCCGCGGCGCCGACAACTGCAAACGTTGGCGCGCAGAATACGCCCGCTCCTCCGGTTCCTGCCATTGTTGGTGCGCAGGATGGTGGGGGCCGGATGTTGACTCCGCCTCCGGTAAGCGGTCAATCGTTCCCCAACCTGCCCACCTCGGAAGAACGCGCCAACTACCTGCGGGGAGGGTTGGCGTTCACCGGCGCTTATACGGATAACGCGTTGGGATCGGTGACGCCCGAGCCGGTCAGCGATGTAAGCTATTCGATAGCTCCTTTCATAACTCTTGACGAAACCACACCTCGCCTCCACGTTGTGACAACCTACGCTCCAGGATTCACCTTCTACCAAAAATACAGTTCTCGGAACGAACAGGACCAGAACGCGTCGATCAATTTGCAGTACCGCCTGAGTCCGCATGTGACCTTCAGCGCAGTGGACGGCTTTCAGAAAAGCTCCAACGTATTCAACCAGCCGGATCTGGCCTCGGCTGGGGCAGTTTCCGGTGCGACGCAACAGTCAAACTTTTCCGTGATCGCACCGATTGCGGATCTTCTCCGCAACACCGGGAACGCCGATATCACATATCAGTTCGCCGCGAATAGCATGGTCGGAGCGAGCGGAACCTTCACCAATCTGCACTACCCGAACCAGTCCGAGGTTCCCGGCTTGTCTGACGCCAGTTCCCAAGCGGGGTCGGCTTTCTACGCGTCTCGTATATCGAGGATGCATTACGTCGGTGTGACCTATCAGTATCAGCGGTTGATAACGTACTTGCCGCAAGGGCAGGACGAGACCCAGACCCAGGCCGTGCTTCTGTTCTACACTCTGTACGCCTCATCGAGGCTCTCGATGTCGTTCTTCGGGGGCCCGCAATATTCGGATACGACGCTACCTCCTTTATTTCTCGTGGTGCCTCAAGCATCAGCGTTGCGAGGCTGGACCCCTGCGGCCGGCGGCAGCATCGGCTGGCAAGGCCGCCTGACGAGCCTTGCGCTAAGTTACGCACACACTATTTCCGGCGGAGGAGGATTGGCCGGAGCGGTGCATATGGATAATGCCAGCTTGTCGCTACGCCAGCAGATGACGCGTAATTTAAGTGGGGCGATCGCTGCCGGCTACACCCAAAACGATCTTCTGACCTCCGCAGTCGCAGCCGGACTTAATGGACACACGGTCTCAGGCACGGCTTCACTGCAGCGGCAGTTTGGTCAGCATACGAACGTGCAACTTGGCTACACCCGGCTTCATCAGGACTACAGTGATGTTGCGGTGCTGGCGGCAACCCCCAACACCAATCGCGAATTTGTTTCGATTTCCTACCAGTTCTCCCGACCGCTCGGAAGATAACCGCTCGCAAGATAGACGATAAATGACGATGAATGGCGAAGATGAATACCATGGTTGACGAACTCGACGATAGCGTTTCGGAAGGTTTTGACGTTCAGCGTTACCTGGGCGTGGTGCGGCGCCGCCACTTGCAATTCCTGATCCCGCTTTTGCTGGGGTGGGCGGCGGTGTGGGGAACAAGCTGGGTTCTACCCCCCACTTATCGCTCGGGCACGCTAATTCTGGTGGAGCAGCCCACCATGCCGAAGGATTATGTCACTCCCAATGTGAGCGACGATCTGCAGGACCGCCTGCGCAGCATCACGGAACAGATCCTCAGCCGCACTCGCTTGCTGCACATCATCGATCAGATGAATCTGTATGCCGATGTACACGGCAACATGACCGCGGACGACAAAGTTGAGCGCATGCGCAAAAAGATTGAAATCGAACTGGTGCGCGATGCCCAGAACCGCGTAAGCGCTTTCAATGTTTATTTCTCGGCACACGATCCCAACGTTGCTCAGAAGGTGACCAGCGAACTGACGAACCTCTTTATCAACGAAAATTTGGAAGTGCGTCAGCAGCAATCGGAAGGCACCACGAAGTTTCTGGAGAATCAACTGGAGACCGCGCGGCAGACCCTGTCCGAGCAGGAAGAAAAAATTCGCCAGTTCAAGGCGATGCACCCGGGAGAGCTTCCGGCCCAGGTGGGGAGCAATCTGCAGATTCTGGCGGGCCTGCAATCTCAGTTGCAAACCGAAGAAGACGCGCTGAATACGGCGAGGCAGCAGCGGGTATATCTGGAAACACTGGTGAATCAATACCGTTCGCTGGGGAACTCGCCGAAGTCCGCCGATGGGAGCACCCTGGGCCTGGCCGAGGTCGACGCGGAGTTAGACAAACTCAAGGCGCAACTGGCGGATCTCAGCTCCCATTACACCGACCGCCATCCCGATGTTCGCAAGCTCAAGGAGCAGATTGCCGAAACGGAAAAAACCAGAGCCCGCATCGTTGCCGACATGAAGGCCAAGCAGTCCGCGCCCTCCGACCCGAATGCGGCAGGCCCATCGACGGAAGCGGCCGACATCAAGGACCCTTCGTCCCCCCTGGTACAGCTGCAAGGGCAAGTGCAGTCCAACCGGCTGGAGATTGCCAGTCGGGAGCGTTCCGTCGCAGACTTAAAGTCCAAGGTTGTTGACTATCAAGCGAGGCTGAATCAGGAGCCGGTGCGTGAGCAGCAGCTCTCCGATCTGACTCGTGGCTACGAACAATCCAAAGCGAACTACGACGAGCTGCTGAAGAAAAAGAATGAGTCGGCGATGGCGACCAGCATGGAATTGCTGCAGCAGGGGGAAAGGTTCCGGATCATCGATCCCCCGAGCTTGCCCTTAAAGCCGGACTTCCCCAATCGCCTGAAATTCTGCGGCTTCGGGCTGGGCTTTGGATTGATCTTGGGCCTGATGGTGGCCGGCGCCTTCGAAGTGATGGATGACCGGATTCACGACGAAAAGGAGCTTCAGGATCTGTTGCCCGTAGCCGTCATCTCGGAAATTCCAGCCATCTCGGCCGAGGAAGATGAGCGGCGCGAGCACAAACGTCTCTGGCTGGGATGGGCCACGGCAGTGTTTGTATCTGTTACGATTTTGCTGGGGTCTGCGATCAGTTATCTGCGCGGCTAGAGAATTTTAAATGTACAAAGCTTTCTACAGCCTGAAGCGCAATCCGTTCGAAATTACACCCGATCCTTCGTTCCTGTTTCCCACCAGCAGGCATAATGAGGCTCTGGCGGCGCTTTACTATGGCGTCAGACGGCACAAGGGGTTCGTGGTTCTCACCGGGGAAGTAGGAACCGGTAAGACGCTTCTGCTGCGCTCTCTGCTCCAGTTGCTGAAGCAGAGTAATGACGTGGCCTATGCCTACATCTTCAACGGCCGTCTGTCGCCGGTGGAATTTCTGCAGTACTTTGCCAGCGATCTGGGACTTCCCGCCAGCAGCAAGAATAAGGGAGAGTTGCTCATTCAGATCGCACATTATGTGATTGAGCGCAGCCAAAAGAAATTGACCACGGCTCTGGTGGTCGACGAAGCCCACCATCTTTCGTCGGAAATTCTCGAGGAAATCCGGCTTTTGACGAATCTTGAAACCCCGCAGGAGAAGTTGCTTCAGATTCTCCTGGTGGGACAGCCTGAACTGGATGAAAAACTCGACTCCGTCAGCCTGCGGCAGTTGAAGCAGCGAGTCGCGCTGCGATCGCACCTTGTTCCTCTCACTTCGAACGAGACCAAGGGATACATCGAGCGCCGGCTTCAGCTTGCGGGCTCGCCGTATCCGTCGGCGATGTTCCCTCCAGAAACTGTCGCCGCGGTGTACCAGCATTCGCAAGGGCTCCCGCGGTTGATCAATACCATCTGCGAAAATGCCCTGATCGCAGCTTATGCCAGGCAGATGAAAAGCGTGAGTCCGGAGATCATCGACGATATCGCGAATGACTTCCGCCTGGGAGTTCAAACCCCCGCTCTTGAGGGCAAGAAAACGTCGGACGAACTCGATCCCCGGAAAGCAGCTCAGACATTGCTCGAGCTCTATGCCAATCTGAAGGCGGAGCAGAAGCGGAACGAGGAACTGAAAACGCGAGTGCGATTGCGAGTCGGAGAACAATGAGCAATATATTCGATGCGTTACAAAGAGCTGGACTGGAGAATGCCGAGGCGGGAAGTCCCCGGCTCTCCTTCGCCACGGAAGTTCTGGAAGCGGCCGAACAGAAGCTTCGCGAGTCGGGCGCCATTGCCCAACAGCCGCCGGTTTTCGAGCCGCTGCCGGTTTTCGAGCGCCCGCCGGTTTCCGAACCGCCGCCGAGTGACGACTCCTTCGATTCGCATCCCGCGGCCCCCTTCGATGAAGTGAGTCAATGTCCCGTACTTCCCATGAACATTCCGGAAGGGAGCCGCCTGGTATCGCTCGGGCAAGAGGGAAGCCTGGGCGCGGAGAAGTTCCGCTTTCTGGCGGTGCGCCTGCGTCAGCTTCGCCAGAGCCGACCTTTAAAGAAAATACTCATTACCAGCACCATCCCCGAAGAAGGGAAGAGTACGGTTGCGGCCAATTTGGCCTGCACGCTGGCGCGAAGAAAGCAGCATAGAATCCTGCTGCTCGAGGGCGATCTGCGGCGTCCGAATATCCTTCCGCAATTCGGCTTGGGCAAACTCCCGGGTTTGTGCGAATGGCTGGGCGGAGAGACCCGAAAGCTGAATATCTACCGCCTGGAAAAACTCGGACTTTGGATTCTGCCGGCCGGCAGTACGCCGCAAAACCCTCTGGAGTTGATGCAATCCGGCAAGCTTCTGCCCTTGATGGAAAAGCTGGAAGCATGGTTTGACTGGATTGTCATCGACTCGCCGCCGGTGCTGCCGCTGGCCGACACCAGTCTGTGGTCCCGGCTGGCCGACGGTATTCTTCTGGTCACCCGCAAGGGAACCACGGAGAAGAAACAACTGCAGCGCGGCCTGGAAGCAGTCGAACAATCAAAACTGCTGGGAGCCTTGGTAAACAGCAGTGACAACGCAGCCCACACGGACTATTATCAAAGGTACAGC
>JBAVZU010000200.1:0-4698 GCA_049588915.1 Candidatus Sulfotelmatobacter sp.
CGGCTACCCCGGACGAGAACTCGAGGCATGAAAAAGAACGCAGAATCGTCCGCTACTCGGCCGCTTGCAGGAATTCGCGTGCTCGTAGGCCGCGCCCGGCATCAGGCCGGTGCGCTCTCCTCTGAATTGCGCAAACTCGGCGCGACGGTGCTTGAAATTCCTTTTATCGAAATCCGCAAGCCGAAATCTTTCAGGCCCTTGGATATGGCTCTTAGAAATCTCGACGGTTACGACTGGCTTATTCTCACCAGCGTGAACGGTGTGGAGGCGATGTGGCAGCGTCTCGCCAAATTGCACTTGACGACGAGGAAACTCAAACACTTGCGGGTGGCGGCGATCGGCCCGGCGACAAGGAAAGCGATCGGGCAGCGTGGCATGAAGGTAAATGTGGTTCCGAAGGAGTACGTTGCGGAATCGGTGGTGCGCAGTTTACGTCGGCGGGTGAAAGGGAAGCGCGTGCTGTTGGTGCGCGCAAAAATTGCGCGTGACGTGATTCCCAGCGAACTGCGCAAAGCCGGCGCAG
The DNA here is from genome assembly GCA_049588915.1 of Candidatus Sulfotelmatobacter sp. Lineage (GTDB taxonomy): Bacteria > Acidobacteriota > Terriglobia > Terriglobales > Acidobacteriaceae > Sulfotelmatobacter. The sequence continues at coordinate 524 of JBAVZU010000200.1, forward strand.
ACGTGGATGTGGTGGAAGCGTATGAGACGGTTGTGCCGCAAACTTCGCGGACGCGGCTGCGAAGCGCGATGAAGAGCTCCCGGCGCCGCCCGCATGTGATTACGTTTACGAGCTCTTCGACGGTGCGGAACTTTGTGGAATTGGCAGGTACGCGCAACAACCGCGATCTTGCTGATATACGGCTCGCTTCGATAGGGCCGGTTACCTCTTCAACGCTACGCGAGTTAGGTCTGCGCGTGGATATTGCGGCTAAACAGTTCACTATCCCAGGACTGGTGGAAGCGATTGTCCGATCCATAGACTAGGTCAGACTACGTCGTCCGTATAACCATCAGCGAAAGGCGTGATAATACGCCTCGAGTGAGATATCTGCTAAATTGCCGGGATGAAACCGAAGACGATATATCTTGGGCTCTGTTTCGTGGGGGCAATTTTTCCTTACTGGCAGTTCGTACCGTGGGTTTTGCAACATGGGTTGAATCTTCCACTCCTCGTGCGCGAACTGTTCGTAAACCGGATCAGTGCTTTCTTTGGGATGGACGTCCTAATTTCCGCGGTGGTGCTGATTGTATTCATGCGAGTCGAGAGCGTACGGCTTAACATTCGCCAGCGGTGGCTGCCGGTATTGGCTGTGCTGTTGGTCGGAGTTTCGCTCGGCCTGCCCATGTTTCTCTACCTGCGTGAGTGCAGAATGGAACAGCTCAATCCCATCGGCAATAGCGCCAAGCCGGCGTAATTCCGTGCCAGGCTATTCAGTCAGCGAACAACTGCAATCGGCTGGAGGTACGTGCGCCAGGAGAAAATCGGCCACCCGCTTATAGGCATCGATCTGATTTTCCACGCGAGCAAATCCGTGACCTTCGTTTTCGTAAATCTTGTAATCGACCGTCCCCCCGCGCTTCTTGATGGCGTCGACGACTTGCTGCGTTTCTGATTTCGGGCAACGCGGATCGTGTCCGCCAGCCAGCAAGAGCAACGGCGCCTTGATCTGATCGATGAAGTTGATCGGCGAGCGATCCTCGTATAGTGCTTTGTTCTTTACCACGTCACCCATCGTCGCGAGATCGGACTGTTGCAGCACCGGATCTTCATTCTCGATCTCCGTGAACCAGTTCACGAAAGGAACGATGGGCACGCCTGCGGCCCAAACGTCAGGAGCTTTCGTGACGGACATCATGCTCAGATAGCCGCCGTAGCTGCCGCCCATGACGGCGATCTTTTTCGGATCGAGATGGCCGGTCTGCTTGATCCAGTCGACACCGGCCAGAACGTCTTGCAAATCGCCGCCGCCCATGTCGAATAAATTTGCCTGCTGGAATTCTTTTCCGTATCCCGTCGAGCCGCGATAGTTGGGCGCGAGCACCATGTAGCCCTGATTCGCAGCGTACTGCACAAAGCGGTTGAATGAATTCACTGTCTGGGAAGTTGGTCCGCCGTGAATGTAAACGATAGCGGCATTCTGCCCGTTGCGCGCCATATTGAAAGGCACGTAAAGAAAAGCGGAGATCGTCCACTTGCCGTCGCGGCTGGGATAGTGCACGAGGTAGGGCTCAACCATATCTTCGGAGCGAACGCCCGCAACGAGCGAGTGCGTGACTTGATGCGATTTTCCGGTGGCCAACGTATAAACCCAGAGATCGCCGGGAGCTGTGGGTCCGTTGTGATAGTAGAGCAGGCGTGAGCCATCCTTGGTGAAGGCGTAGGGCTCGCCCGCCGGTTCATTCACTCCGTTCGAGATGGGCAATGCGCTGGACTTGCCTGTGGCGAAATCATGCAGATAGATGTCTTCATTACCGTCGACGTTTGCCCGGAACGTGATGTGCTTGCCATCGGGGGAAAACTCGCCCCCACGGATTTCCCATTTGTCGTGAGTGAGCCACGAAATCTTCTTCGTCGAGACGTCCAACAAGCCAATATTTTCATAGCCGTTGGCCGCGTTTGAGGTGAAAAGGATGCGCTTGCCGTCGCGCGAAATGTCGTTATCGGAGTAGCGCTGTTCGCCTTCATGCGGAGTCAGCAGCGTGCTCTGTGCCGTGGCCACGTCCGCGATGAAAATGTTCGAATCCGTGCCCTTAGCCTGCTCCTGGGTGTACACGATGTATTTGCCATCTTTTGACCAGACGGGATTGTAGTTGCCCTTGTCCTGGGGAGTGCCTGTCGTGATGTGCTTGACCTCCCGCATCAGCGTGTCGTAGATGTCGATCTCGTGGGCCGCCGAGGTTTTGGGTTTTACCAAGTAAGCAAGATAGCGCCCGTCTGGCGACCACGTTGGTTCTGTTTCGGCGATCTCGCGCGTACTGGTGAGGTTGACGACTTTGCCAGTCTTTGGCGAGACCAGGAAAATATCCCACTGCTCGTCACCGTCGTAATCAGATTGATAGGCGATCCATTTTCCGTCGGGTGACCATGCAGGCGCGGTTTGCCGCTGGTCGCTCACCGTAAGTTGTACCGGCCATCCGCCCTCGGCAGGCACCAGCCAAAGATTGTTGCGTCCGCTCATATTGGAGATGAACGCAATGCTCTTGCCGTCGGGCGACCACGAGACCCGGCCGACCTGGTGGGTCATGTAGAGCTTCTCGATGGTAAGGCTGCGGGGTTCGACCTGCGCGTTCGGCTTGGAGGCGATCTCTTTGGGATCGGTGATGGCTTGGGGCGAGCGGAGAGCCTGGCCTGCAGCGATGGTCTCAGTCACGACTGTGCCCATGAATATGACAATAGCAAAGGAAATGAGCGCGCGCATGTGAGTTGTAATACGGAACGGAAGAGAAGCCCAAGTCGAAAGTTTAGCAGACCAAACGGATTTTCACGGGAGAGACGCGAAAGTGCTATTGCCGGGGTGCGCCGCGCTCGACTTCCAGACGCGTGACCCGTTCGCGCAGGTTCGATATGTCGCGGGTGGCTTCCAGTTCCGACCGCAAATAGGCGTTGTCGAGCAGGGTGCGCATTTGGGCGAACCCAGAGTCCATTTTGTCTTCCAAACGCTTGAAGTCGGAATCCATTTTGCCTTCAAGACGCTTGAAATCGGAGTCGAACTTGCCTTCCACACGCTTAATATCCGCCCGGATCTGGGCGGTTTCAGAATCAATCTTGGAGTCTACGTGCTTCAGATCGCTCTTCAGTTCTCGCAGTTCTGGAGCGATGAAATCCTGCAAGAGCTGACGAACGGATTGGACCACATCGGGCATTCATCCATTCTTGATGCATTTCAATGGAAAATCAAGAAGTATAAGTCTATTAGTATTTGGCGGGCAGACCGGTGCCGATTCGGCACATGGCGGAGCGGATACCGCTACGCCTTCGCGTTCTTGTGCATCTCCACCGTGCTCCAGGTTTTGTCCGCGGCGTGGCAAATATCTTCCAACATGCAATCGACGCACTTGGGCTTACGCGCGATGCAGAGTTTGCGTCCGTGCCAGATGAGCTGGTGGGCGAAGAGAATCCATTTCTCGCGCGGGATGATGCGCATCAAGTCTTGCTCGATTTTCTGCGGATCGGTGTTGGTCGTGAGTTCGAGGCGGCGTGAAATGCGCTGCACGTGGGTGTCGACCACGATTCCGTCTGCGATTTTGAACCACGAGCCCAGAACCACGTTGGCAGTCTTGCGGGCAACCCCGGGCAGCGTGAGGAGATCCTGCATGTTCAGCGGAACCTGCCCGGCGAAGTCGGAGACTATCTTTTTCGCCGCGCCGACCACGGATTTCGACTTGTTGCGGAAGAAGCCGGTGGAGCGGATATCCGGCTCCAGTTGTTCGGGTGTGATGGCTGCGAAAGCTTCGACGGTAGGATATTTGCGAAAGATTACGGGAGTGACTCGGTTGACGTTTACGTCGGTCGATTGCGCGGAGAGAATCGTCGCAACCAGAAGTTCCCAGGCGCTGGTGTGAGTGAGGGCGCAGGTAACGTCGGGGTACAGTTGGTCGAGGCGCTTCAGGATTTCGGAAATGCGATCGGGAGCGAGGGGATTGTAGGGTTGCTTCTTCCGTTTTGTGGCTGACGGAGCGGTGGCGCTGGGTGGACCTACTGAAGCCTGCTGCACTGAGCTTGCCGAACGGGCGGCCTTCGCCACATGAGTTACTTTGCTTCCATGAATGTTTTTGCTTCCGTTTGATTGCTTCCGCGCTGGCTTCGGGGGCGCGGGCTTGCCCCGAGCTTGCCGAACGGGCCCGCGCGCCACA
>JBAVZU010000201.1:0-11712 GCA_049588915.1 Candidatus Sulfotelmatobacter sp.
TAGCAGACTATGTAACATAGCGTACAGAGTGATTCCGCTATTCCTACAACAGCGCCGGGATAGTATTCGTGCCTTCTCTGAGTTAAGGTTGATGCAATGGCATCGGAACCTAAGTCGTGGCTTCGCGTGCGCGCTGAAAAAGCTCTGGTCAAGGGCCTAACCCGCGCCTACTCCACCGTCCAGGTTGATCCGGACAGATTTCTGGTTCAACTTCGAACTGCTTATCGCCTGCCCGTCAGCGGTTACCATGGCATGTATCACATGGAAATGGGCGAACTCGATGTGGTGGCCGATGATGTGATCCGTGGCGGGATGAAGCTCGCAGCCGCCGAAGGAGCGGGTTTCGGACTGGGGGGTTTGATCACGATCATCCCCGATCTGGGCATTCTGTCGGCTATCTCCATGCGAACAATTCAGAAGCTCAGTCTGGTATACGGCTTCCAATTCAATACCGATAGTGAAATCGCCGAACTCTGGATCGCGGCCGCCAGTGCGGCGGGAGTCGACATCAGCCGCGAACTCGTCGAAAAAGAAGTCGTCAATAAGTTCGTCCCGCGAGTGATTCAGCGTATCGCGGCTCGTGCCAGTACTGAGGTGGTCGAGAAGTGGGCCGGGCGCATGATCCCGTTGGTCAGTTCGGCCATCGGCGCCGGCCTGAACTACTGGTTTGTGCGGGCATGGGGAGAGCGCGCCAAAACTCACTTTCGGGAGCGGCATTTGGAACTTCGTCATCAGGCGCACCAAGCGGCATTGGAAGGATCGTCACCGCAGGTTCTGCTTCCAGAGCCGCGCAAGGTCGTCTGAGTTCCTGAATTCTAATTTAGCTGGCAGTGGTCGTCCTCTTCTCTCGCGTATCGCTCACCGCTCTGTGTTAAAAGAAAACCCATGACCACTTTTCGTTGCGCCGCTATTCTCTTCGACCTTGATGGTGTGCTGGTTGATTCCACCGGCTCTGTGGATCGCCAATGGCGCATTTGGGCGAGGGAGCGGGGAGTTGACGAAGAGGAAGTGATCACCATTGCCCACGGCGTGCGCGCAGTTGAGGTTGTTCGTGCGGTTGCTCCTCATCTCGATGCAATATCGGAAGTGCGCCGCCTCGAAGCGCGCGAAGCGGCGGATCGTGACGGCGTCGTCGTGATGCCGGGAGCCGTCGACTTGCTTCGCACCATTCCCCGTGGTCTCTGGTCTATAGTGACTTCTGGATCACGCTCCCTTGCAACTGGGCGGCTACAGCGGGCCGGCGTGCCAATTCCGAAGATTATGGTCACAGCGGATGACGTGGTGAATGGAAAGCCGGATCCGGAGCCATATATGAAAGGTGCGGAGTTACTGGGCGCCAATCCCTCAGAATGTTTGGTTATCGAAGACGCACCCGCCGGTATTCGTTCAGCGCACGCGGCGGCGATGAAGGTGATTGGGTTGACCAGTACTTATCCAGCGGCATCGTTGCAAGAAGCGGATACTGTGATTACCAGGCTCGATGAGATTAAAGTTGGCGTTGACGATGCGCGAACCCTGCTGGTAGAGATCAGGTGACGGCGTCAGGGAGTAAATCAACGCAGCAAATCTTCCAATTCAATCCCGCGATCTGTTTTCTCGTCGCGATATTTCACGATTACGGGAGCGTATAAAGAAACTCCCATGTCGGCTGCCAGGCCTTTCGTTACCGCACGCGACCCCGGCACGACCACAGCGCTCTCGGGAACCTCGAGCGGCCTCTCCGCTGTTGCGCGGTAAATTTCTCCGCGCACCAAGTCAAAAAGTGGAGTCGATCTGGTCAAGATCGTTCCTGCCCCCAGCACGGCACGGGCACGGACCAGCGTTCCTTCGTAGACACCACAGTTACCGCCGACCAGCACGTCGTCCTCGATCACCACGGGCGAGGCATTCACGGGCTCGAGGACTCCTCCAATCTGGGCGGCAGCGCTGAGGTGGACTCGCTTGCCAACCTGCGCGCACGATCCGACCAGCGCGTGCGAATCAACCATCGTGCCTTCGTCCACGTAAGCACCTACATTGATGAACATCGGTGGCATGCAAATTACCGACGGCGCCACGTACGCTCCCATACGCACCGACGAACCTCCGGGAACGATGCGGACGCGGTCTGCCATAGAAAACTGCCGGGCAGGGAAAGTATCCTTATCCACGAAGGTCAGCGCCCCGCAACTTGTCTCGGACAGTTCGCCCAGCCGGAAGCCGAGCAGAATGCCGTGTTTCACCCAGGTGTGGACAACCCAGTGACCATCGATTTTCTCGGCGGCTCGAATTTTGCCCTGGGTGAGTGCGTCGCGGAATTCGAAGAATGCAGGACGCGCCTCGGGATTGTGCTCAACCTCGCCCAGAGCGGCCAGGCGTTCGATGGAAGTTTTCAGGGATTGCATGGAATTGTTGATTGTTGATTTCTGATTGCTGATTGAAAACGAATATCGGACCACAGCTTCTAATCAGCAGTCAAGAATCAGCAATGGAATTCTCACACGCACTTGCACTCGCTGCGGATGAGCACGCCGGTCATCTCGTGCGCTGCTTCCCGCCCTTGCGCCAGGGTCGCGTATGGTCCGTGCCAGCGAGCATGATTGGCGTCGTGACCGGCGGGACGTCCCTTGCCCTGGTTACATTGGCCGCACGATCCGCGGTGCAGCACGATCTTGTGTGGACCCGCCGCCCAATTTTCGTAAATGTAGAATACAGTCGCATCCGGCGCGGGGACTGCTACTTTGGCGATGAGTCCTGCGTCCGCTACAACTTTTTGGAGCTTTGATCGCGTGTCGCGTCGCATGGGCAGCAGCGGCAGCCGGTAATTCTCTTCAATCCTGCCCATCATCGCCAGCACAGCCTTCACTGGCATGGGGCTCGACTCGATGAAGTTTGCCTGCATCAACGACAGATACTTTCGATGAATGCTGCGAGCCGTAGTCCAATCGTTGTTAAGGGCGGCGCGTGTCATGGCCGCCATCTCATGTGGAATTTCATTGGCCGCGACCGAGATCACCCCACCTCCTCCCAAGGCAATCACGGGCAAAGTGGCGGCATCGTCCCCGGAAAGGACGAGGAACGTTTCAGGGACTGCGTTGATCATTTCCGCGATCTGTGTCATGTTGCCGCTGGCTTCCTTCACCCCAACGATGTTCGGAATCTCCGCCAATCGCGCCAGCGTTGCAGGTTCGAGATTCGCTGCAGTGCGGCCGGGTACGTTGTAGAGAATGATCGGTTTGTCGGGTATGGCCTCCGAGATCGCCTTGAAGTGCCGATACTGACCCTCTTGCGTCGGCTTGTTGTAGTAAGGAGAAGCGGTAAGAATGGCGTCGACTCCGGAACGTGCACCGACTTCTTTGGCCTTCTCCACGGCTTCCTGGGTAGAGTTTGAAGTTGCTCCCGCCACGATGGGCACGCGCCCGGCCACCACTTCGATCGTGGTATCAATCACATGGAGCCATTCCTCACGACTGAGCGTCGGCGTCTCCCCGGTGGTCCCGCAAGGGACCAGGAAATCGATACCGGACTCGACCTGCCACGCCACCAGGTTGCGTAGGGCGGAGTCATCGATCGAACCATCCTGATGAAACGGAGTGACCAGGGCAGTACCGCAGCCACGTACTTGCATGGTAATAAGATAGCGCGAACGGGCCTACTGTGTAACGCCTTGCGGAAACGGCGACGGATCTAGAGCATTCGCCAGATGTCCTGGAAATCATAGAAGCCCTTTTTACCGGCGAGCCACTCCGCGGCGCGCACTGCGCCTTCGGCGAATCCGCGGCGAGACTTGGCGTCATGACAGAGGTAGATGCTGTCGACAGCGGAATCCAGAACGACCTCGTGCATGCCTATCACTTCGCCTTCGCGGAAAGAAGTGATCTCTGCATTGTCGTCCTTGCCGCTGGCCTCGCGGATGAGGCGTTGCATCACGATAGCTGTTCCTGATGGCGAATCTTTCTTGTGAACGTAGTGCCGCTCGAAGATCTGCGCCGAGTAATCGTGTTGCAGGGCGGGGGCAGCGGCCCGAATGGCGTCCAGAAATAGATTCACTCCTACGGAGAAGTTTGCCGCGTAGAGAAATCCCGTGCCGCTGCTCTCGACCAGTTTCTTGACTCGATCAATCTCCGCGTACCAGCCAGTTGTGCCGACGACGACATTCTTGCCCGCCGCGACCGATGCCTCAATGTGGACGAGGACGCAGGGAGGAGCAGTGAAGTCGATGACCACATCGACGCCGTGTAGCTTTTCGGCGGTGAGGGCGTGTCCGTCAGCGTTTTCCGCAGCGCCGACGACATGAATTTCATGTCCGCGCTGGCGGGCGGCTTCCGCCACGAGGGACCCAGTCTTTCCCCGGCCTAGAAGCAGGATATTCATCGGAAAACTCCCGCGCCGAGATCGGTAAGAAAACCGCTAAGAAAACCTCGCGGGGTTTACAGAGAAAAGCCTAGCACTTCTTCGCGCTCTCCGCAGCATTTCCGAGTGAGCTCCAGCGAAAACTCTCAAGCAAAAACTTCCGGATCCAAATCCTTAAAAAATGTGTTGTGCAGACGCTGGATCACTTCGGGTACGTCGTCTTCTTCAATGACGAAGGTCAAATTAATTTCTGAAGCGCCCTGCGAGATCATACGAATGTTCTTATCCGCCAATTCTCCAAAAACTGCTGCGGCTACGCCGGGCTTATCCCGCAGGCTCTCGCCAACCAGGCACACGATCGCCTTGCGGCCTTCGTACTTCACATCAGCTAGCTTCGCCAGATCAGCTGCCAGCGCGGGAATAGCCTGGTTCGAATCCACCGTGAGCGAAACGCTGACCTCGGAAGTGGAAACCACGTCGACCGCAACTTTATGCCGATCGAAAGCCTCGAAGATTGCGCGCAGGAATCCATGCGCCAGTAACATGCGCGGCGCGGCCACATCCACGATGGTGATGCGCTTTTTCACCGCGATCGCCTTGAAGATGTTTTTCCCCTTGGGTGCGCGAGTGGTGATCTTCGTTCCTTCACATGCAGGATTAAGAGAATTCAGCACGTAAACCGGGATATTTTTCTGGATAGCAGGCAGCACGGTCGCCGGATGCAGTACCTTGGCGCCAAAATATGCCAACTCCGCGGCTTCATCGAAACTGACTACCTTAATGCGCCGCGCTTCCTTGCAAATACGCGGATCGGTGGTGAGAATTCCATCTACATCGGTCCAGATTTCAATGCGCTCCGCGCCCAGTCCCGCGCCCACAATAGCTGCGGAAAAGTCGGAGCCCCCTCGCCCGACGGTTGTGGTCACGCCGGCGCGGCTTGCTCCGACAAATCCACCCATGACCGGAACCCGGCCGGCGTCCAGCAGCGGCCTCACTATACTTTGCAAACGCTCGTTAGTTTCTTCCTGCTGCGGAACTGCCTGCATGTACCTGCTGTCGGTCACGAGAACTTCGCGTGCGTCCACGTGCGCGCTGTTCAAGCCATGAGCCGAGAAGGCTGCGGCCACAATTCTGCTGGAAAGAATCTCACCGAATGCGGCTACATGATCGGTCGTCCGAGGAGTCAATTCACCAACGGCGGAAATGCCACGCAGCAACTCATCGAGCGTTTCGAAGTCAGCTCCCAAATCCGCGTGAAAATCCGTGAATAATGCGGTGCCCAACAACTCGCTCGCAGTATTGTAATGGCGCTCCTGCAAGGAACGGCAGAGTTTGAGCGCGGTTTTGCGTTCCCCGGCCCCGGCTGCGCGAGCCATCGTAAGGAGTGTGTCGGTAACCCGCGCCATCGCGCTGACCACCACCATAGGGCGTTGCGGCAGGCGGTTTTTTACGATCGCAGCTACGCGCGCGATGGCCTTGGCATCTTCCACGGAAGTGCCGCCGAATTTCATCACGATCATCGGCGTGACTTCCAGGCAAGATTGTGCGAGCGCACCTTAGATTTCAATCGAGATAGCCTTTAGCCTTGAGCAGTTCGGCGTTCAGCACCGCAGCGCCCGCGGCCCCGCGGATCGTGTTGTGCGAAAGAACGGTGAACTTCCATTCCAGAACGCTGCACGGCCGCAGTCGTCCCACCGCTGTGGTCATTCCCGCGCCCATGTCTACGTCGAATCGCGGCTGCGGACGATCACTCGCGTCCATGTAAACCACCGGGCGCGCAGGTGCACTGGGAAGTTTCAATTCCTGCGGAACGCTGCGGTACTCGCTCCATGCGCCGATGATCTCTGCCGGCTGGGACTTGGTTTTCAATCTCATCGAAACCGATTCCGTGTGGCCGTCCTCCACTGCCACCCGGTTGCACTGCGCGCTCATGGCAAAAGCCGCGGGAATAACCTTTGTTCCGTTCATTTGTCCCAGTAGCTTGAGCGTCTCCTCTTCCATCTTTTCTTCTTCATTGCGGATGTAGGGAATCACGTTGCCCAGTATGTCGAGCGACGCCACGCCCGGGTACCCTGCGCCGCTGACCGCCTGCATGGTCACGGCCATCACGGCTTCCAATCCGAAGCGCTGTTGTATCGGAGCCAGAGCCAGCACCAGGCCGATGGCAGAGCAATTCGGATTGGTTACCACATACCCTCCGGATTTTTTCCGCCACGCTTGCCCATCAATCAGTTTGATGTGTCCGGCATTGACCTCGGGAATCACCAAGGGTACGTCCGACTTCATGCGAAGGGCGCTGGAATTCGACACTACGGCACAGCCCGCCTCGGCAAAACGTGGCTCCATTTCGGCGGCGATCGCCGCATCGAGCGCCGCAAAGATGATCTTGGGCGCGCCTTCCGGTGCAGCGGGCGAAACCTTCATAGCGGCGATATTCGCCGGGATCGCGGTTTTTAACCGCCAGCGAGCGGCTTCAGCGTAAGGTTTGCCCTCGGAACGGTCGGAAGCCGCCAGCCATGCGACTTCGAACCACGGATGATTTTCCAGCATCTGGATAAAGCGCTGCCCGACCACGCCGGTTGCGCCCAAAATACCGATGGCAAGTTTATTGCTCATAAGTTGTAGGAAGCAAGATAGGTTCTCTGAATTCTACAACAGCCTTTCCGGAAAAAAATTCCCAAAGGTAACTGGTCTGGCGTGCGCCGCGGGCAGAAAATTGCTAACTTCCGTCGGACTGGCGATGACCGTTCGGTCACTGCAGTGTATCTCCGGCATGCCGATGAGATTGGTGAGGACGATCATGCCAGAGCTACGACAGAATTTCTTCACCAAGGAGTGGGTGATCATCGCCACCGAGCGAGCCCGACGGCCAGAAGAGCTAGCTGCACATCGTGCAGTGCAGAGTGTGCCATCGTTTCTAGACAGTTGCCCATTTTGCCCGGGGAATGAGGGCAAAACTCCGGCAGACGTGGTGCGCTTTCCGAACGACGCCAGCAAGCCTTGGGCGGTGCGGGTGATTCCCAACAAGTTTGCCGCGCTATCCGCCGATGTTCAGCCCACGCGCAGCCTGCAACACTTGCGGCGCCGTATTGAGGGTTTCGGCTTCCATGAAGTGGTCATCGATGGTCCGGATCATTCCTGCTGCATGGCCCTGTTGCCGGATGCGCAGGTCGCGAGGATATTGGCGATATTCAAGGAGCGATACAACTCGTTAAGTTCGGATCAGCGCATCAACCACGTAACCATTTTCAAGAACCATGGCGCGGATGCCGGCGCGAGCCTGCAGCACCCGCACTCTCAGATTATCGCGACACCCGTAATTCCGAGCCAGGTACGCTATCGTTTGCATGAGGCTCTTCGCCATTTTGATGACGCCGGCGAATGCATGTTCTGCCATTTTGTGGAGCGGGAGGTCGAAGACCAGACACGCATTGTTATGAAGAGTGAACTTTTTGTGGCGATGGAGGTGTTCGCTTCCCCTACGCCCTTCGCTACTCATATATTTCCGCTTCGGCACATGGCCAGCTTCGGCGAAATTACGGCAGCCGAAATAGTCGACCTGGCGCGCGTTTTGCGGACCTTCCTAGCCAAGATTTATGTGGGGCTGGAAAATCCTGATTTCAATTTCACGGTGCGCAGCGGCCCCTCGGATTATGTTGGTGCCAGGCATTTTCACTGGTATCTGAGCGTAATCCCACGGCTCACGCGCATGGCTGGTTTCGAACTGGGCTCCGGTATGTTTATCAACACCGTGCTGCCCGAAGCGGCGGCCGAATTCCTTCGCAAAGTAGTGGTGGAGAAATCAGCAGGCGCATCCGGATCCGCAGGGTAAGCAGATTGTGGCGAAAGGATGGTCGAACAGATGGAACGGGCAACCGTCCTTACTTCTTAAGCCCGACCTGGCTGCCCAGCACGTATTCGTCGAGCGGGCCAAATTTTCGTTTTTCAGCGTAGAGCCGCCATCGGCGAAAGAGGATGCGCAGCCCGGCCATCACTGGAATGGAAAGGAAGATTCCCAGTATACCGGCCACTTCGCCGCCCGCCATCACGCCAAAGATCGCCGCCAGGGGATGCAGTTCCATGCTCTTTCCCATGATGCGCGGCGAGGTCACGTAATCCTGAATCATGCGCCAGCACCCCAGAAAGATAACCAGCGCCAGCCAGTGCTTGTAGCCCGTGAGCAAAGCCACGACTACGATGACCACGGCCGCTACCATTGGCCCTACTACGGGGATGAATTCGAGCAACCCTCCCAGCGTGCCGAGAACCAACGCATAGTTCATCCCCATTAGGCCCAGAACGGAGGAATACACCACCAGCGTAAGAGCGGCCAGTATGAGTTGTGCACGAATAAAATGCGCCAGCATCTGATTCAGATCGCTGAGGACGCCCTGCAGCAATTCGCGCTGCGGGCGCGACTGCACCAGGTCGAGCAGAATCTGGCTGAAGGTGGTTCCATCCTTCAGAAAAAAAATCGATAGCAGCGGGACGATTACGAGCAGCCATGCTTGTTTGGCTACATCCGCCACACGCAATCCAACGTCCTGCGCAAGCTTCGTGATCTGATCGCTGTGGCCGGCCAGGTAGTCACGCGCCAGATCGACCAGGCGGCCGTTCCAACCGTGTTCTTGCCCCAGTTGTTCCGCGATTTGCCCGGAGCTCAAACCCGACAGAGCGGGCAGCGATTGACTTAAGCGGGCGCTTTCGCGAGCGATCCTGGGCCCTGTGGAAACAAAAAACAGCACGACCAAACCGAGCAGCAGCACATAGATAACAGCAATTGCGCGATTTCTCCCGTGAAGCAGTCTCTCCAGGTGCGATACCAACGGGCTCATCAGATAGGCGAAAAAAATGGCAAACAAGAACGCTACAAGGGTCTGCCGTGCGGCATAGAGAAACCCCAACCCCAGCGCAAAAAGGAGCACTGTGATTAAAACTCGGGCCGTCCTTGCATCCGCGAGCAGCAAATTGTCTCTCCACAAAGCGCTGAGTCAGAAATGGGGAATAACCTCTACCCCTAGTCCCGCAACACTATCGTATTATCGTCTGGAATCTCCACGCGCATGAGCTTGAACTGATCTGTTTCGTCAACCCACAGGGTCCACGCGAAAGCTTCGCCTTTCAAGCTTAAACGCAGTAACTCGCGCTCGGTACCTCGGATCGTAACCTTCTCTCTTCCCACCAGTTCCATGCGGACCCGCATCGAAGTCCTGTCCTGCGGTACGAGCACCCCGAACTCTACCGGGCCCTGCTGGCACTTTAGAGTGCCGTTGGCCGTTTGACAGTTGGTTGCCAAGTAGCGCCAAGCGAGGATTTCGCGATGAATAAAAAAGTTATTATCCAAGATGGCGGAGGTGTTGGGCATGAGGAACGGCTGTTCGGCAGGCTTTGTAGAAGAGCCAGTCGTGATCTTTTCCAGCAAAAATTCGTCTTTCGGTGTCACCACCAGCGAGCTGCTTCCGTCACTCCATTCATAGCGAACCAACTCTCCGCTGCCGGTCATTCGCAGTTCCGATTTTTGAACCGCCGCTGCGGAGTCGCCGGATTCCTGCAGGCCCGACTTCACGATACTGACGCCGTTCTCCTGCCGCACGCTGAAATTCTCAGTTACCACGCGTTGGCTCTTTACGAACACGCCGAAAGAGCCGGCATCGACGGTCTGATTGCTCGACGCTTTGGGATTTTCCTTTTTGTCGCCGGCGTAGCTCGCAACCGCGCATGCCAGAGCGGCCACAATTGACCATCGAAGGTGCGCGATCAGAGTCACTCGTTTTCTCCTTGATTGTCGAGCGAAGCTTTTAGCCCCAAAACTTGAATCAGCTCGGCCGCGACCGTCTCAACAGCTTTGCCTCCGGTCTCGTGCCGCAAGGACGCCATCAAGTAAAACGGTCGCCTTTTGTCATAGAGATCCTTAAAGTCGTCCAAAGCCGCGAGCAACGGCCGCTCCACTCCAGAGCCTGCTGACTCCTGCAAGCAGCGCCGCCACAGTTCATCGATTTCAGCATCCAAAAAAACAGTAGGAATTTTCGCGGCCTGAATTAAGTTTTTATTGGATTCGTGGATAAATGCTCCCCCACCCAAAGCGATCACTTTCGGAGAGCCTTTGCGTAATTCATCCAGCAGTTCTCTTAGGGCCTCTTGTTCAGCCTGGCGAAAAGCCGCTTCGCCGAACCGGCGAAAAATTTCCGTAATCCTTCTTCCTTCGCGTCGTTCAATCCATTGGTCAAGATCCTCAAAACGCCAGCCCAGATCTCGGGCTAGAACCCGACCCACACTGGTTTTGCCAGCGCCCATGAATCCGACCAGAACGACCGCCGGTATCCCAGCGGCTTCGCCAACAGCCGGTACTCCGGCCGAAATCTTCGCACGCCGTGTTCGCTGCTTCAGTTTTTTCTTCTTTATTGTTTTTCGGAGCGTTTTCTGAGATGGATTTTACCACTGAAGGTTCGCAATACCACCGTGGATGAAACCGCAACGCGGCCAACCGTACCCGCAAAGGCACGACCTTTGTCGAGAGTGAAATAAGTATGGCTTTTCGGTTGGAGCGGAATATCGTCGTGAACTTCTCCGCGAACCGAGCGGGCGCTGACGTCGGCGGAAGTCCACTCAGGAATGGTGGCATTGATGTCGCCGCTGTGGCTGGTGAGCCGGTATTCTCCGCTATTGCCGAAGTCCCCTACATAGTTGATGCGGCCGCTGGTCGAGACCACCTGCACCAGCGACCCGTTTACGCTATTTAAAGTAACTTCGCCGCTCAGCGAGTCCACCTCAACATGGCCGTTTTTTATGTTGTCCAGATTCACCGCGCCGTTCATTGTTTTTACGTGCACATGAGCGTCCGAAATGTCGCGGACATCCACTTCTGCCCCGGGACCCTCCAGGCTGACATCTCCGTGCAGCTTCTCAGCGTGAAGCGAGCCGGTGCTGGAATGCAGCGTGATACTGGCGTCCGCCGGGACCAGAATCTCATAGTCCACACGCCCCGATTCTGCGTCGGCACCGGCCAACAAATGCGATTGGATATCAACCCGGTTTCCGCTCTGGTTGTTGTCCACCTCCACTTTGTCGGAGTGCAAAATCGCCGTGACACTTACCGTATTGGTCAGCGAAGGTTTGACCGAGATGGAACCGTAGGGATTTATGACCGACACGCCCGCACGCGGCCCCACGGTAAAGTGGAGCTCCTTCTTGCTTTCCGCCACCAGTGTGCCCGCCACAATTACGGTCACCATGATGAGCTCTGCCGCGCGTCTACTCAACATATTCATTCCCCCGAGCCGATCGCTGCCGAAACAACCGCCTACAAAACGACCCCCTACGGCAGAGACCGCTCCATCGCCATCTCGAACAGCATGGACTTTTGCTGGTATGCATCCATCA
>JBAVZU010000202.1:0-2949 GCA_049588915.1 Candidatus Sulfotelmatobacter sp.
CCGCCCTTCCGCTTTACCAGCTGCAGAATCTTCTGATGCAACGCCGCCTTCTCCTGTCATCCTGAGGCCCGCGTTCTTTGCGGGCCGAAGGATCTCCCGCCCGCCGATCCAGCCCGAGTTCATCCAACACGCTCCCCTCAACTCTGTATTCACACTCTACGGAGCCCCTGCTTGGCATTCTTCTTTTCCTCGCGTTCGGCTTCTCCGTCAGCACATCGGCAGATACACGAATGACCTTATGCTACCCGGGATGAACCAAGATTGGGACGCCTTGCCTTGCGCTCGCCATGTTATTTTCGGCCCATGCCTTCCGACTGTATCTTCTGTAGTAATCCCGCCGGAAGCTGGGAGCACCTCTGGGCTGCATGGATTCATAAGCGCAAGGATTTTGGGCCGCTGAAGGTCACAATTGGCGATTCGCCGTCAGAGATCAGGAACGATCCTGAACAGAAAATCGACACGGTTTGCGGAAAGTGCAACAACGGATGGATGAGCGCGCTTGAGAATAAGAATAAACCCACCATCGCGTGTATGTTCCAGGATCTGACTATCCCCTTGGACCGTCAGCAGCAGACACTACTTTCAAACTGGAGCATCAAAACCGCGATAGTATCTGACTCAGTCAAAGGCCCCAATACAAATCCGCCCTTCCAGTATTCCCGGTTTTATCTAAAGTCCGACTGCGAAAAATTTCGCCAACAGCGCGTCATCCCTGACCACGTGCGCATTTGGATCGGTCGATGCTCCCTGTCAGCGCTCGGCGCCTATGGAACTGACGTGGCAGTTTTTTCTCTCGATAGGTCAAAGGTTGGGATCGGAACGGCCACTACGATTGTCGTCGGGCATCTCGCCGTTCAGGTCTTTGCAATGAGGGTTAGCCCTGAACACGACAGCGGGCACATCGACAACGTCCAGCCTAAGCCAGGCGACTGGGGCAATTTGCTCGTGCAAGTATGGCCAATTACCCGCAATTCGGTAAAGTGGCCTCCACAGTTGACTTTTACCACCCGCGGCCCGCGCTCAATCGCGCACCTCATGGATCGGTGGAGGATTGGCGAGCGCCTCTCGCATACCCCCGTTGCCTAGACAAGCCACTGGTCGGCTGCACGGCTTCAGGACACAGTCGGTGGAACAGTGTATCCCAGCTGTGCCGGAGTGGTCGAGGCTGTGATCCGATCTAACGCGTAGGTCCCACGGAACCGGACGTTCGACGCCGAGTATGTGCCGTTGTAGCCGATTTCTCGTAGGATCACTCGCTTGCAGATATCGTGTAGGTGACGGGCAAGCTCAAACCAAGAAACAATTTCCGCTCGATCCTCTACGTGTATGGCACCGGCGTGGACAACTTCGCCTCTGATGAACGACAGCAGCCCCTCCCAGGTGACCTCTGGCGAGAGCGTGGAATAGTATTTCTCCATTGCTTCGGCGTCGCAGAGGCCGAATTTGGCAAGCAACTCACCAGCTGTAATGCCGAAATCGAGCTCGTCTGATGCAACATTGGCTTGCCTGCTGATTATCTTGTCAAGGATCGCGAGTTGATCCAGCTTTCCGTTTACCTTGCAGTCTTGGCGCAGCTTTCTCAGCTTCTCCCGTGCCTCCGTCGAGATTGATTCCACGTTCAGCGCCGTCGCGGCATCCAAGCTTTTCTGCAGGTTGACGCGACCTAACTCCTGGCGTTTGCGGGTCGCGTCAAGCGCCTTTATTAGATTGGTGATGCTTTCGTCAACAGTGGCGCTGCCGGGGCTGCCCCGCCGAACTAGCAACATCGTGGGCGTGATCGCGCGTCGTGTCTCTTCGGGCAGGCCGAAGAAAAGTCTTAGGAACTCGCCGATGCCTGAGTTGGGCGCTGCGGAATCGAACCGCGAAAGCGTCGCAAACCCACCCTCTGAGAGAGTCCCTCCGTGTCGCAGATGAAACCTCCGCTTCAACTCCCCGTTGCAACCACGCAGTTCGATCCACGGTGCCTGGATGTCGCTTCCGGAAGCGAAGCTCAAGGCCGCGAACAGCCCCCACGGGATGAGCGCGCTGACCTCGTCCGGGCGATTCGCTTTCCGATTCCCAACGACGCCAAAGACAGCGGCACCGAATTTCCCGTCTGGGACCGGAACCGTGTCCCCGGAGCCGAAGATGACAAGCCCACAGTTGCGTCCATCGGCGACGAAATGTAAGTATGGTGTTCGACCATTCATAAGGCATGCGTTTGCGCAGCGTTCATATTCCGCCAGGTCTCCAAATAATGGCGCGCACCATATTTCGTCTGGGCCGGCGTCCGCCGCCAGCAGTTCTAGGCCATAGGGAACAACCTCAAACCACTCATCGTCTCCGCCGAACGGTCGAAATTGGCCGCCGCCGACTAGGGCGCTATCGGCGCGGAAGGTTCCTTCGGCGGTCGTGACTTCCAGACTGCCAAACCTGTTTGCTTCCCCGATGTGGAACGTGGTGCGGACGCCGCCGGCCTGCTCCGGCTTGCTCCCCTGAAGAAAAGCCATTAAGAGGTTGCGGTACTCCGCAGGAATTGAGTATCGGTCAACATCAATTCTTACGATTGCGTGGCCGTCCGCTGATAGTTTAATGGTCGCCTTGCCGTCGACGCTTCCCTCCGGGTCGCGAAAAAGCATCCTCGCCGAGCCACTGTAGGTTCCGTCTTCAGGGACATGTTCTACCATCATTTTCCGGGTTAGCATAAACTTCCACTCCTTCCGCAGAACGAATCAAACCAAAAGCCCCGCTCTCGTGAGCAGGGCCTTTCATCCAAGCTAGCAGCTAGAAGCGAGCAGCCGTTCTTAGTACATGCCTTCCATGCCGCCGCCGCCGTGTCCACCCGACATCGGAGCTTCCTTCTTTTCCGGAATCTCCGCGACTAGCGCTTCAGTGGTGAGCATCAGGGACGCGATCGAGCCGGCGTTGGTGAGTGCGGTGCGCACCACCTCCGTCGAAAACCCATTCCAC
>JBAVZU010000203.1:0-6468 GCA_049588915.1 Candidatus Sulfotelmatobacter sp.
TGCCGAGGCCTTCGGCCGCATCACCGCCGAGGAATCGCGCGCCATTGGCATTCACTGGAATTTTTTCCCCGATGCCGACGTGAACTCGAATCCAGCGAATCCCATCAATAACACGCGCTCGTTCGGCGAAGACCCTAAACAGGTGGGCGACTTGGTGGCGGCGTACATCAAGGGGGCGCATGAAGGCGGGATGCTGACAACGGCCAAGCATTTCCCCGGACACGGCGACACGGCCACTGATTCCCATCTCGGCGTCGCCAGCGTAAACGTGGACCGTGCCCATCTCGATTCCATTGAATTGCCTCCTTTTCGCCAGGCCATCGCAGCCGGTGTCGACTCGGTAATGGTCGCGCACGTTACGGTTCCGGCGCTCGATCCAGATCCCAACCACGTGGCCACGATTTCTCCGCTGATTGTCTCGGATTTGCTCAAGAAACAGCTCGGCTTCCAAGGAATCGTGGTGACCGACGCCCTCGACATGGCCGGTCTGACCCATCTTTTCGCCAACAACATTGGACGCGCTGCCGTAGAGGCTTTTAAAGCCGGCAACGATCTCCTCTTGATTCCCGCTGACTTTCCAGCCTCCTACAACGCCATGCTCCAAGCAGTAGAGTCTGGAGAAATTTCCCGCGATCGCCTCGACCGCTCCGTCCTCAAAATTCTGAAAACAAAGGCTTCACTTCGGCTTCAAAAGGGCCGCAGCGTTGACCTGAAGGCCCTCACAAACGTGGTTTGCGCGCCCGGGAACCTCGCTTTCGGTCAGCAGGTCGCCGATGACGCAATCACCCTGGTTCGCGACAATGGCAAGGTCCTGCCTCTCAAATCCAAGGGAACCCCGAAGACCGGTCTTCAGTATACAACTCAGGAGGAGACTCGCAATCAGGTGGTCGCGGTGCTTTTCTCGGATGACGTTCGGACCGAATCAGGGCGTGCATTCGCGCGGGAATTTCGAACCAGAATTCCGGACGCCCATATCCTCTATGTTGATCCGCGTATCGCGCCCGGAATGAGTGACGAGGTGCTGAAGGCCGTGGACCAGGCTGAGACCGTGATTGCCGCAGTCTACGTGATTCCCACAGCGGGCAAGATCGGGAATACGGTGGCCATGGCCGATGCGACCGGCTCTCTTCTGCAGCAATTGCTCGATCATGGAGCGAGCAGGACCGCCGTGGTTGCAATGGGAAATCCATATCTTGCGGCGGACTTCCCGAAGATCAAGAATTATATGTGTACGTTCTCCAATGCGTCGGTTTCCGAAATCGCAGCAGTAAAAGCTTTATTTGGCGAGATCGCGATTCGCGGCCATCTGCCCGTCAGCATCCCCAATGTGGCCGTGCGCGGCGCAGGACTCGAGCGTGGGGTCCAGAGTGGAGGAACTCAACATGCGCAAAAATGAGTTATCCGCAATTTTATCCGCATTAACCATCGCCGGAATCTGCTCGGTTAGCGCATTTTTAGCTGCATGCAGCGTCAACGTAAAGAAAGAAGCTAACGGACGGGACAAGCAAGTGGACGTCAATACTCCTTTCGGCGGTGTCCACGTCAGCAAACAAGCAGACGTGTCTGACATCGGTCTGCCCATCTATCCCGGTTCTCGCTTGAAAGAAGAGGATTCCGGTGGCAGCGATAAAAGCGCCAACGTAAACATTTCCGGCTTCGGATACGGCCTAAAAGTCGTCGCTGTGGAGTATCACTCCGACGAGGCCCCCGCCAAGATTCTCTCGTTCTACAAGGATCAGTTAAAGAAATATGGAAGTGTTCTGGAGTGCCATACCTCCCGGGGCAACTGGAGCAGAAATATGGGGTCGCACGGATCGAAGAATCGTTCGACTGAGCTGACCTGCGAAGGCGGTGGCGGTAGCGAAACTGAACTCAAGGTGGGGAGGCAGGACGATCAACACATCGTGGCCGTTGAGCCCGAGGGGAATGGATCCAGCTTTGCTCTGGTTTACGTGCGCACTCACGGCAAGGATGCTGAGATTTAGAGCTTTGCGGTTGGGCAGAATTAATCTGCCTTCTCCAGCCGCTGGCAGCACAGGAGAATTTATGTTTCGAACGATTGCTTCACGGCTTGTGATTTTCTGTCTGATCAGTGCGGCTCTTGCGCTTTTCAGTATCGCGGCCGAAGGCCAAAAACAGGATGGCGATCAAGATAAGCATTTGGATATCCGTAGCAACGTCGGCGACCTGCACGTGGGCAACGATGCGGATGCTCGCAAAGCCGGATTGCCACTCTACCCCGGCGCTCGCCTTCGCCACGATCAAGAGAATGACAACGCAGCCAATCTCAGCCTATTCACCCAGGCCTTCGGCGTGAAACTGGTGCTGGCGAAGTATGATTCGGACGATGCTCCCGCCAAAATCATCGACTTCTATCGCGACAAGCTAAAAAAATATGGAAAGGTGATCGAATGCCGTACTCGGGAACACGCGGGCGCCCACGCCGACTTCAGTGACGACCAAGATTCCAAGGAAGACGGTTCTAAGGGTGACGATTCCAAGAAGGAGTCGGCCCCAGTTAAATGCGGAGGCGACAACGCCGGTCCGGTGACTGAGCTAAAAGTTGGCACCGAAAATAATCAGCACGTAGTTGCGATTGAGCCGAAAACTGGTAGCGGTTCCACTTTCGCCCTGGTCTATGTTCACACTCGCGGCAAACAAGGCGACATCTGAACGAAAACAGCCACCCATCGCGCCTTCCTTGCGTCGTCTCCGCGCGTGCGATACTTTCAAACAAGTCCTGCTTTAAATCGCGATGGACCATCCCTGTTACAAGTGCGGGCACAGCGTAGAAGACGGCAAGCCGTTCTGCTCGCAATGCGGAGCGCCGCAGATT
Source organism: Candidatus Sulfotelmatobacter sp. (assembly GCA_049588915.1). Classification (GTDB taxonomy): domain Bacteria; phylum Acidobacteriota; class Terriglobia; order Terriglobales; family Acidobacteriaceae; genus Sulfotelmatobacter. The sequence continues at coordinate 2,837 of JBAVZU010000203.1, forward strand.
CGCGTGGCGATGCCGCAGCCGGCTCCCGCCATCGCGGAAAATGTCTCCAGTCATCTTCCGATTTTTCCATCCGACCAGCCCATAAGTCCTGACGTACTCGGCGGATCCCCGCTTTCCCCCGCGATCGAATGGTCGACTGCGTTACGCGCGTGTGCGATCGCAGCCTTAATCGCGGCCTTGATCATGTCGTTTGGCCTGATGGTTCCTCTATTAGCCGCGCTGGGTGCGGGGTCTCTGGCCGTCAATTTCTATCACCGGCGAAACTCGGCGTGGAGCGTTAACGCCCGCTCCGGCGCGCAACTGGGCGCCATGTGCGGAATCCTGTTCTTTGGCGTGTCGGCGATCTTTGAGACGCTGGCGGTCGTGCTGTTTCACACGGGCGGTCAAGTCCGCCTGAAAATGCTCGAAGCTCTCCAGCAGGCCTCCTCGCACACGAACGACCCGCAAGTACAAGCCGCCTTCGATCGCTTGAAAACACCAGAAGGGCTCGCCTTGTTGATGGTGTTCGGGCTGATTTTCCTTTTCCTGGTTTCGATCGCCGCCTCCAGCCTGGCAGGAGCGTTGACGGGAGCCTTCTTGGGACGCCGGAAGCGGCTATAGATTCCGCCCCGCCAATCGTTGCTCTTGCTGCGGGTCGCGTGGGCCGCGTATGATGCACGGTTTATTTACTTACGCCATGAACCGACCGGCTAGCGGATCTTTGCTTAGCATCGAGCACCTCGAGGACAAGGAAATTCTCAGCTTGCTGAAATTGGCCCGCCGCATGAACCCGCTCAAGGCGCGTCCGCTGTTGCGCAACAAGCGCATCGTGCTGCTGTTTTACGAAGCCTCCACGCGCACACGATCCTCGTTCGAAATCGCTGCCAAGTCGCTGGGCGCCATTACTACGCTGGTTCAGTCCTCGGGATCAAGCATTGAAAAGGGCGAATCCCTGCTCGACACCGGCTATACCCTGCGCGCCGTCGGTGCAGACGCTATCGTCATCCGCCATCCCGCTGCGGGCGCTCCTCATTTGATGGCAAGGCACCTCGACATCCCCGTGATCAATGCCGGCGACGGTATGCACGAGCATCCGTCTCAAGCGCTGCTCGACGCCTTCACGATTCTGAAACATAAAAAGTCGTTTCACGGTTTAAAGATCGCAATCGTCGGCGATATCTACCACAGTCGCGTGACCCGTTCCAATTGCCATCTGCTGACCCGTTTCGGCGCGAAGATCACTCTTTGCGGGCCGCCGGAATTTGTGCCCGAAGTAGCGGCCACACTCTCTCCCGGCTTGCGCGTGACCCGTCATTTGGAAGAAGCGCTGCGCGGCGCGGATGTGATCATGCTTCTCCGCCTGCAAAAAGAGCGTCTTGCCGGGCAGAAGATTAGCCTGCACGACTACATTGCGCGTTACCAGATGACGTCAACCCGTGTGAAGCTCGCCAAGCGCGACGCCATCGTCATGCACCCCGGCCCAATCATTCGCGGACTCGAGCTAACCGCGGAAGTCGCTGACAGCCCGCAGTCGGTGATTCTGGACGAAGTTCACAACGGAGTGCCCACGCGAATGGCAATTCTGGCGCGAGCATTGGGGAAGGCGAAATGAGCCGCGGATTTGCACGGAGCAACATGGATCGAGTGAGTGCCGAACGATAAATCCAAACCGGGATCGCTATTGATCAAAGGCGGCCACCTCATTGATCCTGCGTCGAAGATCGACGCGCCTATGGACGTCCTTCTGCGCGACGGCCGCGTTGCCGAGATCGCGCCGCCGAATAAGATCCGCGGCAACGCTGAGGAGAAGTTCGATGCCCGCGGCCTGATCGTTGCTCCTGGATTTATCGATCTGCACGTGCATCTGCGCGAGCCCGGACAAAGCTACAAAGAAACGATTGCCAGCGGCACCGCCGCCGCCGCGGCGGGAGGCTTCACCTCCGTCTGTACTATGCCAAACACCTCGCCCGTCGTCGACAACTCGGAGTGGGTGGCTTGGTTACGTCATCCCGAGCGCGGTGCAGTCGTGAATGTTTTTCCGATCGCTGCAGCCACTCTTAACTCTCGCGGCGCGACCCTGACTGACTTTGCCGGCTTGCAGCGCGCTGGAGCGATGGCCGTTACTGACGATGGCAAGCCCATTCTCGAAGATGAAATCATGCGCGCTGCGCTGCGCCTCGGCGCCGAGCTGAACCTTCCGGTTGTGCAGCATGCGGAAGATACGCGTCTCACCGAAAACGCATCCATGCATGAAGGCCCCACCAGTTTTCGTCTCGGTCTGCGAGGCATGTCCGGCGCTGCGGAAGCGAACATTGTGGACCGCGACGTGACTCTCGCTCAGCAGATTCGCGGATCGCACCTGCACGTCGCACATCTTTCCACCTCCGACGCACTGAAGGCCGTGCGCCGCGGCAAGCGCTCCAAAACTCGTGTCACTTGTGAAGTCACGCCGCACCACTTCACCCTGCTCGACGAAAACGTAGGCGAGTATGACACGAATTTCAAGATGAACCCGCCCTTGCGTTCCGCGGCCGACCGCGAAGCCATTCTGGTTGCACTCGCCGACGGCACCGTCGACGCCATCGCCACCGACCACGCCCCTCATGCCTCGCACGAAAAGCAGGTCGAGTTCGAGCGCGCCGCGTTCGGCATTACTGGCCTCGAAACCGCCTTGGCGCTAGCCATCACCAAACTTCACCGCGAGCACAAAATTCCCCTGATACGAATTGTGGAACTCTTTACCGCCGGCCCCGCGCGCGCCTTCGACCTCAGCGGCCGCGGATCCCTGGCCCGCGGGAATTTAGCGGATGTTACCATCTTCGATCCCAAGAAGCGCTGGACCTTCGAAGCCACGAAGTCCCGTTCTTTGTCGCGTAACACGCCGTTTGATGGCTGGGGGTTTGTAGGGAAAGTTGTGGCGACGATTGTGGGCGGGAGGATTGTGTACGGCGGAGATTGACGGAAGCCCATTTTTCTCGTGCGTTTTGCTCCCTTTTCTCGAATTGCTGTTCTATCCTTGTTCGGATTTCGTAACAAAAACAACGGGCTGAGACATCTCAATGCATTTTCCGAATATCATCGCTACTCGTGAGGAGCTGCGATTGCCGCTGATGGTTTGGAGTGCAGGCTTCTTGGCTTTTGTGTGCACGAGATCGCTGCTGGTTGCTGGATGATTCAAGGACAGAATGATGATAGTCGGAATCCTTTCGCAGCCTGTCGTCACGGCGCAGGCCTTCGATCCAAAAGCATTCGACGCAGCCGTAACTCTGGCCCAGTCACTCACTCAATGGGGATTTCTGATCATTGCTGGATCAGTAGTAATCGTGGTGGGTACGTCTTACTACCGACCAAACCAGCCCTTTGTTCGAGGGTCGTACCTTCTATTCCTTTTGGCGTGGCTTCTGATGGGGATGTCAATTTTCCGTGGAATTCAAGTTCAGATGGCCAACGTTGCGCGTCTGTTCGAATCGAGTACCAATCTAGCTGAGGTTAGGCGCACGATGACTCACGACGCTAATGCCCAAATCCGGTACATGGAATGGTCGCTCTGGATCTTTGGAATATGGCTGTTGTTTTTTTCAGTTTGGTGGGTCTTTCATACTCCACCGCCAAACGCGACGGGAAAGGTGCCCTAACTTTCAGCTGAGGAGGAA
>JBAVZU010000204.1:0-18627 GCA_049588915.1 Candidatus Sulfotelmatobacter sp.
GAGGCTTGGCTTTGAACTGAGAAATCCATCCCCTCTTTCCGAGGCCGGATGAAACCACAACCAGGGGTCATTTCTATTGTGCACAGGCCGGGGACATTTCTATTGTGGTATGACAACCACTGCCCAACGTGCTTGACAGTCGTCGTCAGCCTGAGTAGCGTGATGTGTTGCAATTTCGTCCGAAGTCTTCCTAGCTCGTCATCCCGAAGAGGGAGGGGAGATGAAAAAAACAACCGCTCCCACGCAGAAGTTCATTCTCTCTCTGCTGTGCGTATTCTTCCTGGATGGTCTTGCCTCGATCGCTGCTTATAGCCAGAACTCGCAGGGAACCATTCTCGGACACGTGCAGGATTCTTCAGGCGCCGCCGTCGCGCGCGCGAGCCTAACGGCCACGAACGTCAACACCAACGTGACCAACCAGTTCAGCACCAACAGCGCCGGCGACTACGTGTTAGTGAACCTGATTCCGGGCACGTATCAGGTGAAGGTTGAGCGTTACGGTTTCAAGACGGAGGTCAGCGGCAATTTGGTTCTCGAAGTGGATCAGACTCTCCGCCAAGACTTCACGCTGCAGGTCGGTGCCATGACGGAAACGATAATGGTTGTCGCCGACGCCCAAATGGTGCAGGCGGACAATACAACAACGGGCAACGTTCTGGATCAGAAGGCAATTGAGGAATTGCCTTCGAGCGGGCGCGATTTCAATAACCTTCTGGGCTTGGTTGTGGGCGCCGGCAACGTGAGTGGTGGCGCGCAAAACAACGGATGGGTAAATCACGGACTGAACAAAACGTTCACCGAGACCAGCCTGAACGGGAACCGTCCCGACTCCATCAGTTTTATGGTAGACGGGGTGACCGACACCGATAACATGTTTTCGAGCGCTGCGGCCATTCCTCCCGAGTCGGCGATCCAGGAGTTTAAGGTGCAGACCGGCCTGTATTCCGCCGAGTACGGGCAAGGGGCTGGTCAGGTCAATGTGGCCATTAAATCGGGGACGAACGACTGGCACGGTCAGGGCTACGACTATATACAGAATGATATGTTTAATCCCGGCAACCCGCTTCAGGCCGAACAAAATTACGTGTGCCGTCTAACATCGCCGAATTCCCCGCAATGTAACGTTCCACTCAAGAACCCCCTGAAACAGAATCAGTTCGGCGGAACGTTGGGCGGTCCGGTTCGCATTCCCTGGCTCTACAACGGAAGGAACAAGTCATTTTGGTTCTTCGCTTTCGACGGTGGCCGGCGACACACATCTCCCACTCAGAGCGCGATACAAGTTCCAACAGCCCAGGAACGCACGGGCAATTTCTCAGATTGGCCGTATCCACTCTACGATCCCACCACGACCGTTTGCACGAGCTCGGGTTGCGACGCCACTTCCCGCACCGCGTTTACGGGTAACCAGATTCCATCCTCGGAAATCAATGCGATAGGGCAGAAGCTGATAAATTTGTACCCTCTGCCCAACATCAACTGCGCTATGCCGTGCAACAACTTCGTTGTGCCGCTACGATTCACCATCACGACCAACAACGAGATCTTCCGCGTAGACCAGAATTTCGGCGACAAGGACCGTGTTTATTTTACCGGCAATCTGCGCAGCGACGACGAGCCTCAGCCCAGCATGCTCCCCTACTCTGGTTCCAGAAGGTCTACCAGTTCGCAACTTTTTGCCTTGAATTGGGAGCGAACGGTTAATGCCACCACAATCAACTCCGTACGAATCGGCTATAACCACTTGTTCTTCCAGACTGTTCAACAGACTGCCTACGGACCCAATATCCAGGCCCAGCTTGGCTTTTCAAATACTCCTACTGCTGCGGGGCTTTACGCGATTCCGACCATCAATCTTCACGATAGCTATATCGGCATCGGCAACGGCCAATACGAAACCTCCACGAAGACCGGCACGTACCAACTGGTGGACAATCTGAAGATGATTCGGGGCAAACACGCAATCACGGTTGGCGTTGACATTCGTCGCTTGCGGGAGTTCGAACAGGACAACTATCTGGGCAACGGCACCCTTAGTTTCAACGGCGAGTATACCGCCAACTGCAATGCTGGAAGCACCGGGTGTTCGCCAGGAAGCGCCGGACCTGGCCTCGGCAACGGCGTGGCAGACATGCTGTTAAGCGATCCGAGCGGGCTTTCCGGGCCCTACCCGTTGGGCGTGGATTACTTTCATACGTTCGGCACGAACTGGAACTTCTTCGCGCAGGACGATATCCGGTTGACTCCCCGTCTCACCGTGAACCTCGGGCTGCGATACGAGTTGCCTGCAGCGTTTCATAGCATTGACAACAGCGGATGGGGCTTCGATCCTGCGAACGGAGGCAGCCTCGATTGGGTAAGCAAGAGCTTTGTGCAGGGCATTTATCAACTGGCTGCGGCTCAAGGCGTCACCGTGACTCCTTCTTTTCTCGACTGTTGTATCCAGAACACTCTCGTTCCGCGCGACAAGAAAGACTTTGCCCCGCGCATTGGCCTGTCCTGGAGACCGTTCGACACCGACCGTTTCGTGATACGCGCTGGCTATGGAATCTTCTACGACATTTACATGCGTTATTACGACCAGGTGCAGAACTACGACGAGAACTATTTACAAACGGTTCTGCCGGCGAGCTACCCAACGGCAAGCGGCAACGGGCGAGCATATCCAGGACCAAGCCTCAATCACCTATGGTCAGCGCCGATTCAGGGCCTTGGAGGCGCCGGAGGGAGCGCAGGAACCGGGGCATTTACGCTACCCAAGTGGGATAGCAATGACTTTCTCAACACCAGCTACATCTTGAATCAGGTGAACTGGCCCTGGAATCACAACCCTTATAATCAGCAGTGGACTCTGGACACGCAGTACGCCTTGCGGCCAACCCTTTTGCTCGACGTCGGGTATGTGGGATCGCACGGGGTTCGCCTGCCAACTTATTATCTTTTCAACACCGCGCCTCCGCCCCGTGTCCCCACCGATCCGTGTAACGGCGGCGGTGCTGCGCCGCTTGGGCCTTATCTCGATATCTCGCAAGTTCCGGCAGGATCTCCGTGCCTGACCGATCCTAACTTCTACGTCATCGATCAGCACGTGCCCTATCCGAACCTTCCATCCCAAATGTATGCGAACGCGAACATCCTTAATTCGAACTACAACTCTCTTCAAGCGCAGGTGAGGCAGCGCTTCGATCACGGCTTCACTTACAACATTGCCTACACATGGTCGAAGTCTCTGGATGAGATCTCCGGCATCAATCTGGTGAATGGAAACAATAACTTCATCCAGGATCCGCAGCACATTCGCGCCGACTATGGCCCTTCGAGCTTCGACCAGACTCACCGGTTGACCGCGTATGGAAGCTGGGAACTACCGGTGGGCAAAGGCAAACGCTGGACTCTGGGACCCGCCAATTGGGTTCTGGGGGGCTGGAAGGCAAGCGGAATCTATACCATCACTTCCGGCCGCACGCTTACGCCGTATGGATACAACGGGGCGAACCTGGATGAAATGGGCATTTACTCTGCCTTCAGCTACGATTCCCGCTACCGGCCGATGCAATCTGGAAATCCGAATAGCGGCTTCCAACGGAACTTCACAGAATGGTTTAATCCCAATGTTTTTTCGCTGGCAGCGCCGGGCTTTTACGGCAACGCGGAGAAAGGCGGCTTGCGCGGACCGTACTATGAGGATCTCGATCTGAGTTTTGCCAAGGTCTTTCCGATAACAGAACGACAGCATCTGCAGACAAGGTTCGAGATGTTCAACGCCGGTTCCACTTGGCACCGTGGTGCTTGGATGCCCTGCGCCAGCGTGCCGAACTGCGGCAACTCGCCACTCGGGTCGCTTGTTCCCACTCAGAATCCTGTCGTTGTTTCGCCATCCGAATGGGCGCGTGACAACCTGTGGCAGGGGCATACGATTCAATTGAGTGCCGTTTACTCCTTCTGACTGGGTCGCAATTTTCGGTTGGAGACCCCATAGTGGCGTAAATCCGCTGCACCGCTTGATCCAACTAGCTCTCAAGTTTCAATTTTCGCGAACGGCGTTGTTTTGCGGTTTTCTCTTCTGCCTGTTGTTGTGTAGCGCCGGTGATTGACGAGCGACTCGCAAGAGTCCATGTTCCTGTGTTCCCGAAAGGCGTCTAACACTAGCACAGCAGGTCAAACAAAAAGGTCGACTAAAAAGCCCTTGCCGCGACATGCTCATGAATCCCGCTGATCTGTACTACGGCCGCGTCAGGAAGATCGGCAGGCCCAGCTTGTGGTCGTACCTCGGTCGATACCGCTCGGTGTTGTACATCGATGCGATATCTACCTTCCGTGGACCTAACTTCGGATCAGGGATCGACACCATCGTGTAGCGGCCTTCGTTGATTGCGGTCATCACGCCAGATTTGCCTTCCACGAGGGCATCCATGGCCATGCCTGCAAACGTGAATCCCACCATGCGATCAACGAAGTCGGGACTGCCGGAGCGCAGGTCGTAGGTCAAGTCGCTTACGACCGTCTCTTCGCCCGCTGCCTTTTTGATTTCGTCACTCAGATCTTCTGCCACGCTCATCTTCTTGCGATGTCCGAATGCATCGGCTTCGCCGTATTCTTTTACAGCATAACCCTGCCACTCCGCACCTTCGGAGAGAATGACTAGAGAGTAGTTGCTCGGGTTGTTGCGTTTGTCATTGACAAGCAACTCGATCAGCCGTTGCAGATCGACCTTGTATTCAGGAATACAGCAACGCACGGCTGTGACGTAGGCTGTGTAGAGCGCGGTGTAACCGGCATCTCGTCCGAAAACGCGAAAGATGCCAATGCGCTCGTGCGAGCCAACCGTTGTGCGCTGGCGATCGATAGCGTCCATGGCACGAGTAATCGCCGTGGAAAAACCAATGCAATATTCGGTGTTGCGGACATCGTTGTCCATAGTCTTCGGGACCGCGAGCACCTTCATGCCCTTGCGATCGAGTTCCGCGGCATAGCTCAAAGTGTCATCGCCGCCAATGGCGATCAGGTAGTCGAGACCGAGCGTTCCGATGTTCTTCAGCACGGCAGGAGTCACATTGAACACAGTGCTGGTCACGCCCTTCTTGGTCGATTCTTTAGCTTCGAAGTTTTGCCCCTGCAGAACGGGAGGTACCTTCTTCATCTTGGCGGGATTGGTGCGTGAAGAGTGCAGGAATGTTCCGCCCGTGCGATCGATGGTGCGCGTGTTGTCGGGGTTTAGAGGCAGGATATATCGCGTTTTGCTCGCTGGATCGTTCAGATCCACATGCGTCAGTCCCTCCCAGCCCCGGCGGATACCGATCACTTCGCATCCGATTTCTGCCCCGCGGTAGACCACTGACTTGATCACTGAGTTGAGTCCAGGGACGTCGCCGCCTCCAGTGAGTATGCCAATGCGCTTCTGTGTCACGTTTGACTCCTTGCTGTTGCCTATCAGTATCACAAGAACAGTGGTCGTGTCTGTGAGCCAGCTTTAGGAAAGCCCCTCTCGCTGGATCGAACCAACACAACTATGGATCGCGGAGCTACTTGATAAATCGACTGCTGCAGCGGCAAACCGTACTCTGAGAAATCATCTGGACTCGGCAGATCGGTGTCCACAATTCTTACCCAATCTTGAGGCGCACCTTCCTGGATTTGGAACTGTAGATCTTGCCAATAGGCATTGATCATCACGTAGATATCGGCGTCCGCCTGTGACGCGCCATGCAGGCAAAAAGCCAGGCTGCGTGACTCTGGCGATAGATCGGCCGCGGGGCCAGTGCCGTACCAGGAGATATCTTCGCGCCAGAACCTGCTGCGACATAAAGAAGGATGAGACTTCCGGAACGCAATCATGCCTTTAAAGAAGCGGAATATGTCTTGATTCGCCTTGAGCTGACTCCAATCCAGCCAGCTGGTTTCATTGTCCTGGTTATACGGGTTGTTGTTTCCGAACTGTGTATTCAGGAACTCGTCGCCGGTGCGGAACATCGGGATGCCGTTCGAGAGCATGAGAAAGCAGAAGAAGTTCTTAGCCTGTTTCCGGCGAAGTGCCAGAACCTCAGCAGGCGCGCTCTCGTCTCCTTCGTGTCGGCAGTTCCAACTGTAATTCGCGTCCATCCCGTCATGATTGTCATGTCCGTTTTTCCAGTTGTGTTTCTGATTGTAGGAAACTAAGTCGTAGAGCGTGAAGCCGTCGTGGCAATCGATATAGTTGACGGTCTGGAAGGCATGATAGGCATGCTCGCGGCTGTCCGGAAACAAATCATCGCTGCCGTAAATACGACGCATCAGGTCCGGGACCATCCCCGCGTCGCCCCTCACAAAACGGCGGACATCGTCGCGATAACGCGCGTTCCATTGCAGCCAGGTCGTGCCCGGAAATCCACGTCCCAGCTGATAGCCGTCGATGTCCCAGGGCTCCGCGATCAGAGACAACCGGCCCAACTCGGGGTCCGCGGCAATTTCACTGAATATAGGAGCGTCTCCCCAATTCAGTGATCCGTCTGTCTTGCGGCTAAACACCGATGCCAGATCGAAGCGGAAACCATCGATGTGCATCTCTTCCTTCCAGTACCGCAGGCTGTCCATAACCATTTTGCGCACGTGCGGCTGGCTGAAATTCAACGTGTTGCCGGTGCCCGAGTAATTGGCGTATGGACTCGTCGGGTCGGGGGACTGCATGTAATAGCCCGAGGGGTCGAAACCCTTGAAGCTGTAGGTAGGGCCGGTGTGATCTCCCTCACAGGTATGGTTGTACACAACATCCAGCACGACGAAGATCCCGGCTTTGTGAAAAGCCTTGACCATATTCTTGAACTCAAGATGTTGCCCATCATCATCAACACTCGATGCATACTGCGCATGAGGTGCGAAGAAGTTCAGAGGCATGTATCCCCAATAGTCACCCTCGTGAGGATCGCGCTGAAATATGGGCATGAGTTCGACGACCGTGATCCCAAGCTCTTTCAGATACGGAATCTTTTCAATCAGTCCTGCATAGGTGCCGGCTCGCGAGGGATCCACACCGGAATTGGGATTTTTGGTGAACCCCTTGACGTGAAGTTCGTAGATAATCGCGTCCGATTCAGGTCGGGGCGGGAGATCTTCTGCCCAATCGAAAATAGCCCGTTGTCTGGGCAAGACTCCAAGCGGCGCCTTTTCATCATTGGGGCCTGGTTTCATAGCGCGCTTGCGATCAAACCCCGGCGGGAAGAAGACACCTTTCGCATAAGGATCGAGAAGAATTTTTTCGTGATCGAAGCCGCGGAGCCCGGCAACGGCCTTCCCTGATACCGAGTAACCGTAATAGCGGGCATCGCACATTTGATCTAGCGGGATCCTGCAGTGCCAGATCCGCCCTGACTTATTGCGGATGGGATCGAACTGAAATGTCAAAACTGGCTTCGCCAAATTGGTAGGGGAATAGAGAAACAGTTTCACACTGTCGGCATGTTCAGCACATACGGCAAAATTGAAAGCCTGGTCTTCCTCGATCCAGGTAACCCCCAGCGGCAATGGAAGCCCCTCGGCGTGTGCCCACGTGCGACGTTTTTGCGGCGACACTGCTGAGACGGACGCTGCATCGTCGCTGACCGCAATGGATTGGGGAAGTGTGTTCATCACGTGTTAAGAAGCTAATGACACGCCGCATCATCCTGGAAAGTACCGCCGGCGAACATCTGCGCCAGAAATTGACCGCAATGGATGATTTTCTGGGCCTCCTGATCGTCCTTGAGCGCAGTTTCCGACATCGTCAGGTTGGCCGCGCTCATTGAACTCCGATCCTTTACAAATGCGTCACTCCAGGCCTGCAGGTTATTCAACTCGTTCTTCAGCAACTCGAGCCCGCGGTAGTCAGAGTCCGTCGATGCCGCCGCTGAAGCTAATGCTACGCTGTCGGCAGCTCGACCCTGGAATGCCAAAATAGTGGTTCCTGAAGTGGTGTTTCCTACTGGATACCCGTTCTGAACGACAACCTGCAGAGTTCGGCCCCACTCTCTGATGGATGCCATTGCCTCGACCGCCGCTTTCATGAAGGGGTGCGAGAAGCCTGATGTGTGAGGTTCGTCCCTCGACGATGAATCGTCCGGACCAGGCAGCGTCAGAACAATTCTGTTCTTGTCAAAGCTCAGCGACCCGTTTGTGATTTGCGCAAGCGCTTGCGCATCCACGAACACGCGCCCCTGGTATCGAATGACGCTTGCCTGTCCTTGGTAGCCTTGCACGGACAACGCCTCTCTCTCGTGCTGCGATTGGGCCATCGCCATGACCACCATCAACAATACGGTTCCAAGCATCACCGGCCTATAATTGATCGTGTGGAACATCGACTAGTCCCCCGGATCAAAATCGCGCTCGAACCAGAGCGTGCCTCATTCCTGAGGCGATTCTGCCACGTTACCTCTCTGTCCGGCGTACTTTGCCTGCGTGAGGGGAGGAAGTGAGGACTCGACCTGCATATCCATCATCAAGTCGACGCGACGCTCCAATTGAAAGAACTTCGCCACCGTAAGAGCCGGAAGCACCTTGTTGAACCTCTTGTAATACTTCTTCTTCAACTCAGCCAGACGAGAGTCGCACTCCAACATTTTTTCTGCCATCGCTTTGGCCTCGGCGTCGGTCAAGTTCGGGTACTTCTGGATGTACTCCTTGATGACGGCAACGCGATCATCGTCCAGCCGGGACCGTTCGTACTCGTATTGCTTATAGATCGGCCAGAATTCCGCGCCATCTTTCTCGTTGAAATTCATTCCTGTTGTGATGAGGGTAGTCCTGTCTGCTTGCATATTGGCCCTCACTACTGCGATGACGGAGCCAACAGTTGGCTCCTGCTGATCTTGAGCACGGCCAAAGGGGCAAAATGCGAACATCGCGAACGTAACCATGAGTAATGCAGAATTCTTCATCATTGACTGAACTCCTAAGCCGCTTGCTTCGTGTCATCGCTGGCGCAGCGGCGCAGTGCGCTCGACACCTTCTTTGTGAACGGCTCCTCGAAAGGACGGGAAGCAGTTGCACGAGATGATTTAGGCACGCCACTTGCCGAACCCATCTCAGAATCAAATGATTTCTTATGTTGCAGTTCTGCAAAAAACCTGGCACCCGAAGACAATACTGTGCCCGGTTACGGGCACGCGGACCTCAGTTGGTCACGGAACGAGCACGAGGTCAACACTCGGCGACGCCGCTCCTAGTCCGGATTCGCGCGGTATTGAAGCTTTCAAATAACCTTCCGAGCGACTGGAGCGAGAGAAACGAAGCGACCTTGGAGTGCAGGTAAAGGTTCAACGCGACTTAGCTAGATTGTTCAGTGCAGCCGTTTCAGCACTCTTTGGAGGACACATTCATCGGAGCAAGGTGGAATCTTCGGGCTGGCCTCCGCGCTCGAGACACTGGTTCTGGAGAGCCGATTTACGCTATCCGAAGCGGGCAGGAGTCAGCTGGATCGAGTGCAGCCGACAGGGTCGCCCTTACTTGGCTTTCTCGACACCAGCCTCCTCCTGCTGCTCTTCAGTCTTTTGCCAAGTGGCATTGCGGTCATATTCCTTCATAGCTTTGGCAACAACATCGGTCTTCCTGCCGAGATCCTTCTGATACACCACGCCATCCTCGGTGACTATGAATGTCATCACGCCGGACGACCTGTATTCCGCCGGATAGGCCACGAAAGCGAAGCCCTCTGTCATTTTGCCATTTACGACGTAATTCTTCGCGCCGCCGGAAGCATTCTTTCCCTGACCCGTTAAGATTTGGAAATAGTAACCGCGGTAAGGGGTCGGAGTGCCGTCTCGTCTCTTCGCATAGCCCTGAGCAACGGCCGATGCCACAAGCGGTCCGATAGGGCTCTGCGGCTCGCCCTCGGCAGCTTCCCAGTAAAGGCCATTGTGCTGCCCTTCATCACTAAAGATTGTTCGGGCGTACTCCTTGTGCTCCGCCGAGTATTCCTCTTGCGCCGCCACCAGTTCCTGGCAAACGCGGATGGCCGATAGTTCATTGTGGCCGATGCGCCTGTATAGAATTTCTTTCTTGCCCGCTTCGGTGTCGAAATACCACGCATTGCCCTTGTGCACGAGCGGTATGGGTGCGGGCCAATTATGCGCGCCGATATACAACACAGTGGTTCCATCCGGTTCCTTCACCAGGCGGTGCATTTCCTGATATCTCTTTACGAAGTTAGCGCGGCTGTTGGCGTCCTCGGTTTCGTCTCCCGACGAGATGATTTGCTTTCCGTGTGGTCCGAGGACATCGAGCATCATTTGTTTGTCGTTTGCCTGCACTGCCGTGACCAGTGCGTTGGTCGCTTCTTCCGCCGATGAAAACGTTTTCTGGCCTGGTTGCTGCGCCATGGAACGGGTGGGAACGCACACCGTCAAAAGCATAGCGACCACGGCTAACTTAGAAAGATTGGCCCAATGAGATTTGTCGAAGTTCAGCTTCGTTCGTCGCATATGACTTATCTCCATCTTTAGATTTCACGCTCTACAGGGAACATAACGAACCTACGATTACCGCCGCCCGCCACCGCCGCCGTGAAAGCCTCCGCCACCGCCGTGAAAACCTCCGCTACCCATGCTGGCGCTTCCGCGGGAGGAATAGCTCTTGGTCTCTCCCCCGTGGTCGTAGCCGCTGAGGGCGCCCGAGTGAACGCCGCTCTGACCGCGAGGCTCAGCGTACCCTCGAGCTGCATTCCGCTCCCCCTCGAAAGGCCTGGCGGTTTCGCCGGCACGATTGCCGCTCTCTCCGCGCTGCACATTCCTTTCTACACCGCGCTCGCCTCCTCCTCGGTAGTAACTGCCTCGGTTATAAAAAGTTCTGCTTCGAGAGTAGTACCTGCCGCGGTTATAAATTGCGTAATGGTTATGCCAGTCGAACCCCCAATGACCCCAGCCCCATCCAAAACCTCCCCACCAACCAATTCCAAAGCCAATGCCGAACGAGAGATACGGGCCGTCAAACCAGATTCCGGGATATGGATACCACCCTGGCCACGCCACGACGGGATATCCGTAAGCCACCCACGGATCGTACGCGGGGACATACACCACGTCAGGATCAGACGGCTCAATATCAATCGCCGAATCCTTCTCTGTAACCGTTTGCTGTGGCGTGCTCTTGAGATTGCCGGCCTCTTGCGCTTTACGGCGCATCACCTGCACCGCATCCATCACATCCTGCTGCTGATTGTAGTAAGCGTCGCCTAAAGATGACGTCCAGGAAAGATTCTTGTCCATATTTCCCAGGACAGAAGGAAATGCAGCCAGCGCCTTTACGCTCGGATCCCAGGGTTGTTGGTCCACAGCTTGACCCAAATCGGCACCCTTCAAATCAGGATGCGCTTGTACCCATCGGTCAGCCTCGACCACTTGCTCGGGAAACGTGGACGCCGCCAGGATCTGCGCCACCAGCGAATCTGGATACAGCGCAATCGGTGCTACTAGCCGCTGCAACTGCTCGGGAGTCTGCTGTGCGTAGGGCGGCGCCTGCCCGCTTTGTGGCGGGGCTTGAGTGTCCTGGGCGGGTGCGTCTTGAGCCGACAAGCTCAGCGGCTCGCTCGCGAACAACAGAGCTAACGACAAGAGGCAAACCAAACTCTGCTTGCCCAATCCATGCCTTGAGAACCCCGCAGCACGTCCGAGAATCTTCATGTACTTGAACCTCCTCTGCACCTTCACAGTCCGAGCTCTTTATGCAAAATAAACGACCTGCTCTTTGGAAGCGAATGGAAGACTGTTCCGTCAAGCGCTCACGATTAGTTGCTTTCCAAATTACGCTGTCAATTCAGCTGCGCCGCTATTGCTCGGCGCCTCGGCCTTCTTTATAACGATCATGCACATGGCTCCAACCCCTGCCCAGAAGACGGTGCGCGCACGTCGGCACAATGCCAGCGTTAATCCTGTGGTGCTCGCCACACCGAACATCTTGGCAATGAGCATACTTCCACCTTCGTAGGTCCCGAAGTTGCCCGGGTTGAACGCGCCCACGAGATTGATCACCTTCGTCAGGCCTTCCACGATGAACGCGCCGCCTATAGTGAACCCTGCTCCCATAAACCGAAGGATGACGTAGACCTCCAGGACCGCCAGCATGTGCCACAGGAGATTGAAGCTCAATGTTGCCCAGAACGCGGCCGGCGCTTCATCACGAAAGCTCAGGAGGTTGTCTTCCGCCGAGTCAATGATCGGCTGTTTGGCGCTGACCCACGTATGAAGCCGGGGCAATCGGCCAATCGCCCGGGTTGCATGGCCCACCAACTGCCACCGGTTTCTAACCGCCACAGCCGCCAGGATCACCACTGACACCAGCACAGCAATGAGCAGCGCTGCATACACTCGCCACCTGACAGAAACAGGGCCAAGCATTAGAGTGGCTGAGATGCCCAATACCGTTACCACTACGGCGCTGAAGCTATGCAGAGCTCCGTCAATCGCACCAGCCGATAATGCATTCGATAGGGGCACTACGCGACCCAACAGCGATATGCGCGTCCCCTCGCCAACCACCTTTCCAGCGACACCAAATTGTCCGAAGGCGTCCGAGATCAATTGCGCGACAAAGCTACGGGACCAGGAAAGGCCGCTGATGTCGCAGGTAAATGCCTGTCTCCAGGCGCATGTCTTGGCCAATTGTGAGCCCCCCCCCAAAAGGATCACGAGAGCGAATCCCCAGCCGACGGCCTGCAGTTGTTTCCAAACGATCCCCGGGCCGGTTCGAAACACCAAGTAGCTCAGTAGTCCAAGGCCGAGCAGAGCTGCAAAGAATCGGAGAGAGAGCTGAATGAGAGACCGTAGCCTGGGCGAGGTACCGCCCTTGCGCGCCAGCCTGAGGATCGTTCTCCATCTCCCCGCCTTCTTCGGTTTGGGCGTCTGCGGGATCTCCATCAGCGCACATTCAATACCTGAGTTACCGGCTCCCATGTCGCTCTCCCCGTTTCCAGGCGATTTACGTACCTGGACATTGAGGAACAGCAGATGGATTGCCAATCGGGATGTCCGCTTCAGAGCGTTAATTTCGCTTATGTCCCAGGATCCAACCTGGATTTGGCGTGCCCTGCCTAGGGCAGTGCCTCAATGTGGGCATCGATGGAAGGACACCACGGAAGATCACGCCAACATAGAAACGATCGTCAATGTCTTACACGCTAGCTCAGGATTGACCGAGAGCATTGCTAACGATCTCCTGAGCCTCGCGAATGATCACATTCAGATGTGACTCGTCTTTGAAGCTTTCGGCATAGATCTTGTAGATGTTTTCCGTCCCGGATGGCCGAGCGGCGAACCAGCCGGATCTCGCAACCACCTTCAGTCCGCCAATCGGAGCATGGTTGACCGGGGCCTTCGTTAACTTGGCAACGATGGGCTCGCCCGCTAACTGTGATTCTTTCACCGAATCAGGCGAGAGCTTCTGCAGTTTTCGTTTTTGTTCAGGCGAGGCCGGGGCATCAATCCGCGTATAAAGAGGACTTCCAAAGTCCGCGGTCAGTTCACGATAGTGCAGGCCGGGATCTTTTCCCGTTCGAGCGGTGATCTCTGCGGCAAGAAGATCCATAATCGGTCCGTCTTTATCGGTGGTCCACACTGTGCTGTTGCGGCGCAGGAAGCTCGCACCCGCGCTCTCCTCCCCGCCAAAGCAGACGAAACCGTCGAGCAGTCCGGGGACAAACCACTTGAAGCCCACTGGCACTTCGTACAAGTGACGCCCGAGTTTCTCTACCACACGGTCGATCATGCTGCTGCTGACCAACGTTTTGCCGACTGCGGAGTGGGAGTTCCACTCCGGCCGATTCGTCAGCAGGTAACGGATCGCAACAGCCAGGAAGTGGTTCGGGTTCATCAAACCTGACGATGGAGTCACAATGCCATGACGGTCGGAGTCGGGGTCGTTGGCGAAGGCCACCTGGTATTGATCTTTCAGGCCGACCAGCCTGGCCATAGCGTACGGGCTCGAGCAGTCCATCCGAATCCTGCCGTCATGATCGACAGGCATGAAGGAAAATGTGGGATCAATCGTGGGATTCACGACACTGATATCCAGTCGGTAGATGGCGTTGATCGGTTCCCAATAGCGGAGGGCGGCTCCGCCCAGCGGGTCAACCGCCAATCTGAGGCCCGCATCGCGAATGGCGTCCATGTCTACGACATTCTTCAGATCTTGCACGTAGGGCAACACCAAATCTTCCTTGTGAGTGGAAGGGGCCTTGATTGCTTTCTTGTACGGAATTCGTTTCACATCGCGATTGCCGGCTCGCAAGAGATCGTTTGCCCGATCCTGTATCCAGCGCGTGACCTCAGTATCCGCAGGGCCACCGTTCGGCGGGTTGTACTTGAAACCGCCGTCTTCCGGAGGATTGTGGGAAGGTG
Organism: Candidatus Sulfotelmatobacter sp.; assembly: GCA_049588915.1. GTDB lineage: Bacteria > Acidobacteriota > Terriglobia > Terriglobales > Acidobacteriaceae > Sulfotelmatobacter. Next base: position 14,340 of record JBAVZU010000204.1, read on the forward strand.
TGATGACAATACCGTCCGCCAAACCAACTTGTCGAGTGCGGTTGTACACCAGGATGGCATGTGAGATAACCGGCGTTGGTGTGACGCCACCGTCCTTCTGGATGATGGTCTCAACATTGTTCGCGGCGAGAACTTCCAGCGCAGAACATTGCGCAGGCGAGGACAGGGAGTGCGTGTCCTTCCCCATGTACAGGGGGCCCGTAATGCCTTGCGCCTTGCGGTAATCGCAGATCGCCTGGGTAATGGCGAGAACGTGCGCTTCAGTGAACGTGCCGTTTAGAGACGTCCCGCGGTGGCCGCTCGTTCCAAACACAACCAACTGGTTGGCATCTTCGAGATCCAGCTTGCGGTCAAAGTATTCCTTCTCCAATCTGGCCAGGTCCACAAGCATTTCCCTTGGAGCGGGTTTCCCGGCCAGCGGTGAAATCCTGGCGTCGCTCAACTGTGTTACCGCTTGTTTCTTTTCCAACGCACTTGACATTTTTCCACTCTCCAATATCGTCATCCTAATTGGGCGATCATGCGGTCACCTGACAAAATCCTCAGAGCTGACCAGGTCTGTCTTCGTCAATGCCGTATCCTGGCGCAAGTAGGCCACCGCGGCCGGGACAACAGCAGAGCTTCCAACATTCTCCCGCAATGGCCCAGTCTTCTGCTGCCCGAATTACGAGGACCTTCACGCGGGAATCGGGGCTCGATATATCTGAATCGAGCAAAGGCTTCTTATTCCGGTTTAGGTCGATTGTGACCCCGAGAAAATCTAGTCCTTTGCACGTGGCAGCGCGCACCTCTGCCGAATTCTCACCCACTCCAGCCGTAAATACCAAAACATCCAGGCCTTCCAAAACAGCTGCCATTCCCCCGATAGCTATGCGCAAACCATGAGTGTAAAGATCGAATGCCAATTTTGCTCTCTCATTTCCTCCGTGCATGCCAGCCAAAACGTCGCGCATATCGCCTGACAGACCAGAAATGCCGAGCAGACCCGATTTCTTATTCAACATGTCGTCGATCTGATCGGCATCAAACCCATACTGTCTCATGAGGAAGATCAGGATTCCCGGGTCAACCGAACCCGAGCGCGTGCCCATCATGAGTCCGTCTAACGGCGTGAATCCCATCGTTGTATCCACGCTGCGGCCCGCTTTAATGCCTGTGACGGAGCACCCGTTGCCGAGATGACAACTTACAATTTTGAGTGACTTCAGGTCCTTTGCAATCAACCGAGCCGCGCGGGTCGAACAGTACTGATGGTTGATTCCATGGAAGCCGTATCGGCGGATTCCCTGTTCGAACCACTCATACGGACCGGGATACGTCTGCGCTACTAGTGGCATCTGGCGATGAAAGCCGGTGTCGAAAACCGCGACCTGGGGCACTTCTCCCAGAAGATCCGCGATAGTCTTCATCCCCTGGAGCTCTGATTGAATGTGCAGCGGAGCAAACTGGGACAGTCCGGCAAGAGTCGAGCACACGTCGTTACTGATCAGAATGGGATCGTGAAAACGGGGACCACCGTGGACCAAACGGTGACCCACGGCATTGATCTCAGCTGCGGAAGCAATGCTGCGCATTTCACCGCTCCATAGCGTGGCCAGCAGATGTTTCAGCCCCAGTTCACACGACAGACTCTTTAGCTTCTCCTTCCTGGCTATTCCTTCCGAATTCCTGACTGTAATTGCTACCGAATTGCTATTCCATTCGATGCGCCCCTCCCACACCGGCACGGGCGGATTCTCAGGAAGAGCATTTCCAATTTCGTACAGAGATGCCTTCTGGCTGCTCGAACCTGAGTTGAGAACGAGGATCTTCATCTGTTGATGGAGTGCTTCCGGAGCTAGTGGTGCAGATAGCTTGCCAATCGGCCCCTCCTTAACACGTGATTTTGCATAGATCCCGAGCACGTGATCTGCGCCTGGCATGCCCTGCCTAGGGCAGTGCCTCAATCTGGGCAGAGGCTCGAAGGACAAAGATCGCAGACATTGTGGCGCTACAGGGATATTGCTGTTGGTCTCGATTGGCACGTTGCATGCAAACTGCAGACAGTTAATGTGCGCACGCAAAGCCCGTCGGTGAAGTAGGGGTGCGCTGCCCTTGATCCCAGCTCTCCCCAAGCAGTTACGGATCAAGTCGCCCGCACCTCATCCGACGGTCTTTTTAATGGCAAGAGCGGCGTTTGATTCACATGTCACACATCGCAGCGACTCTGAAACCACGGTCCATATTGGTCGCAACAGATTTCTTCGAGGCCTCCGAAAGGGCGCTGCACTATTCTCTGGCACTCGCTCGGTTGTATGAGTCGAAGTTCTGCTTGGCGCACGTGGTGTCCTCGCTGGGGCTGGTGATGGCAGGTCCTGATGCAATTGCTGCCTGTGAAGAGGCGATATCGCGCGAGGCCGCGGACTTGGAGGCGTCGTTCGTTCGAACCGGCGCTCTTACTGGCATTCAACACAAATTCGTTGTTCGAAAGGGTGAACTGTGGCCGGAACTACGAGAAGTCATTCGAGAAGAGAGCACGGATCTCCTCGTCGTCGGCACACACGGACGACACGGTATAGCCAAGCTGTTTTTCCGGCTCCATTGCAGAGCAGATTTTCCGTCAGGCAGATTGTCCGGTCTTGACCTTTGGACCGTGCTCCCATGATCGCCCCTGGATTGACACGTCGTCCACGCACCCCACATTCCTGTTTGCAACAGACTTCGGACACGCGTCTCTCCACGGCTTGCCGCAAGCCATTGCGGCCGCCAATCAGTTTGGAGCCAGACTCGCCTTTCTCAGCATCGTTCAAGCCGCACCGTCACACACTGACGAAGCGCTGCGGAACGGGCAAGCGCATGAGCGCATGAGAACCCTGCAACGTTTGACAGAACTCGCCGACGATGCCGGGCTCGACACGAGACCCGAGTTGTACGTGGAGTTCGAATCACAAAGGCCGGTCAGCGAGAAGATCATCGAGACTGCTGACAAACTGCGAGCGGACCTTATTATTATGGGGCTCCATGATTCGGTCCACACAGGAATAATCTCGCACCTCGATCTGGCAACTACATATGAAGTGGTTTGCCAGGCTGGCAGTCCCGTACTTACGGTGAACTGTTCCTCAGGGTATGACGTTCGACCGCGAGCGACCGAAGTAACAGCTTCGCCCGCGTCGGGGACCGATGCGATCCGCATTCACGGGTTCGGAGCGAAGTGGTAGACGAGAACGGGACTCGCCGTCGACCAGATGAGTGACGGCTGCGAACAGAAGTCCAATGGATACTCCGGACATCAGCATGCCGACCATACTTTCGAGCGGGCCCAACAGCCGCCATTTCCACGGAAGGACCACATCCCCGTATCCAACCGTCGCATAGCTGCTCGCCGAAAAGTAGAACGCCGATTCCCACGAGGGAAGGCAAAGCCAGCGATAGCAACTCGCCCATAGCAGAATGACGATTCCGTGCAGAACGATGACGGCTACGGTGGTTTGCATGACCAGCGCTGCGCAGCGAAACACCCGCACCCTTTGACTCTCTCTTGGAATACTTCGTATCCAAATGATGAGCGCAGCGGCGCCGCCACACTGCAGTAATAGCGTAACCAACACGAGAAGAGCGGCCGCGCCAGCTTGTTGAAGCAACGTCACTTTCGAGATCGCTCCTCTTAGTTAAGGGTTTCGCGGCACACTTGTTTCACTCATTTCCCAAGGGGGCACATGTAGGGTTGTTAGCGACGCCGTCTCGTTCCCTTCGGAAGCGATCCTTTTAACAGCGCACAATGTTGTCGCCGTGAATGCCTCTCATCGCGTTGCGCGTATCCACCACCAAGGATGCGTGCTGCGCGATCCAGCCGTAATCGTAATCCGAATGGTCCGTGACGATCAGCACGCAGTCGTATTTGGCGACGTCGTCCACGGGCACGCATTTCATCTGAAGATCGTAATGGCGCCCTTTGCCGATAACCGGGAAATAGGGATCGTTGTAGCTGACCTCTGCGCCATCCTTCTGCAGCAGCTCAATAATGGTCAGGGCCGGAGACTCGCGTAGGTCATCGATGTCTTTCTTGTAGGCCACACCCAGCACCAGCACTTTGGCCCCGTTGACAGCTTTCCGTTGCTGACTCAGAGCTCTGCTCACAGATGAGACCACATGGTAGGGCATGGCGGTGTTGATCTCTCCAGCAAGTTCGATGAAGCGTGTCTGGAAATCCCTCGCCTTCGCCTTCCATGACAGATAATAGGGATCGACCGGAATGCAATGTCCTCCCAAGCCTGGGCCAGGGTAGAAAGGCTGAAAGCCGAATGGC
>JBAVZU010000205.1:0-2514 GCA_049588915.1 Candidatus Sulfotelmatobacter sp.
GAAGGTCTGCCCTGACAACGAATGGACGCACGATCTCCATTGGCTCTGGAATCGCGCCGATCTTTGCGAGCACCCGAGAAATTGCGAAGGCGCAATAGGTGCCGCGCCGGGGAGGCCGCCGCGCGATGACGCTGCGCAGATGGTCCAGAGTGATGTCTCTCAAGTGTGGCGAGCGGGCAAACAGCAAACACTCAAAGATAGTTCGCATCGCCTGATCGCTTGTGCCTGCTCGCCGATAGCCCCACTCCGAGAGCAACTTCCGCACGCGCTCAGAGATGTTCTTCGTATGCTCGCGACCGAATACCTTTCGTGCGAGGCAGGAGTATACGACATGGTCGCTCTTTAGACGATGCAACTCAGAAAAACCACACAGCAGGTAAGCAATGGCGGCTCCGTGCTGGCGTGGCGCGAGCCGGGCATCAATCGAATCGATCCATTCCTCCGTAGTCCACCCCCAAAAGGATCGTTTGCGTTCGGCCATCTGACGCAGAAAGAAAAACAGAACGTACTTCCGGCGATTCGTGATGATTCCCGTATAGTCGAGCGTGTCGTTGAGTGGCCGAACCAGCCGGTCGAGAGCCGCTCCGAAGTTCATGGTTCGCCCATAGCGATAGAACCTGTACGCTTCCGCATACCGCGTAAGCATGTTCCTTTCAACTGATGTTAGCTGCGGGGAGCGGTTGTATCGTTCCAGATTGATTGGCCACGTCCATGGCCCATCGTCCGCCTTTTTTGGAAGAATCTTCTTAGGTCCCCACTGGGCATGCGCTCGCCGGAATGAGTCTGATTGTTGCTTTGGTGTGCGGCTTTCAAACCATGCTCCGATGGTTTTAGGACGCTTCTTCTCAAGAGTGATCTGACTGCTCATGCTGTCGGCTCCGCGAGCATGCGTGTGCGTCGGGCATGTATCTGCGCCATGCCGGCGGCGAGTTTTCGGGCAAGGTCGCGACCGCTGAGGTGTATATAAAGGAGGGTGGTCTGCACCGAGCGATGACCGGCAAACGTTGCGATCTCGTGGATATCCCAACCGGCGCGGGCTAGATCGGTCAAGCAGAGGTGGCGAAGCGTGTGCGTTGTGAATCGAGGCATTCCGGCGCGCCTTGCGACTCGAAGGACAATCTTCGACCACGACCAGGTGGAAATGGGAGCTGCGTAGTTGCGGCGTGATTCAGAAAGAAACAGCGGTCCTCGTTTCTGCGCGAACGTTCGCCGGTGATCGAGATACCCCGCGAACAGCGCACCGCTTGCGGCGGAGTATGGCACAATACGGTCCCGTCGTCCCTTTGTGTTCTCGGCACGAACCCAGATCGTGCGGCGCGAAGGATCAATGTCGCTGGTGCAAAGACTGCACAGTTCTTCGCGCCGCAGTCCAGCATCATAAGCGAATGTAAACATGACACGATTGCGGATCGGCTCTTGTGCCACCTCAGTAAGGATGGTCCGCCAGTCGTCCTCATTCGGTACCCAGGGTAGCTTCCGGTGTCGACGGACAAGCGCGCGCCCTCCGTTGTACGCTGTGGGATTCTTCTCGCAGACTCCTTCTTCGATCAAGTAGGTGTAGAACAACCTGAGTACGGTGAGCCGCTGCTGAACCGTAGCGTTCGATACGTAACCGTTGTGGCTCTGCAAGTTGGCTAGATACGCTCCGATGTGGACCCGCGTGACGGCTGGGACAGACAGTTGCTGGTGGGAGAGAAAGCGCAGAAAAACCTCAAGCCCTTGTGAATATGCATCGAGCGTGTTCTTTGCCAGCCCCCGATTCGATTGAAACGTCAACCACGCGCGGCACAGTGGATGGGCTGACGCCACGGGACAGAGATCCCAGCGTACGGGCTGGACGGCAAAGAAGCTGGTCACTTGGACCTCCTGCGGGGAACCTGATAGAGGATAGAGGAAACGGAGCGGTCGTAGCCAACAGCGCTTCTATAGCGCCCCATCCCCAAAACCAAAACCGGATTCCACATAACCTACATGAATCTTTACGCACGTCGGGAAAAAGTAGTTTGTTGAAACCAGTTCGCTTCGGACAGTTGACGCACGAACCTGCTTCGGGAACGAGTGTCACATCCTGCTTGTCAAACGGCGCGGACGCGAGTTGCAGCAAGATGTTCGACTCGATCCACGCTGCCAACTCGCGCACTGGAATCAAGACTTGGGTGTTGCCTTCGCTTGTCCACTGTCCGCGAAACGCGGCTGCGAAGGCTTCCTGCTGTTGCGAAGCCGGGAGCTTGGCGATCAGCAAGGCGTGGCCGATGGTGATCTGGTCTTTCAGAAATGCCTCGGCCACTGGCGGTATGAGGTCAGCGAGGCGAATGCGACCGTAGACATACGCCTCGCTCTTGCCAGCGCGTGAGGCGATGGTGGCGATGGTGTATGCAGGTTCTCCGAGTTCCAAGAGTGACTTGAAACCCAGAGCTTCCTCAAGCGGGTGGATGTCCTCGCGTTGCAGGTTCTCAACTTATCTTTAGTCCTGAAAGGGCGTTCTACGACGTGTACGACGATGGAATGCTCCAC
>JBAVZU010000206.1:0-4972 GCA_049588915.1 Candidatus Sulfotelmatobacter sp.
AGTCCCAGCCCTTTGGCCGGGACCCGGACGATACTGTGTTGGCACTGGAAACGGTTGAAAGGGGACAACAGTGAACTTAAAAGCGATGATCGGCAAACTCAACGACTCGACTCGCTGCGCGTTAGAAGCCGCGGCTGGACTGTGTCTGGCTCGCACTCACTATGACATCGAGGTGGAACATTATCTGACCAAACTCCTCGACTCGACCGACAACGACATTACCGCGATTTTCAAGCACTTTGAAGTCGACACTTCAAGATTTTCCGGCGAACTGGCGCGCGCTCTCGACAAGCTGAAAACCGGGAACGCACGCACACCCACGCTCAGTCCTACGCTCATCCGCATGTTGACCGAAGCCTGGACGCTTGGCTCCATCGACTACGGCGCGGCGCAGGTGCGCACCGGCCACACAATTCTCGCTCTTGCCACGCACGACGAACTCGTGCGGCTCATGCGCGACATAAGCCGCGAGTTTCAGAAGATTCAACCGGAGGCGCTGCGCAAGGACTTCGCATCCATCGTGGCGACCTCGGGCGAAGAGTCGCAGGCTGCCATGTCTGCCGCCTCTGCGCCGGGATCGCCCGCTACCGGAGCTAAGCCCGGCGGCAAAAGCCCCAACCTCGACCAGTTCACCATCAACCTCACGGAGAAAGCCAAGACCGGAAAGATCGATCCTGTGCTAGGGCGTGACTTTGAGATTCGGCAGGTGGTCGACATCCTTATGCGGCGCCGTCAGAACAACCCAATTCTTACCGGCGAGGCCGGAGTAGGCAAAACGGCAGTCGTAGAAGGCTTTGCGCTGCGTGTGGCGGATGGCGACGTGCCTCCGCCGTTGCGAAATGTCACCATCCGCACTCTGGACCTGGCGTTGTTGCAGGCCGGAGCCGGGATCAAAGGCGAGTTCGAGAACCGGCTGAAGGGCCTGATCGAAGAGGTGAAGGCTTCTCCCATCCCGATCATCCTGTTCATCGACGAAGCTCACACCATGATCGGGGCCGGTGGGACGGCGGGTCAGGGCGACGCGGCTAACCTTCTGAAGCCCGCCTTGGCACGCGGAGAGCTGCGCACCATTGCCGCCACCACGTGGTCGGAGTACAAGAAATATTTCGAAAAGGATCCCGCCCTGGCCCGGCGTTTCCAGGTTGTCAAAGTAGAAGAACCCATCGAACCCCAGTGCATGACCATGCTACGCGGCATTGTCCCGTCTCTCGAAAAACATCACAAGGTCCGAATTCTGGATGAAGGACTCACCGCTGCCGTGCATCTTTCACATCGATATCTAGCCGGCCGCCAACTTCCCGATAAAGCCGTCAGCGTGCTCGATACGGCCTGCGCGCGGCTCGCTCTGGGACAAAGTGCAACTCCACCCGCCATTGAAGACAGCGTCCGCCAGATCGACGATTACGCGGTTCAAAAGCGAATTTTAGAACGCGAATCCGTGGTAGGCGCGGACCATCGCGAGCGCCTGGAGGAGATTGCTACAAAAACCGCCGAGATTGAGTCTCGCTTGTCCGCCTTGCGCACGCGCTTCGATCAAGAGCGCGACCTGGTGACGACAATCCGTGACTTGCGCTCGCAACTCGAGGGATCGGCGGCGCAGATCGGCAATGGTAAGGCCCCGACTGATGCTTCAGAAATTCGCGGAGTCGCAACCGGCGCCGCAAGCACGTCCACCGAGACCGCCGCCGGGCCAGCCGCAGCAACGGCGACTGCAACTGCAGTCGAGGAAGCGCCCAAAGAACTGGATGTTGCGGCGACGCGTGCGCAACTTGCGAAGGCCGAAGGGGAGTTATCAGCCCTGCAAGGCGAAACGCCTATGATCCGGGTCGCGGTCGACGCTCAGATCGTCGGCGAAGTCATCTCCGCCTGGACGGGAATTCCGGTCGGGAAGATGATGAAGGACGAGATTTCCACTGTCCTTTCCTTGCCCTCGTTCCTTGGTCAGCGCGTCATCGGGCAAATGCACGCCCTCGAAATCATCAGCCAGCGCATTTCCACGGCGCGCGCGCGGCTTGACGATCCCAACAAACCTATCGGCGTCTTCATGCTCGTCGGACCCAGCGGGGTAGGCAAAACCGAAACCGCACTTGCCCTCTCGGATCTGCTTTATGGCGGCGAGCGCAATCTGATCTCGATCAACATGTCGGAGTTCCAGGAAGCTCACACGGTTTCCACGTTGAAGGGCTCGCCCCCAGGCTATGTCGGATACGGCGAAGGCGGCGTGCTTACTGAAGCCGTCCGGCGGCGGCCCTATTCCGTGGTACTGCTCGACGAAGTCGAAAAAGCCCACCCCGACGTGATGGAGCTCTTCTACCAGGTGTTCGACAAGGGCAACATGGAGGATGGCGAGGGCCGTGAGATCGACTTCAAGAACACCATCATTATCCTGACCACGAACGCCGGCACCGACACGATGGCTAAGCTGTGCGCAGACCCCGAAACCATGCCCAGCCCCGATGGCCTGGTAAAGGCGCTTAAGCCGGAGCTCAACAAAATCTTCAAACCCGCACTTCTCGGACGAATGGTCATCATTCCTTACCTGCCCATTCGCGACGAGAATATGAAGCAAATCATCAAGCTCAAGCTGGGCAAGATCCAGCGGCGTATTCAGGAAAATCACAAGATCGAGCTGCTTTATGACGGCGCTGTGATCGATGAAGTTGCGAAGCGATGCACCGAGGTGGAGAGCGGCGCTCGCAACGTGGATAACATTTTGACCAATACCATGCTGCCTGAGATTTCGCGGCAATTGTTGGGGCGTATGGCGACGAACGAACGCCTGGAGCGGATTCAAGTCGCCATCGGTGCGGATGGCGCGTTCGTGTATCAATAGGGAATTCAACGCAATCGAACGGTCGCGCAGGCTTGCGGGTTGCCAGCATGCCGAGGTCTTGTGTAGTTTGTAGTACCGCAAGGAAAACTACGTGCCAGACTCCTACACTCAAGATCGCCGGCTGCTCGCATTTAACAGTCCTCTGGGCAAGGATGTGCTGCTCCTGCAGGAGTTCAAGGGATACGAGGGAATTTCCCGCCTGTTCAGTTACGAACTCGATCTACTGGCCTACGAAAATCCTGATATTTCCTTCAGCAGTATTGTCGGGCAGAAGGTCGATATCACAATCCAGTTGCCGGGCGGTACGCAGCAGCGCCACCTCAACGGTTACGTGAGCCGGTTCACGCAAGGCGATACCGACGACAGTCTCTTAACCCGTTACCATGCGCAGGTCGTGCCCTGGCTCTGGTTCCTCACTCGCCAGGCCGATTGCCGCATATTCCAAAACATGACCGCGCCCGACATACTGAGCGCGGTGTTCAAGCTTTTTAGCTTCTCGGATTTCCGTCTCAGCCTGAATGCCGCCTACCCCAAGCTCGAGTATTGCGTGCAGTATCGTGAAACCTCTTTCAACTTCGTTTCGCGCATTATGGAACAGTTCGGCATCTTCTACTACTTCGACCATTCGAAGCAGGGCAAGCACACCATGGTGCTGGCCGATCAATCCAGCGCTCTCTCCACCTGTCCCAGTTCGCCAATCAGCTATCACATTCAGGTTGGAGGGCTCGACGATCCCGCGGTCGTCAACGACTGGCATGTAGGGCAGGAAGTTCGTACCGGCAAGTACACGGTCACCGATTACAACTTCACGATTCCTTCCACGAGTTTGCTGGCCAACGAACGGACCGTGGTTGAACTGCCGGCCAGTTCGGGCCTTGAGCTCTTTGATTATCCCGGGCTGCATACGACGATAGACGAAGGCAGCGCGGTAGCGAAGCTCCGCATGCAAGAAGAAGAAGTTCCGTACATGGTGGTATCGGGAGCGGGCAACGCGCGTGCTCTGATGTCCGGCTATTTATTTGAGTTAAAGAATCACTATCGTACGGACCAGAACGCGTCATACCTGGTGACTGAAGTTCAGCATTTCGCCTCGGCGGGGCAGGCTTATACGACTGCCGGGGAAAGCGGCGGAGAGACTTACTCCAACAAATTCAGCTGCATTCTATCCTCCGTGCCATACCATCCTCCTCGGGTTACACCGAAGCCTTTTGTGCAGGGTCCTCAGCCGGCGCTGGTCGTCGGCAAAAGCGGCGAAGAAATCTGGGTCGACAATTACGGGCGCGTCGTTGTGCAGTTTTACTGGGACCGGCTCGGCAAAAAAAATGAAAACAGCTCGTGCTGGATTCGTACCTCTCAGCCCTGGGCCGGCGAAAATTGGGGAGCGATGTGGATTCCGCGCATCGGGCAGGAAGTGCTGGTCAGTTTCCTCGAGGGCGATCCCGATCGGCCCATCATCACGGGCCGCGTCTACAACGCCGACCAGATGCCACCTTACACCTTGCCTGATTACCAGACTCGAAGTACCTTCATGTCCCGGAGTTCCAAGGGTGGCGGCTCGGCCAATTACAACGAGCTCCGATTCGAAGACCTCAAGGGCAAAGAGCAGATCTTCATGAATGCTGAGAAAGACATGGATCTGCGCGTCGAAAATGATTCCCGCGAATTCATCGGGGCCAACCGCCATTTGATCGTCACCAAGAATCAGCAGGAGAAAATCACGATAGACAAGCATTTGCACGTGGTAGGAAATCATTTCGAGAAAATTGATAAAAATATGTCGCTGCAGGTCGTCGGCAATCAGATGGAGAAGGTTACCGGCAATTTGTCGCTCTCGGTGACGGGTAATCAAAGCGAGAGTGTAACCGGCAACGTTTCCTTGTCGGTAACGGGTAAAAAGGACGAGAAGTCCATGGCCTATGCCTTGAAAACCGATACCACCATTCATCTCAATGCAGGCGCGATCGCGGTGATTGAAGCTGCGGCTGGACTCACACTGAAGGTGGGGGGAAGCACCATCGACTTGAACCCCGCAGGCGTGTTCATTAAAGGGCCAATGGTGTTCATCAACAGCGGTAGCGCTTCCGTAAGCGCACCGGACGCGAGTCCGCAATCGCCCGATGCGCCAACCGCCCCGCAGGA
>JBAVZU010000207.1:0-19329 GCA_049588915.1 Candidatus Sulfotelmatobacter sp.
GAAGTATGTGAAGCAGCATCGCGAAAATTTCCGCTCGCCCGAGACGAGTTTGTTGGTTGGAGATCCTGCGAAAGCGAAGCACAATCTGGGATGGAGCCCGACAATAGCGTTCGAGGAACTGGTAACAATGATGGTGGATGCCGATTTGCTATTGCTCAAGATGAACTCCGAGCAGGAATCGTCACCGGCGCGGCTTGATGCGCCGGCCGCAACAGAAGATACCCCGGATTCTAGGAGATAGAAATACAAATGAAGACTTGGACCAACTGCCGCGTCTGTGCGGGCTCACTCGATGAGATTCTCTCGCTGGGAAACCAGTATGTCTCCACGTTCTTGGCGCCAGAGCAGCCAGATGGCCCTAAGGCGCCCTTGGAACTGGTGCTCTGCCAGCAATGTCGCCTTCTCCAACTGCGGCACACTGTCCCTGGGGAAATGATGTATCAAGAGTATTGGTATCGTTCGGGAACTAATCAGACCATGCGCGATGCGTTAGCGGACATTTCAGGCGCCGCCGCGAAACTAGTCAACCTCAAGGCCGGGGATTCTGTCCTCGACATTGGCTGCAACGATGGCACGCTTCTAGGCTCGTACACGGAGCAAGGAGTTTACAAAATTGGCTTCGATCCGGCCCAAAACCTGGCCAGCTTATCGCGACAAAAAGCAGACAAAGTCCTCGTCGGTTTTTTTGATGCGGACCGTTTCCTGGCAGATCCCGACTTGCGGAACCTTCGGCCTAAGGTAATCACTTCGATCGCCATGTTTTACGACTTGGAGGATCCGCGCAAATTCGTCGCGGATATTCGACGAATTATGCATCCGGATGGGGTGTGGATCGTCCAGATGAGTTATCTCCCTCTCATGCTGAAGCAAAATGATTTCGGAAACATCTGCCACGAGCATCTGGAGTACTATTCACTGCATGCTCTTGAATACCTGCTTCAACTCTACAGTTTCTCGGTGGTGGATGCAGAGCTTAACGATGTCAACGGCGGTAGCATTCGTGTGTTCATTCGCAATCGCGAGGCCGACCAGAACACTTTCGGCGACGAGCCTTATCGCAGGCAAGCTGCGGAGAGATTGTCCAAGCTGCGTGAAAATGAAGCGCACCTCGGCTTGGACCGGCCCACCCCTTATCTGGACTTTGCCAATCGCGTCGAGGGAATAAAACGGCAAGTCTACGATTTTGTCAAAGATCAAGTCGAACGAAAAAAGAAAGTCTTTGTGTATGGCGCTTCCACCAAAGGCAACGTCATGCTCCAATACTTCGGCCTGGACAGTTCAGTGATCAACGCCGCAGCCGAACGTAACCCTGAGAAATGGGGCAAGGTTACTGTGGGGACTCGTATTCCTATCATCTCCGAAGCGGAAGCCCGGGCAGAAAAGCCCGATTATTTCCTGGTGTTGCCGTGGCATTTCATCGAGGAGTTCAAAATGCGTGAGCGCGACTACTTATCTTCGACGGGTAGGTTTATTGTGCCGCTTCCCGAGTTTGAGGTGATCTGATCAACCTCCGGCGGACTGCATAGGCATATATTGTCCTGATTGCAGCCCCTTAACTCGCGTGAATGGATCGTGCGGAAAGTCTGGGCTTTGGTCGTCGCTTAATTGTATAGATCATGGTGCGACTATAGCGAGAGCTGCACCCGTAATTGCCAACTGAGAAGTAATCTGCGTCCAGTCGCGCAATCCGCGGACGAAAGCCCCCGTCGGGAGTTTGTAGGGCACGACTATCTGATCGCCTGGGTATAAACGAATACGATCGAACTTTGTTCCCGTGAAAAGTCCGTTGACGTTATTGGCCGCTACCACGACTCCATTCGCGCGAAGAACGAAGGCGTGGTGCCGGTCCGACTGGGGTTTACCTTTGCCAGCTATGTCGAGATATGCTCCGGCTGTATTGCGGGCTTCATAAATGAACGAACCCGGATTGTAAACATCTCCCACGACCGAGACGGTTGAAGGAGTATGGGGAATCGTCAGCCGGTCGCTGTCTTCCAGCACCATGTCGGGAAAATCCGTGATGCTATTGTCCTTGGGCTTGACCGGGAGTGCGACACGACCATTGGCCCGTGTATTGCGGAGCTGCGCGACAATCGCCTCCTGCGCCGCCAGCAGTTGCGGTAATTCTCCGGGGCTGGCGGATGCTGCAACGGACACAGCCGACTGCCGGATTTGTACCTCCATGGTGCTCGCAAGTTGATCCAGACTTTTTTGTTGATCCATGCGCGCGGATTCGCGGGTTAATTGCGAACCGTAAACGTACGCATTGGGTGTCAGCCCACCCGCGCGTTGCAAAACCGAACGAAGAGTTTCATTATTTTCAAGCTTATAAACGCCGGGCCGTACTACCTCGCCCTCGACGATCACATATTGAGATCGCTCGGTTTGCGGCACGCTAATATCGCGTTGAGAGAAAATCGTGATGATATCGCCCGGCTCCAATTCCAAATTGCTTGCTTCGTCATGTTCGAGGATGGCCTTGCGAGGATTCATCCAAATAAGCTTGGAAGTGAGGTCAATGGGATTGACTCGCTGGATAATGGCGTAATCCCAGTTGATCTCGGGAGCATAGCGCCGAACATCCTCAGCAATATCTTTTACGGTGTTGGGGTTGGGATTGTTCGGATTATTCCCCGATGTCTGAGAAGGCTGTTGATTTGTTGAGGTTTGATCGCCTGGTTTCGACGAGTCCGTCGCCGAAGAGTTTTGCGCGTTTTGCCCGTACAGGGCATCCGCCAGACTTGAGGAGCCCGCGGCATCGGGCAAAGTCTCCGGAGAATTGTAACTCGTCGACTCTGAAATATCCGGAGGTGCTGAGTTATTGGTCCCGACGCCATTTGTCGTGGTCGCATTTGCGGGTTGTCGGTTGAGACTGGACCGGCTATTTTGCGGCGGCGGTGTAGGAACCGGATATTCGGTAGCGCGGCCGTTGACAATGGCGGCGCGAGTGCGCCAGTAACGACGGGTTAGCAATGCCTGTGCGTCCGGAATCAGATCGCGGACCCGCATGCCTGGCTTCCAGGGATAGCGGCCTGGATTGGCGACATTGCCCCGCAGCGTTACGGTATCTTCGAAACGCGGAACGATAGAAAACACCCGAACGATGTCCCCATCTTTGAGCGGCTGGGCGCGGGATTGCGCGTCGTAGGGAAATTCCAGAGTTTGACGGGCCGTGTGGTCCACTAAGCGGTCAATCGTGATCCGGTTCGTGTCGGCCACGTTACTCAGGTCGCCCGCAATCTCAATCAGGTCATTCAAGGTGGAGTTATCCTTCACTTCGTAGATAGCTGGAGAATTCACGGAGCCTGCGATGGCGACGAGAGGACCAACGTGCGGAATGTAGAGAACATCGCCAGGCTGAAGACGGACATCCTTCGATTTGTCGCCCTTGATCAGCAGGTCGTAAAAATCGAAATCCGTGATGGTGGCGCCGTCGCGCCGCACCTGTATATGGCGCAACGATCCCTGGGGGGTAGGACCTCCGGAAGCAAAAATCGCATTGACCAGCGTGCTCAGCGAACTGATGGTGTAAGTTCCGGGATAGCGGGCATCGCCAACGACAAATACCTGGATGGAGCGAAGCCGGCCAATGCTTGCAGTGACATTGAAGTTTTTGAATATTTTAGAAATTTCGCTCTTTAAGTGTTGTTCCAAATCTCCATAGTGGATACCCGCAACGGATATTTGTCCAACTTGGGGAATGTAGATTTGGCCGGAGCGGTCCACGATTACCCGCAAATTGGCCTGTACTTGACCCCAAACCCTGATCTGTAATTCGTCGCCCGGTCCTATGATGTAGTCGCTTGGAACCTGCATCCAGTCGACGGGAGAAAACGTGCTGGGAGCTTGCAGGAATAACGACCGGCCGAACAAGGGCAGCGGACGTCCCACCGAATCGGCTACCATTTGCTCGAACTCAGTCTCGGGTCGTGTAGGGGCGAGGGGGTGCCATATCTGCGAAGGATTGAGCGGAGGCCGGCTCGGAGTGTACTGATCCGTGCTAAAACCTCCAGAGTTCATCAACGTCGGAGTTCGCATGGGGTAAGAAGACTCTTCTGCGCCTGGCATTCCATTCGATCTCTGAGCCTGCCCAGCACTGCACAGGGGGCTTCCCGCCATCGATGGATCGGAGCAATCCACCGTTGTGCCCTGAGCTGGGCTCTGAGACTGAGAGGATGTGCCTTGAGATAGAGGATCATTCATGGACTGCGAAAAACATAACCCAACAGTGAGAACGATGAACGATGCCAGCAGCAACGACTTTTGTATGATCAATTTCAGAAATCCTGTAGTCCAGAAAATCGTGGGCTCTAACGTTTTGATTCTATCCACTCACGATGCAAGAATCGTGGAATGGATCCGGTCGAAGGGAAACTCTTGAAATGCGGACTCTCGACCGTCATAAGGTTACGCAACCTTTGCTTTTCCGGCAAGAGACCCGCAAGAGTCGGTCTAGGAGGAGGACTCGCTCCTGCTTTGCTGCCGGAGGCGACCAGCAAAGTCTTCATCCAGGCAGGCGATTCGGCGCGCCTCGAGAAAAAGCGCCTATCCGCCATGAGAGCCAGAATCGATTTCTCTAGACGGTTCGGCGGACGATTGCCACGCATATCAGCCCTTCTCCCGAATGCGCAGGGCTAAAGTGTGTAAACAGCAACCGGCCAAGGTTTACAAATTATTACTTGGTATTTTTGGCTTTTGAGGTATCATTCGGCAACCAGAATGCCTGCCAAGATCGTGCATGTGCAGCTTTGCTTGCCTGGTAAGCCTTCGTCCCGGGGGACGGCTAGATAATGAAACAACGGGCTCGGCTACAGTCATTTCTTGGATTTGCGATTTTCACCTTATGTATTTTCACAGTTGCTTGCGGAGGCGGAAGTTTCAATGATCCGCCGGGCATCGCCAGCCCCTCGGTCGCAGCTACGCAAAATCCTTTGGTCGCACAGTTCAGCCTTAAGACCGCGCTCGGGTGTCCGGGACAGATTATGGTTGAGTTCGGCCCCGACACGAACTATGAAAGAAGCACCTCATGGTATCCGGTTTCGGCTGTTTCTCAGACAAACACTGTTCTCGTTGCCGGGATGAGAGCCTCGACTACTTACCACATGCGCGGCCAAGTTCAGGCTCTGTGCACAGGCGCCACCAACACCTACACCACCGGGGACCTCACTTTCACTTCAGGACCTTTGCCGTCTCTTCCGTTCCCGACGCTCACCGTGACCCGACCGAATCCCTCTACCACCTTTCCTGAGAATCCAGGGATTGAAATGATAGACGTGGTTGCAACCGGCACCCCGGCCTTTTTCACAGATCGAGACGCCAATCCCATCTGGTATTACGATGTGGGACAAGGAAACTGGCCATATGTCTTTAAACTCCTTCCCAACGGACACATCATCCTAATGATTTCTCTGCCTACATCCACGCTTATCCGTGAACTCGATTTGGCTGGGAACACTATCCGTCAGATGGATTGTGCCACTCTAGGCGCAAAAATGCAGGCTGCGGGGTTCGATTTTGTCCCGATTAACTATACCCACGACCTGGTTCCGCTGGCCAACGGGCACTTGATTGTTGTCACCAACTTCGCGAAACCCTTCACCGACCTTCCTGGGTATCCCGGCACAACTGGAGTGATTGGAGATGGCTTAATTGATCTAGATCAGAACTGGAACCCGGTTTGGGCATGGAACAGCTTCGACTATCTTGACGTAAATCGTCATCTGAATGGCTTGCCCGACTGGACCCACAGCAACGCGCTGGTATACTCTCCGTCCGACGGGAATCTGCTTCTGTCTATGCGCCACCAATCGTGGATACTGAAGATCGACTACAACAACGGTAGCGGTGCGGGGGATGTGATTTGGCGTCTCGGTTATCAGGGCGATTTCGCGTTAGCCCAAGCGGGTGTCCCAACAAATGACCCGAGTCTCTGGTTCTCTTTCCAGCATTTTCCCTCACTGATAGCCCAAACCGGACCGCAGACCACTTTGGCGATCTGGGATAACGGGGACAATCGCGTCCTGGACAGCGGCGGTGACGTTTGCCCTTCAATACCTTTGAACACCCCATGCTACTCTCGTGCCACTATCTTTCAGATCGACGAAAGCGCTATGGTTGCCAATCTGTTCTGGGACACTCTGCCAGGTCCTTACGACTATTCTCTTTGGGGCGGCAGCATCAATCAGCTTAACAATGGAAACGTTGAGTTCGACATCAATGCGGCCAACCCTCCGGTAGCTCCGAATGTCGCCTCCGAGGTACAGGAAGTGACGCAGACCTCTAGTCCGCAGATAGTCTGGAAGCTCGATATTACCCCGATCGCCGAAACTGCTTATCGCGCCTATCGCGTTCCAAGTCTTTATCCCCAGGTGAGTTGGTCTTACTAATAAGTCGTCGGGTGACAAATGGAGATGTTGCCTCCATGCGTACACTGGCGCTCCGCTTATTCGTCCTCCCTTGCTAGCTAAACGCAGAGCGCCTGGCCCATTGCGAACCGCGGGCGGCAAAAAATTCACAGCGCGAAGGCCCCGGCAAAGCAGCCTTTAAACTAAACAACCAGGGAGACCAGTCATGCGAACATGTTTTCAGCGCTGCGTTCAGCTTATCCTGCCCGCTCTGACGACCATCATTTCCGTGGCCGGCTTTGGCCAGGGTGCTCAGATGTTCCCTCAGCTAAGAGCTACAGCTAAGACCTCCGAAGGAGCCGTCAACGTAATGCAGTTCGTTGGCGCTGACATCGGGGAGCAAACAAATGCAGCAATAGCGTCGTTACCAGGAGGCTGTGGCGAGGTCGTAATTCCCCCTGGCACCTACCCGCAGACCAGCACCATAATTATGCCTCGTTGCGTCAAACTGCACGGGGCGTCCGGTTACGGAACGACCTTGAAGTTTGCGCCAACGGCTACCCCCGGCTGGTCGATTATCGTGGCCGATAACCTCGGAGATGGGTATTACTCGGAGGGCGCAATTGAAGACCTGGCGCTGAGCGGACCTGGAGCAGGCACTACGGCCGGAGGCATCTACATTGGGGGAAGCGACGGGCAAACCGGGAGTCCAGCGCTTACCTGTGATCCTCCGACTGTAACCATCTGCGATCCGGCCACGAATTACGGCGATCATGTGAATATCAATCGCGTCAAAGTCGGCATTCAGAGCGCTGGTTGTAATACTGGCTTTGGAGTAGGGATTCGGTTCGGAAACAACGCGTGGTCGGATTCAATTCTTGAAAGCGCTATCGACTGCAATGGCACGGGGGTGTACTTTCCGTCAGGCCTCAATAATTCAGGAGAGCGCCTGGGAATCATCGGCAGCTCCATCCAAAATAGCAGCCGCTCGGGTAGTGGGATTGCGATCAGGACGGGGGGAGGAATCGCAACTCTCGACCTTCAACTTATCGACTGTTCTCTCGACTACAACGCCTCATGGGCGATCCAAAATGGAAACTCCGCAGGAAACCAGACTATTGAGGTTACGGACTCCCACATCGAGCAGGCCGCAAAGTATTTTCAGAACTATGGCGTGATGACGATCACTGGAACGTCATTCGTTGGCGGATCACAATCCGGGGCTTTGGGTTATTTGGTTGATAACAAATTTAATGGCCTGACGATAGTCGGTGGCTACTTGCACAACGACGGGAAAGGTCTGATTAATAATCCGGGTGGCATTGGTGGTGTGTGGGTGGGTGTTACCGCTACATCTGCAATCAACAATACCCTGGTCAACATAGACAGACTGAATGGAACAATCAACACGAATGGCACGATAAGTATGAGTTCAACGAACCAAACGTCTTCTAACCAATACGCGGGCGTGTCCTCTTGCCGTGGTGGCATGAAGGAAATTACATTGCCCCGCACCTACAACTCGCAACCTGTTATCTCCGTGTTTGATGAGACAACGCAGGGTGGGGTAAGTCTGATTGCCAAGACCAGGAGTGGCTTCACCGTCTCTTGCGCCGGCGTAGGCGACACTTTTGACTGGATAGTCGTGGGAAATCCGAACTAGAGGCGAGTGGAATACTTGGCGAATTAGAATCTCGGCCAACTTTTCAGTCATCATCGGGATCTGTGGGTGGGCGTCGGTCGTTCAGAAAATGGTCGGCATTGAGCGGAGCAGCAATGGTCTGAAATCGAATCGGCTCCTGGTTGAAGTTGAAACAGTCGGAGAGGTCGTCAGCGGGGGCGTCAGCATAGCCTAGCGAGGGCAGGTAAAACACTTCCTCAACAAATTTTAGAATGCTTCCAAAATCATGCGTGACGTGTGAGATGTAGCCAGCTTTGGCGTAAGGCGACACTACTATCATGGGCACGCGGAATCCGTATTCATACGAATTGAGCATTTTAGGAGGCGGCACGTGGTCGTACCATCCTCCCCAATCGTCCCATGTAATGAGGATGACGGTATTCGACCAGTAGCGACTGTTCCCGATGGCATTCACAATGGAAGCCACCCACGATGGGCCCGACCCGTCATTGCCTTGGGCGTGGTCAGAGTCCAAGCCATTGGGAATTACCCAGCTCACGTTGGCAAGCCGTTCGTTCGCAATATCCGTCAGCACGGGGGCCGGATTTTGCGTGGTGGCCAGTACGACGTTGTTGATCCAATCCGGCCCGATGCACGCGGTGGCATTCGGGGGTGCCACGTTGGGTCCACACATGTGTTGAATTGCATTAGGGGCAGTCCAAATCGATCCCGCTCCGGGAGCATAATAACGCCAGCTGATACCCCTTTTATTGAGAAGGTCGGTCAGCGTGGGATGTTCAAAGCACGGATAAACCGGCGATTCAACTCCTTTGGGATCGATCACGTCAACATACTCAGAGGGTGGAGAGGTGCAGCCCGTGTCGCCCGCAGCGTTGGTATTGATTCCCGCCGGATTCTCTGCAACAAATAGTTTGCTGCCAACCTCCGGTGCGGATGTTCCCGAAATGATGAACTGGTGCGCCGGAAAACTTGGGCCCTGGTTGGTCTGGAACATCCGGTCGGCAAACGTAAACTGTTCCGCGATCTGAAAGTAAGGTTGGACGTCATCCGGATTTACATACATGAACTGGGGATTCGCTGGTGGGCAACCGACGACTCCTGGAGTACACCCAACATAAATCAGGTCAGCGCCATCCATCGCGCAGACCCCTGTGGACTCATTTGCACCGCACATTTTTAAGAAAGATTTGTGTGAATGGTCCAGATCGTAATTATCCGGATTGCTACCATTGGTGCCGAGGTCAATCTGGCTTAGCGGGATCGTTTGGCCCTTCGAGTTCACTCCACTCTTCGCGATATCGGCGCCACGGGAGATCAGCACGGGGTCCTGAAACAGGTTATCCGGTGTACGATTCTCCTGGAAGATGATCACCACGTGCTGCACGGGAGTACGGGCCGCACCACAACCGTTTTGACTCAGAAGAAACGCGCTTGCACAGAGCAGGAAGATAAAAAATACTGCCGAGCGAGACAACCGAGTTCCTCCTCAAGGTAACCGACCGCAAGGGTGGAAGATACTCTAGAGAATACATTAGTGTCTGTTTTCGTCGAGACGGTTGCCGGCGAAACGTACGCAGATCACGAGCAAAAAGGATGGTGAAGCTTCAAACAATTGTCGACGATCCGGAAACCCTGCAGTTCCGGCGGCTCCGTTTCCGAATCCGGTCGTATTTCCAAATCCGACGGTAGAACCTGACATCGTGGGCGTGGCTCCGCTGACGCTGACGTATCCGGTGAACTGGGTGTTCGGAAATCCGTTCGTTCCTCCGGCAGGATCGATGAATTGGCTACACATCGCCTGAAGGCCGATCGCGGCGAGGCAGCTCGTGAAACCCATCTGACCCGGCTTCATGATAGCTTTCGCAGGCCCTTGTATGAATCGCCCACCGTTGGCGTCGAAATAGTTCTCGTTGTCGATAAGATAGCTGGGACCAAGCCGCTGTCATGGATATAGAGTGCTCCATCAACCGTCATGCGGCCGAAATTCTGAACCCACTTCTGGGTTGCTCCCGTCGTTTCAATTTGCCCCCCTGCCATGGTGATGACAGACTCGCCCGAAGTGACGGTTTGGTTCTGAATGGCCCACGCAGCGTTGTAATCAAACGAGCAGGCGATGCAGTTGAAGTGGTGAGTGAAACCGCGTTTGGCCGGTCCCAAGGTCACACCGTTGCCGCCGTTGTTCGAAATATCGCAGGCCTGACAGTTTAGGTTTTCCCCCATATTGTTTTGGTCGAGAACCTGCAGTCCGTCGCCGCCATTGCCCTGAAACCCGACATTAAACCAACTCAAATCCCATGAGTTCTGCCCAACTTGTGCTCCAGCAATGGTGCAGTTGTGCGCGACAGTATTTGAAGTCATGTAGCCGTAGACTGTGAACGTTGCACTTCCGCCGTAGAGAATGCCCACTGACGCGTGCCCTCGACAATCGAAGAAAAGCCCGTCCATTCCGCCCACGATGACACTAGTTTGCGGTGACAAGGCGATAATATTCGCCATTGGGCCACTGAATCCGGTGACCGCAAAAATGGTTGTGGCACCCCCGCTGCTGGCACTCGAAAAACCAGAAGCGCCCAATACCTTGTAGCGGGGATCGATGTTTAGCGTGCTGGATATCTTATAGATCCCGGCGGGAATGTAACGTGTCGCATTGCTTGCATTCGCAAACGCATTGTTGAGTGCCGTAGTCGAATCATTGCTCCCAGTCGGATCAGCACCATAGGACACTACGTCCATAACCTGCTGCTGACACCATGCCGCCGTTGCCAAAAGAATGAATATCACTAAGGTCTTCATTTCGCATTGCCCTCCGACCATGCATGGTCCTGCATTTTAGCGTCATTGGACGGCCGTCGCGCTTTTCCGGGTATCGGCTTGACGAAGTTTTCCACTCCAATAAGCAGCGCTTTCCATCGAGTTTGCAGAGCCTTTATCCAGGAGTGACATGGCAGCAATGAAATTCGCGCCAATTTTCCGCTAGCGCTCACCTCCGCTTCAGTCGCATCTAGCGCAAAAAACAGCGGGCTAGGCACGGAACGCGTTTTCGGGAGCGTGCTACCGTTGCGACCGCCAAACCCGTACCTGACTGGGATCGTTCCATTTGTTCTCATTTTGCAGAGAAACTTTGCGGTCTGGCGTGGTCTCACCAGCAGCGATACCCAAGTCGTTTTCCACGGCGCGCAACAATTGCGGGGCACCTTTGATGTAACACGCGGTTCCCATGCAAATCACGCAGGTGTGTTCTCCGGCCGGCTTGAGGGTAAAAAAATGATAAAAGGTGGCAACGCCGTAAGCGCGGCTCAACGGCACCCGCAGCGAATTGGCGACGTAGCGCAGCGCTGGAATGTCGAGATAGCCGAACGCTTCCTACGGTATGCAGTCTCGTTTCAATCAGGCCGCGAGCCTACTGACCCTGGCGGCGCATGGTTGCATCCACCAGCTTCCAACGTTTGTCCTGATTGGGCGGCGTGGGCTTCGATACATATGAGGGCATACTCGCTTTGTACACAACAGCCAGAACTCGCCGGCTGCTCACCTATAAATTAAATTTTGCTGCGAGGTTACTCATGATTTTATCCTTTAAGCGTACTCATTCGGCACAATTGTGTCGAAAGGGACAATCGAAGCTGAAGGGGATTCCAAATCGGGGGTTACGTCTCTTCTCTCGGAGGGCGTTCAGCGCGCGGCATCTTCCACAGCTAGTGTATCCAAAGTTAACGGAAGGCCGCGGAAGGATTATTCCTTCTTTACGGATTTCTCTGGAGCCGGGCTCTGCCCTTGTGGCTCTTTCTTTTCATCTGCAGCGGATGGCTTCGCCTCTTCCTGAACATTATTTTTCTGATCATTATTTTTCTGATCGCTCTTTTTCTGAGTACTGTTTTTCTCATCACTGCTTTTCTCGATGTACTGCACGATGAGAGATATGCGGCGGTTTGAAGGGTCGAGCGAATTGTCAGGCTTGCGCAAGCGTTGATCGGCGAATCCGCGCACCTGGGTGACTTGATTTGCCCCTACTCCGTTGGCTTGCATCAGGCGGCGGGCAGCATTGGCGCGGTCGCTGGAAAGCTCCCAGTTGCTGTAGTTACCGGTTGTGGCATAGGGCTTGGAATCGGTGTGGCCTTCAATCGAAATCTTGTTTGGAAGCTTGCCAAGCTCCTGCGCCAGTGCGATCAGCAGCTCTCGGCCATCAGCGTTGAGGTCCGGTCGTCCGCTGTCGAAAAATGTTCCGGTGACAGATTCCATTAGTTCGATGCGAAGACCCTCAGGGGTAATGGTCATTTCAACGTGACTCTTGAGTTTCTCGAAATCATTAATCTCCTTGATCTTCTGCTCGAGTTGATCTTTCAACTTGGGCATGTCGTCTTTGGTAAGGACAAAATTTTCGCCGGCCCCCTCCATAATCGATCCCTTCTTCGATGCCGTTCCGTTGGGATCTCGAAAGTAGCCGCCTACTGCCTCCTGCACCGGCTTACTGCTGCTAAGCAGCCCCAAGACAATGAACAAAGACATCATGGCGGTGACGAAATCGGCATAGGCGACTTTCCAGGCGCCACCGTGATGCCCTCCGTGGCCTCCTTTTTTCTTCAGAATGATAATGGGACGTGTCTTGTCCATAAGCCGCCGAGGCGCAGATATCTATCCGGAAGCCGCTGCGGCTGCGGGCGCTTCCTCGGCCGCCCCTTTGTTGCGGCAGGCCGCTTCCACCTCTTTGAATGAGGGCCGAACATGGCCGGGGACTGCTCGTCGCGCCACTTCGACCGCCATGATGGGCGCCGTGCCTTTTAGGAAGGAAACGATTAGGACGCGCAAGACGTACAAGTAAGCATGCTCGTCGTCCGCAATTTTGACCATATTGGCGGCGATGGGACCAACCAACCCGTAGCACAATAGAATGCCGAGAAATGTACCCACCAGAGCGGCCGCGACCTTCTTCCCAATTTCTTCCGGAGGTCCACCCAGTGCTCCCATCGTGATCACGATGCCCAGCACGGCTGCGACAATGCCGAGGCCTGGCAGCGAATCAGCCATGCTGTTGAGTGCGGTAGTCGGCAGCGCGGCTTGATGGTGATGAACTTCCAAATCCAGATCCAGCATCTGATCCAGATCGAAAGCGTCCACCCCTGTGATGGCCATACGCAGCGAGTCACACACGAAGTCCCGGGTGTGATGGCTCTTGAGGACCGCCGGCCCCTTGGAAAAAATAGGGCTTTTGTCCGGCTCCTCCACATCGTTCTCCAGCGCCATCAATCCGTCTTTGCGAGCTTTGTTCAACAAGTCGTACAGAATCTTCAGGGAATCGATATAAGCCTGTTTGGTGTATTTGGAACCGCCGAACACGCCGCCAATTCCTCCCCCGATCTGCTTGAGAATGTGCAGAGGGTTGGCAATCAAAACGGTTCCAATGGCAGCCCCCCCGATGGTGACCAGCTCTGCCGGCTGAATCAACACGCGGAGATTGCCGTGCTCCATGAGGTATCCGGCGACCACGCAACCGAAAACAACGACAATGCCAATGATCGCAAACATGGTAGATCCATTGAATTAACTTGGGGACGTTGTGTTGTTCCCAGCCGCGACCGCGCGGCCGCACTCCGTGGTTCGATTTCCTTTGAGCGCTTCCTGGGCCCGCAGCAAAAGCGATTCAGCGGTATCGCCCGCCAAAACAGACGTGCTGCCGATCAGAACTGTCACCGATAATTTCTCTCCCCACCACTCGATGGTGGCACGGGCCGTCATCCGCAGGATGCGTTCGCACACAGCAGGGAGCGACTCCTCATCGCAGCCACTCAATATCACCAGAAATTGATCCTGACTCCAGCGTCCCACGAAGTCGGTGGGCCAGGTCGAATTTCGCAAGGTGCGAGCCAGTACTCGCAACATGGAGGTAGCCGCCGCCTGCCCATATCTCGCGTGGAACTGGCTGAGTGCATGCACCTCAAGCAAAATTACTGCAAAGGGCATCTGCAATTCCGCGAACGTCCCCAGCATTTCCCGCACGTGCGAGTGCATCATCGCCTGGTTGGGCAAGTCGGTGGCGTGATCCATGCATCCGCGTTTTTTCATGCTTTGATCGTTGGGGTCGGGACCGTTTACGGCAGACTCGCTCTCAAACGTCTGGATGATTCCAAGGATCGAGCCATTGTCATCCCGCAGGGGTACAGCCCAGGAATGCACTGGAATCCAATGGCCGAAGCGGTGGTGAATAAAACCTATCGTTTCTGCCGGCTTGATTGAGTGCAATGCGGTCGCCACAGGACATTTTCCGGTACACATTTCACAACTTTCCTGGTTACAGTGCAGCAGAATGTTCTCGGAGCAGGAGTGTCCCAATACGTCGATGCGCGCATACCCGGTGATGTGTTCAGCGCCGTCGCTCCAAAAAACAATCTTTTTATTCAAATCAATTACGCTGACACCGATTTGCAGTCCGTCGAGAATGTCGCGGTAAATCTCAGGATCTTGGAAGGGCGGCATGATAGCTCGAAAGATTATCGGCTGATTTGTTCATCGGCCAAGAAGCCGAAAAACTTAAGGCAGCCGCAATCTCGTTAGGCAGCCGCAATCTCGTTTTCAATTTCCCGGAGAATTTTGCAGCACCCCCACTTCGAGGCCTGAAATAGCACGTGCGTGCCATTTTCAGAACTGCTTGCAGAGTTTAACTTCCCAGCTGAGCAGTTCTGGGGAGGGCTGCCCGGACGATGCCCTGGTCTCGAGAGAGATCATGGCCTTTGTCATTTGATTTGAATCAAAACCTGGCCGGCAGTCAAAGCGTGGTGACCGCCTTTATTTCCGTTGCCGATTTCTCGCTCAACCGATCTTGCGCAAAGATTGCAGACTGTGAACGCGCTCGGAAGCGGGATGAGGGCGCCTATCTATTTATCCGTTCTGTAAAGTTTCCATTCTAACGGCCGGGATCCAGATCTCTCATAATGACGCGAAGAACCTGTGCGGCGAGCCGCGCATCGCGTTCCGTTAGGCTGATACTTGTACCGTTGGGACTGCCAGGATCGGGTTGATCTCGATACGCTCGTGCGATTGCTGGCAGGCGGGCGCATCCTCCGCGAATCAGTCCTGCCTTCTCCGCGACGGTGAGCCTCGTCTCGAACGACCAATTGGAAATCTTCTCGGCAGGCGCGCCTGAGGCAACGAGTGCACTCAGTCCCTTGTGTTCCAGCGCGTCGGTGACGATGGCCTCCAGAATTCCGCAAAAAGTCAGCATCGCAGTACTGTAGTCCTGTTGCTCGAGAGCGCGCTGGCTATCAGTGAAAGCCTGCTCGACAATCGGCCGGAGTTCGGGGTTGTGAACGAACTCAAACCTGCGAGGTGGCGGCGCTTGCGCAACTGCCGGGGACTGTCCATTCGCGCCCGAGGTGTGGTCGATCCCAGTGAGTGAGTCCACACCTTGCTCGAGGACGGCGATCAGTCGCTGGACAATCTCCGTTGGCAGGGCTGCTTCCACGGCCGATCCAGAGGCGGAGCGCATCAGGAACGCTTCGCTGAATGAACGCGCGAGCCAATGCGCTTTGCTGCTTCCAGATAATTGGTTCACGGTTATTCCGCAGTCTTCGTGCCAGGCGCGAGTAGCTGCGATCGCAGAAGCATTGGAGGGATTCGCCGACAACGTCTCGCAAAGCTGCCGGCCGCGCTGGATCAGTCCATCGAGGTGAGACAGGGAGATTTTAATCTGTGCGCCTACGCTTTCATCCATTGATGTTGCCTGAGACCGCTGCTCTATATTCTGGGGGAAATGCAGATTTCGGATTGGCTGGGCCGTGATTCGGGAACGCTTGACACGCTCTTTGAAGCATGGTAAATTTTTCAGCCGCAAGTGGTTCGGTAACTAGACCAGTATATATTACAGGGTTCTTGGCACGAACCATGTGATTTTCCGCTCACGGCCACGCTGTTATTTTTCAGAAGCTGAAAAATTTGTAGTCTGCCGGTCCGAACCGGTAAGCGCTACTAAGAAGTGCCTTTGCAGATAAAGGTTATTTTCATGGCGAGAGATTTCTCGTGCACTTTGCCGATGGTTGATGTCGTAATTCCAAGTCGAACTCGATAAGACGTAGGGAAAGTGGCTGGTTTCCGAAATGACTTTATTCCCGACGGAAGTGAAGCTGACCGTCCCGCCAGCAAGCTAGAGCCAGTCGGCGGTCAGGTTAGACAACACCCTGAACTCCGCAGGAGAAAGTCGCGAGGTAACTGGCGTATGCGCTGCGCTGCGAACGTAAAACGCGCCCGTCATGGAGGTAACACGTAATGAATGCATCCCCTGACTCACTCATTCACCCCTCACGGATTCCCAATCGTTGGGTTCAGTTAACGGCGGGGATCGTCGCCATGATGGCGATCGCGAATCTGCAGTACGCCTGGACACTGTTCACCAAACCTATTCAGGCCCATCTGCATGTCTCGCTGCAGGCGGTCCAAGTCACTTTCTTTATATTCGTCGCGCTGGAGACCTGGCTCGTACCCTTTGAAGGATTCCTGGTCGATCTGATCGGACCCCGGTTCATGCTCGGGATTGGCTCGGTGTTGGTGGGACTGGGCTGGATCGGGTCCGGTTATGCGCAGTCGATTAACAGCCTCTATTTCTGGTATGGAGTGGGTGGCGTGGGCGCCGGCATCGTGTATGGGGGCGCAATCGGCAACGCGCTCAAGTGGTTCCCGGACCACCGCGGCCTTTGCGTCGGGCTGACTGCCGGAGCGTTTGGGGTTGGCACCGCGACGACTATCGCGCCCATTGCCGACATGCTGAAATCTTCGGGTTACCAGCATACGTTCATCGTGTGGGGAATTATCCAGGGAGTGGTTGTGCTGGGATGTGCGCTTTTCCTGGCCAAGCCACCGGTTGGATGGGCGCCGCCAAATTGGATAGCGAAAGAAGCGAAGATCAGAGCCAAGGTGAACACCTCCGCTGTCGACTTGACCCCGTGGCAGATGCTGCGCCAGCCATCTTTCTATGTCATCTATCTGATGATGACCATGCTGGCGTTCGGCGGCCTGGTGGTGACCGCACAACTCAATCCCATGGCTTCTTCCTACCACGTGGATAAAGTGATCGTAGCCTTCGGCATGACTGCATTGGTGCTGGCCATCACTGTGGACCGTGTCCTGAACGGATTTACTCGTCCGTTCTGGGGATGGGTGTCCGACCATATCGGCCGAGAGAACTCAATTTTCATCGCGTTTGTTTTGGAGGCGTTAGCGGTGTTTGCCCTCCTACAACTGATCAACCGGCCTGTCTGGTTCGTTGTGTTGTCTGGCCTGTGCTTCTTTGCGTGGGGCAATATCTTTTCGTTGTTTCCGGCGATCACCGGCGACCTCTACGGCAAGAAGTGGGCTACCACGAACTATGGAATCGTTTACACCGCCAAGGGAGTGGCTGCGGCCTTTGCCGGGCCAGGCGCTGCCTGGCTGTTTTCCAAAACGGGCTCGTGGACAAAGGTCTTCTGGGCAATGATTGTCTGCGACCTGGTGGCCGCATTCATGGCTTTACTGTGGCTGAAGCCCATGGCGGCGCGAGCCGTCCGGGACTCAGATAGCGCCTCTACGCTGGTGAATGCTGGGACGCCGATTAAGGCGCGCGGCGTGGCATAGGAAAAGTCTATGCTGAAAGTAAACCAGGGCTTTTCGGGTGACGTCTCTCTAGTGCGCCGCTGCCGCAAGGGCGTTGTCGTTCTGGGAGTCGGCAGAACTGGAAGCATCAAATTCCCGACTGCTGGTGGAGGCTTTGCCGTCACGCGGGCCTGGCAATTTGAAGCTGCCGACCATGTTCTGCAGGGCCAAGGCCAACTCTGACAAATCCTGGCAGGCTTTGGCGGATTCCTGAGAGGATACGGCAGATTCATTCACCAGTCGAGCAATCTGGTCCATGCTCTGGTTAACTTCGGCGGTTGCTCCCGATTGCTCGGTCGCCGCGGTTGCAATGTGGCTAATCATGGAACCGACGTCCTCCGACATCCGGATAATGTGCTGCAGTGACTCGCCGGAGCGAGCAGTTGAAACCACTCCTTCTTGAACCTGCCGGCTGCCCACCTCCATGGCTTGCACCGCTCCCTTGGCTCCCTCCTGAATGGTCATGATCATCTCGGCAATTTCTTTCGTTGCGATGGTGGTGCGCTCGGCCAGTTTGCGAACTTCGTCAGCTACCACGGCAAAGCCGCGGCCTTGTTCTCCGGCGCGTGCTGCTTCGATAGCAGCATTGAGAGCCAATAGATTGGTCTGGTCGGCGATATCATCGATGACGCCGGCGACTCGTCCGATCTGATCGGAACTCCGCCCCAGTTCTGCAATCTTCTTGGCAGTACCGCCAACGGATTCAGCGATCGAGTTCATTTGGGCCAAGGCTTGTTCCACGACCGTA
Organism: Candidatus Sulfotelmatobacter sp.; assembly: GCA_049588915.1. GTDB lineage: Bacteria > Acidobacteriota > Terriglobia > Terriglobales > Acidobacteriaceae > Sulfotelmatobacter. The sequence continues at coordinate 18,350 of JBAVZU010000207.1, forward strand.
CCGCCTTCGCGAGCTGTTTCGGCAGCCTTGCGCGACGCTTCCGCAGCGCGAGTGCAATTTTCTGAAACCTGCTGAACCGTGCATGACATTTCCTGCATGGCCGTTGCGACCTGCGCCGCTTGGTCCTTCTGGTGGTCGGCTCCCTGTGCCTGCAGCGTGGCCGAAGAGGAAAGTTCCTCGCTGGCGCTGGCCACTTGAAGTGAATTTTGCGATATGGCGAAGGATCATGCGTTTCAGGTTGCCACTCATGGTATTGATGGCTCGAGTCAAGTCGCCCAGTTCATCCTGGCTGCGAACTTCTAAATCATCAAAGGCTAAATCTCCCGCCGCGATGGCTTCTGCCCGGACCAGAACCGAACGCGTTGCGCCAGAGATTATCCGCTCCAGTAAAACTGCCACCGAAATTCCAATTACGAATGCCGCGAAGGTAGTCAGCGCCACCGTCAGGTTCAAAGAGCGGTTGTCTGCGCTGAGTTCGTTCTTGGTGTCGGCCACCTGCTTGTCGAATGAATCCGCCAGGCTGCCGAGCGACTTCTTCGTGGCTATATTGATCGGCGTGGCGCGGTCGGCGGAATCGTTCCCCGCCTTAGCGAGCGCATTGTGCTCCCGGCTTGCCCCGCGTGTTATCGCAGCCTCCTGAACGGCGCGAAGCAAGGGAAGCTGCTTCTGAATTTCTTTCATCCGATCCCGGTTCTCTGGATCGGTCCAGCTTGGAGCCAACCTCTCGATCACGGCGATGTCTCTTTCGACATCCTTCCAAGTCTGCTCGAATAACTTTCTGGTTTCGGCTAACCTGGCTGGTTGTGTACCGGCGAGGATGGCCTGGCGGCCTTTGACCTGAGTCTGATTTAAATCCCGCTGCAATTGGATGGCGGCTACGAATGACGGGACGCGTACCTCGAAGGCGGCATCCTGACTTCGCCTGATTTTTCCCGCCTTCAGGTAAGAGATGATAGAGCTGAAAACCATCAGGGCAAGAA
>JBAVZU010000208.1:0-16024 GCA_049588915.1 Candidatus Sulfotelmatobacter sp.
CCATTGGGGCGAGCAGAGTCAAGCCAATGGAACAGTAGATACTCGGTTTGGGATCGCAGCGACGATAGGATGACTCGGTGAAAACGGTCAGAAGTCCCAGCTATGCGATCGTTCAGATCGCTGAGCACCATCTCAAACGGCCTTGACGGATCGAGTTCATTGATCTGCTCAACAACAGATCGATACTCGTGATTCGCTGGAAGAGAATCCGCAACCCACCTCTCCAAGCAGGACCATAGCGCGGAAGCGAGAGGATAGCCTGCGTGGACCGACGCGCCCGCACCAAATACGTAGGTTTTCACACGGCACTCCGTTCCCGTGTCTCCGGATTAGCGCAACGCCTCAGCCACTTTCCCAGCGGCAATTAGTTCCGTCAACCGCTCGAAGTCTTTGTACATGACCCGATCTTTGTCGACCGTAGGGCACACGGACCGAATCGCGGCATGCGCGGCTTGTCCGCGCTTCGATGTTTTCAGTGGGGCGAGAAAATCGAGTGCCTGGGCCACGGCCATGGCTTCTATGGCGAGCACGCTACGCGTGTTATTCACGATACGCTTGAGTTTGTTCGCCGCCGTCATACCCATGGAAACATAATCTTCCTTGTTGCCGGAGGTGGTAATCGAATCCACCGACGCAGGATGAGCCAGCACTTTGTTCTCGCTGACCAGTGCCGCGGCCGTGACCTGCGCCAGCATGAAGCCGGAATTCAAGCCCGCGCGGTTCGCGAGGAACGGCGGCAAACCCTCGCTGAGCGCCGGATTCACCAGACGCTCGATCCGGCGCTCGCTGATGCCAGCGAGGGCGCTTAACGCGATCGCAAGAAAATCCAAAGCAAATGCCAGCGGCTCACCGTGGAAATTTCCTCCGGAAATCACATCGCCGGAATCTGCCGCTGAGCTTCGCTGCGCCCGGACGGCCGAGGCTGCTGTCCCTGCATAAGTTGCAGAGGGGATAAACACGAGCGGATTATCTACCGCCGAATTCGCCTCGATTTCGAACACTTCACGGCAATGCGCTAGCGTGTCGCGCACCGCGCCGTGCACCTGAGGGATGCAGCGCAAGGAATAGGCGTCCTGCACACGGCCGCATTGCCGGTGCGATTCGCGAATCTGGCTGCCTTCGAGCATCATGCGCAAGTTCGCGGCCGACTTGATTTGTCCGGGGTGCGGGCGCGCGTTGTGTATACGTTCATCGAAGGCGGTATCGGTGCCTTTCAGCGCATCGCAGCTGAGGCCGCCTAAAACGTCGGCCGTGTTGACCAGCGTTTCCGCATTCAGAAGCGCCAGCGTGCCCACGGCCAGCATGCCTTGAGTTCCATTGATCAGTGAGATGCATTCCTTGGCTTCGAGGACTAACGCCTTGATCTGTGCTCTCTTCAATGCATCGCCGCTGGAGATGCGTGCGCCGGTTGTGTCAATACACTCGCCTTCGCCGATGAGAGCCAAAGCAAGATGGGCGAGAGGAGCAAGGTCTCCACTGGCGCCCACGCTGCCTTGCGAGGGAACGTAGGGCGTGACGCCGCGATTGAGCATTTCGCACAGTGTATCGATGACGATCGCGCGTACGCCAGAACAGCCTTTGGCCAGAGAATTGGCGCGCAGAAGCATCATGGCGCGCACCTCAGCCACGGGAAGTGGATCTCCCACTCCGGCCGCGTGTGAGCGCACCAGGTTGACTTGCAGTTCGCGAATCTGATCGCCAACAATGCGCACGTCACTCAGCTGGCCCACACCTGTAGTGACGGCATACGCCAATTTGTTGCTGGAGACGATCTCATCCACGACAGCCCGGGCCCGGTCCACGGCTTCACGCGCGGCCGCCAGAAGCAGCACGGGGCGACGATCTGCGGCGACTTCGCGGACTGCCTCGAGGGTGAGATCGTTACCGTTGATGTGAAGTGCGTTCAAGAAAGTTCCTTATTTTGTATAGTAGTTTTCTACAGACCAGCTTGCAGTTTTCCTACCGCCGCGCGAAACACGTCGAGATATTGTTTTGGCAGTATCGCGGCTTTCATGTCGGCATCCGTTACGATATGCGTGGTTTCGCCCTCCGCCAGTAAAACGCCATCGTCATTGCGCCGCAATTCGTAACTGAAGTGGATTACCGAATCGCGTACATTGAGCAACTCCGTGCGCACCAGGACTTCTTCGTCATAGCGAACGGGGGCGCGATAGCGGCACTTCGCTTCGACCACAGCGATAAAGCAGCCATCGTTTTTCTCCATGTCGCGATAGGAAAATCCCAGCTGCCGCAACAGTTCGACGCGTCCGACCTCAAACCAGATGAAGTGGTTGGAATGGTAGACCACACCCATCTGATCGGTTTCCGCGTAGCGCACGCGGAGCCGGGTTTCATTGACCGCCTGTGGATGGTTCGAATTCATTTGCCGCTCCACACCGGTTTACGCTTCTCGAGAAATGAGGCAATGCCTTCGCGGAAGTCGGCAGTAGCGCGGATGGCAGCATTTTCGCGCACCGCTGATTCAATTTGCGCATCCAGTTCGGTGCGGGCGTGATCACTTAGCAGCTTCTTTGTCGCTCGCAACGAAGCTGGGCTGTTCTGCATCAGGAGCGCGGCCAGCTCTTGCGCTCGCGACATCAGGCTCTCCGGCGCCACGATTTCACTGAGCAAACCCATGCGGAACGCTTCCTCCGCGCCGAAAATCCTTCCGGTCAGCAACAGATCGCGAGCTTGCTTTTCTCCGACCTGGCGCCGCAAGAAAGTAGAAACGATTGCCGGCACAAATCCGATGCGCACCTCGGTGTAGCCGAACTTCGCCTCCGGGACGGCGAGAGTAAAGTCACAGAGCAAGGCCAGCCCGGTACCGCCGGCGAGGGTAGCGCCATTCACGGCCGCAATCGTAACCTTGGGAAATTCATACAGCGTGCGGAACAACCGTACCATCGTCTCCGAGTCTTTCAGATTCTGCTCGGGCGACCGGCCGATCAATGCTTTTAGATTCTCAAGGTCCATGCCGGAGCAGAAAGCCTTGCCTGCGCCCGTGAGAATCAGCACCAGCGCGTCGGAGTTTTCCACTTCCTTTAGCCCGCCGAGCAGTTCGTCAATCAACTCGAAGCTGATCGCGTTTCGCTTCTCCGGACGGTTCAACGTGATCGTGGCGAAGCCGGAGTCGTATGAGATTTGGATAGTCTTATAGTTCATAGCGGAAGTCTAATCGTCGTCGATGGAGTTCGCGTACCTCGATCCTATCTCGGAGGTGGCACGGAGTAACGCATCCAAAGGCTTCAACGGTGGCAACTCTGCGTTACGCTGGCGGAGAGCCTCGATCACTTTTTCGGTCGCGATGTTTCCGACGAGCGCATCTTGCGCGAACGGGCAACCGCCCAGGCCACCGATCGCCGAATCAAAGCGCCGGCAACCTGCATCGTAAGCCGCCAGAACTTTCGCAGCGGCTTCTTCTGGACGGCTATGCAGATGCACTCCGATCTCGAGGTAATCGTACCTTGCCATCACCGCACTCACCAGTTCGCCGATCTGTGCGGGCACAGCCATTCCAATAGTATCGGCCAGAGAGATCATCCGCAGGTTGTCGACTTCGAAGAGCGAAATAGCTTCGATGACCTCTTTGACGTTCCAAAGATCGCCATACGGATTGCCGAACGCCATCGAGATATAAACCACAACGTCGAGCCCGGCATCGTCGGCTTTTTTCTGAATCTCCTCCAGTTGCTCGAACGCGTCCTCGGGGGACTGGTTTTGATTCTTGCGCAAAAAGGTTTCTGAAATCGAATAAGGAAATCCCAAGGTGCGAACCGCGTGCGTGTTGATAGCTCGGTGCGCTCCCCTTTCGTTCACCACTATGCCGATAATCTCAACATCGTCGGGCGGATCGAGTTCTTTCAAGATTTCCTCGGAATCCGCCATTTGAGGCACGGCTTTAGGCGACACGAATGAGACGGCATCGATATGCTTGAATCCCGCGCTGATCAAGGCCTGCAAGTAAGCGCGTTTGATATGGGGCGGAATGTGGCCCTTCAGCCCCTGCCAGGCATCGCGCGGACATTCGATCAGTTTGATGGTTTCGGACATTTCAAAACCTGCCAGTGATTCAGACGGATTCTGACGGATCAAACCAAGAACAAGAACTTTCTTTATCAGGATTAATCTGTGTAAAACCGTGGCGACTCTATGTCTGCAGCACTCCCACCTTGAACTCAGGAACGTCGGGATTGAGCGCCGCCGCCTCGAGAGCCTGCGTGATGGCGTCGCGCGTTTCGATGGGATCGATGATTTTGTCGATCCACAACCTGGCTGCACCGTAGCGCGGATCCGTCTGCTCGTCATAGGTGCGCTTCACGGATTCATAAAGCTCTTTCTTTTCTTCTTCACTCAGCTTTTTGCCGCCGCGCTCCAGTTGTTTCACTTTGATCTCGACCAGAGTTCCGGCGGCTGAATCGCCGCTCATCACGGCATAGCGCGCGGTTGGCCAGGCAAATACGAATCGTGGATCGAATGCTTTACCGCACATTGCATAATGTCCCGCGCCGAACGATCCGCCTACGATCACAGTGATCTTCGGAACAACAGAATTGGACACTGCATTCACCATCTTCGCGCCGGCTTTGATGATGCCGCTCCACTCCGCGTCGCGGCCCACCATGAAGCCATTCACGTCGTGAAAGAAAACCAGCGGAATCAGATTCTGGTTGCAGTCCATGATGAAACGAGCTGCCTTTTCCGCCGATTCGGTATAGATAACGCCGCCGAATTCGATGCGCTTGTGGCCTTCATGGTCGGTCTGGTGTGCGTGCATCTTCTGGTTGGCGACAATGCCCACGGCGAATCCGCCGACGCGCCCGTAGCCGCAGATGACAGTTTTGCCATATTCCGGTTTGTATTCATCGAAGCGGCTGCCATCGAGAACGCGAGCCAGAATCTCTTTCATATCGTAGGGACGGGCGGCGGACGAATCGTAAATACCGTAAATCTCTTCCGCGGCCAGCGCCGGCTCGACAGGCTTTTTACGATCCCAGCAAGATTGCCGGCGGTATCCCCATTTTTCAACAATGGAGCGAATGCGCGCTAGGCAAGCGGGATCATCCGGCTCCCGGAAATCCACGGTGCCGCTGATGCCAGCATGCATGGCCGCACCGCCCAAGTCCTCAGCGGAAACTTTCTGTCCGATCGCCGCCTGCACCAGCGCAGGGCCGGCCAGAAATAATCCGCTGCCGTCCGTCATCAAAACGTGGTCGCACATTACGGGCAGATATCCGCCACCGGCCACGCACATTCCCATGATGGCCGCGATCTGCGGAATGCCGAGCGCGGACATGACCGCGTTATTGCGGAAGACACGGCCGAAGTCGTCCGTGTCGGGAAAAACATCTTCCTGCAGCGGCAGAAAAACCCCAGCCGAATCTACCAAATAAATGGTGGGGATATGATTCTCGATGGCGATGTTCTGGGCGCGAATCACTTTCTTTGACGTCATCGGGAAAAATGCGCCGGCCTTCACGGTAGCGTCATTTGCGATGATCATCACCATGCGAGTCTCGACGCGCGCGATCCCGATGATCACGCCCGCCGCAGCGGCGCCACCCCACTCTTCATACATGCCATAGGCTGCGTAGACTCCGAGCTCGAAAAAAGTACCGGGGTCGATCAGTAGTTCAATGCGTTCACGCGCAGTGAGGCGTCCCTTGGCATGCTGACTTTCAATGGCCTTCGGGCCGCCACCCTCGCAAATCTTCTCACCCTCGTTGCGCACTTGCGACATCACATCCGCGAGGAAGCGCATGTTGGCCTCGAAGCGCGCCGAAGTAGGATCGACTTTGGTTGTGAGGATGTTCGTTGCCTGGGAAGTGACGGCCCCGGAGACTTCGCTGTGATCAGCCATGGACGTGAACAGAGAGCGGACTGCTTACGGTATAACACTCCACCGGCGCGGCGCAACGCGCCCGTTACATTTAGGCTTACAACGGGGGAGCTTGAGTTATCGAGGTGCGAATCTGAATGCGATGCAGGGCCTCGGCGACAGGATCCGCCACGATGCCATCAAATAGTCCGATCGCCAGAGCGTGCTGCGCAGTGATTTTTTCCGCCGCGACGAACATCTGAAGAGCGATGCTCTTGCCCACAAGGCGCGGCAGTCTTTGCGTTCTACCCCACCCGGTTATTAATCCCAGGCCGCGCCGCGATGCCCAAACAGTGCCTGATGCGAAGTGATACGGTGATGGCACGCCAAAGCCAATCCAAGCCTCCACCCATGCAGTATCCAGAGATGGCGGCATACACCGGTGTTGGAAAATGTTCAACAGATTGCATCAGCGACTGGCCGATTCTGGAGAATTCGAAAGCTGCGGGACCTTTAAGGGCCTCAATTTCCTTTAGATCGGCACCCGCCGAAAAGAATTTTGCATTTCCCGTGATGATGAGTGCCTGACCATGGTGTTTGAGCTGGCGGATCGTCTCGGCTAAAGAGAGCAGGCATGCCTCGGTTAACCGGTTTATCCCATCCTCAGAGCGCAAACGTAAAATCCATGCGCCATCAAGCTTGTCGAGATGAAAATGGAATTCGGACATCGAGGAAGAGGTGTTAGGTAGCTACGACTGCCTCTCTATCCAGTCTGCCAACTGGCAGCCATCTTCTTCCAGCAGAAAAATTCCCGCGCCGAAGCATTCCCCAAAAATTCGATGCGATTCCTGATCGCGAGCCGCGCGCGATATCCACTGCCTTCCGACTTGGTACTGTGTGGCTGTGAACCATTTCTGCGGAAGAACTTCCACCAGTCCCGCTTGGAGATACAGCACAAACAAAGCAAATGCCGGATCGTCATCGGAAGTTGCCTTGTAGCTAGTGGGCACGATCAATTCATCGATAGCCGCAAGTTGAGGCGGCACTTCCACCTTGTGCATCCCTTGGTCCAGACTGAGTGGCAGTTCGAAGTCCGCGACCGGCGGAGTTTTGGCGTATATTCGATCGGAAGACTGCTTGAACCATCCCGCGATCTCAGCCGGTTCGAAAGCCTGCAATTTATGGGGATGAAAACCTGTGAAACGAATGTTGCGGCCCTCCGGGCACCAGATCCCCATACACTCCGGCGACACCAAAAAGGGTCTGCAGTAAGTATTCAGCGCCAGCCGAGGCCTTTCCGGCTCGTGCTCCAGAGCGAGCGAAATCACATAGCCAACAGGACCTTCTTCGCCATGATGCGTCCAAACAAAGCGTTGCCCGGAGGCGGACTGAAATGCCGGAAATGTTTTCCAATACCACGGCGCGGGGCCAACAGTTCTTTCAAGCCGTTGCCGGATGCTGGTTGAATTTGGAATTGGCATTTTGGGGATCAGAATCGGCTTATCAGGCTTACGGCTTTCCCTTAAGTAGATTCGATTGTAAGAGGAATTGGATGCCCAATCACTCTCTCAGCCTGTAGTCGGCACGCCCGCACCCTTTACGTTTGCGCGGATGAACTTCACGATGTCATCCATTGCGGTGCCCGGCTGGAAAATTGCGGCCACACCGAATTGCTTGAGAGCGGCAATATCCTGATCCGGAATAATGCCGCCTACCAGCACCAGCACGTCATCCATTTTGTTCTGCTTCAGCAAATCCATTACCCGCGGCACGATCGCATTGTGCGCGCCTGAAAGAATTGAGAGACCGATCACCTGCACATCTTCCTGCAGCGCAGCGCTGACAATCATTTCGGGAGTTTGCCGCAAGCCGGTGTAAATAACTTCCATGCCGGCATCGCGCAAAGCGCGTGCAATTACTTTAGCGCCACGGTCGTGCCCATCGAGGCCCGGCTTGGCAACCAGCACGCGAATCTTAAGCTCGGCCATCGCCCTTCATTTAACCACAGAGCCCGCCGTGAAGCACAGCGGCAACTGCTCCTGCCTAGTCGAATCAAATTGTTTTTGTATCGATACTTTGCCACAGATACCAGCACGCCACGCTGCGATAGGGTTCCCAGCACTTTGCAATCTTTTCCATCTCCTCCGGTGTGGGAAGTTTGATCTTCGGCTTGGGGCCCTTCTTGACCTTTGCCGGCGTCTTCCCCGCGGGAGACTTTTTCGTCGCCTTGGCGCGCCGCGCATCGAGATAATGCTTGTATATCGCCATGCGGACACCAAAATCTCCTGTCGGTAGCACATTCTCGCGCTTCAGCGTAAACATGAGAAACATTTGCGCCGTCCAAACGCCAATCCCTTTCACCTGGGTCAAATGCTCGATCACTTCTGCATCGGAAAGCCCCGAGATCCGCACAAAGTCCAGGACACCTGTTGCCGTTTTTGTGGCGAGATCTTTCAGATAGCCGGATTTCTGTTTCGACAGCCCTGCGCTACGCATCTGTTCATCGCTTAGTTTGAGAATTCCCTCGGGCGTGAGCGGTTCGCCGGCCAGCGCCGCAAAGCGTTTGAAAATTGTTTCAGCAGCCTTGCCGTTCAGTTGCTGGTAGACGATGGCCTCTGCCAGGCTGTGAAACGCGGGCGGCCCGAACTGCATCCGGCAGGGGCCAATGCGCTTGATGATTGCATCCATTACTGGATCGGATTTTTTGAGATGATTGATCGCTTTTCGCATGCATTATCCTTAACACATTTTCAGCGAAAGCGAATAGAAAACGAATACAGGCGTCGATCACCTCCGCGAACTCTGGCAAAGTTATTTGCCACCAAGTCGGTCGGCGAGAACTAGCGTGAGCCTCTTGTCACGATCTTGGCGAGAAGGTGGCGCGCAATTGCCCTTTACCCTTACCGGCGGGGAGCTGAAATCCGATGCGTTTGCGCGGCGGGGCGTCGGGTGTCATCAACTCCTTGATTGCCTCTATCAACTCCTGAATGGTCGAGTCATGCGTGTCGAGCCGACTTTCCAACTCATCTATTTTCACCGCGAGCTTGCGATTCGTAGCCAGCATCTCGCGTAACCGAACGAACGCGCGCACCACAAACACGCTCATCTCTACGGCTCGCTCGGAATTCAGCACGGTTGCAGCCATGATTGCGCCATGTTCGGTAAACGCATAAGGTGGATATCGACGGCCGCCGTGCTTGTCACTTGAGATCACAAATTGTGATCTCAAGTTTTCGTGCTCTCTCGCTGTTAGCTGAAAAACGAAGTCGCGGGGAAATCGATCCCGATTGCGCTTGACCTGTTGATTCAGAACTCTCACCGGGACTCCGTAAAGCTCCGCAATATCTACGTCGAGAATCACACGCTGATGGCGGAGTAGCAGAATACGCGATTCCACGGTAGAGGCTAGCGTTATGCGCCGTTTGGGCATACTGAGCAGAATGGCTTGTTTTTCTTTTTTCATTTGAGGTTGCAGCTGCGACCTCAATCATAAATCGGAAGCAAGAGAGAATTTGGCGGATGGCGCTACAATCTTTAGAAAGTTCCCGTTTTGAATCGACTTCGTCTTGGCGACTCACGCCGCCTTTCAGGCCGAGCCGCATTGGTTTCTACGTGATGCTCACCTCTGTATAAGTTCCGTAGACCTTGCGCAGGGTCTCGCAAATTTCGCCGACGGTCGCGTAGGCTCGGACTGCATCCACGATGTACGGCATCGTATTCGCGGAGGAAATGCTTCCGCCCGCTCCTGCTCCAGGTTCCTGAGCTGCAGCTTGTTTTAGAGCATCGAGGCGCCGTTGCACCTCCTCATTCGATCGCCGAGCACGAAGTGCCTTCAATTTTGACGCCTGCTGTCGCGCGACGCTTTCGTCAATGTAAAGAATGTGGGGCGATGCTTCGTCGACCACAAATTCGTTAACTCCTACGACCACTTTCTCCTTCGCTTCAGCCGCCCGCTGATACTGATAAGAGGCTTCCGCAATTTCTTTTTGCGGATAGCCACGTTCGATGGCCTTCACCATTCCGCCCATAGCATCCAGTTTGGCGAAGTACTCGAACGCACCTTTTTCGATTTCAAGAGTTAAGGCTTCAAGAAAGTACGATCCACCCAGCGGATCCACGGTTTGCGCGGCGCCCGATTCATAAGCGATGATCTGCTGCGTGCGCAGTGCGATACGCGCTGCTTCTTCGGTGGGTAATGCCAACGCTTCATCGTATGAGTCGCAGTGCAAGGACTGCGTTCCTCCTAGCACCGCGGCTAATGCCTGCAATGCTACGCGCGCAATGTTGTTCTTGGGCTGTTGCGCGGGCAGTGAGACTCCGGCAGTCTGAGTGTGAAATCGCATCAGCCAGGCGCGCGCGTTTTTTGCGCCGAACCGCTCTTGCATGACTTTAGCCCAGATCTTACGGGCGGCACGATATTTGGCAATCTCCTCGAAGAAGTCGTTGTGAGCGTTGAAGAAAAAGCTGAGCCGCGGACCGAAATCATCCACGTCCAGTTCGCGCCGCAGGGCCCACTCCACGTACTCAATGCCGTCATACAGAGTAAACGCAAGTTCTTGCAGCGCAGTCGAACCGGCCTCGCGGATGTGATATCCGCTGATCGAAATGGTGTTGAAGCGCGGCGTAAACTTCGAGCCGAACTCAAAGGTGTCGATCACCAAGCGCATAGAAGGCGCCGGCGGGTAGATGTATTCCTTCTGCGCGATGTATTCCTTGAGGATGTCGTTTTGGATTGTGCCGGAAATCTTCTTCCAGTCCGCGCCCTGCTTTTCGGCAACGACCAGATACATTGCCCACAATACCGAGGCGGGCGAATTGATGGTCATCGATACGGTCGTCTTTTCCAGATCGATGCCACCAAAGAGAATTTCCATGTCTTCCAGCGAGTCGATGGCAACGCCGCACTTGCCCACTTCGCCTTCGCTCGCAGGATGGTCGGAGTCGTAACCCATCAGCGTGGGTAAATCGAATGCGACGGAAAGGCCGCCGCCCCCATGCTCCAGTAAATACTTGTAGCGCTGGTTGGTCTCCTCGGGCGAAGCGAAGCCGGAGAATTGCCGCATCGTGAAAAGCTTGCCCCGATATCCGGTGGCGTGAATGCCGCGCGTGTAGGGCGGCTGGCCAGGATAACCAAGATATTTTTCTCCACTCCAGTCTTCGGGAAGATCCGCTTGGGTGTGGAGACGGCGAATGGGAACGCCAGAAATCGTAGTGAAGCGAGCGTGTCCGTGTTCATCGACATTTACCCCGGTAGGAGCGCCGATCGGACGTTCGGGGGCTTTCTCGAGGGCAGGTGCAAGAGTCTTCTCAGCCCAATCCTTCTCCCCTGCCGAAGGATGGCGGTTCTCAAAAACATCGCCGATGGGACTCTCGGCAACCTGTTTCGACTGCTTCTTCTCCATAGGAACCCCGGTGTTCTGTTGTGATCATAAGGAAGCGCGAGCCTGCGGGCAAGACGGCTCAGCGCGGATCGAACGACCGGTCGGTCCGGAATTGTTCCTGATGAACTTCCAGCCATTTTCTAGAGCGCATCATCTACCGCGGGGCCTTCAGGCGCACTGCCGATGCTGGCGCTGCTCGTGCCGACGGCGATGCCGAGAACTCCACAGACGCTACCAATTCAGGCCTAGGATTACAGGGATCCTTCGACTGCGTGAGAAGTTCGCGTTTGCGAATTTCTCACCGCACGCAGGATGACATCTGTTTGGTGTGCCGCTCCCGGCTCAATTCCCACGCCTTGGAGTATTTCCACGAGACATATACTGCGTGGTAAAGATGCAGCAGCAGGCCTTCACGGCCGTCGAGAAAGCCGAGCCGGAAAAAATAATTGTAGATAAAGGTTGTCAGTGGGTGTAGCACGATGTTGATCACACTGAACCGAATCTTGCCATCGGCCTTCGCCACAACCATCTCGGCCCCAAGCGATGCATAGCGGTTCATGTGCTCAATGTAGTCCGAGAGCGTGGGGTAGGAGTGATGGATGAGCGCGCCATATCGAAGAGTGCTGACCGGTCCCTCGACAGAAACGTCTTCATGCACGGCACGACTCTCGAACTGACCACTTCCGCGGCGAAACAGGCGCAACTTGGGATCCGGCCAGAAGCCGCCGTAGCTGATCCATCGGCCCAGGAAATAGTTTCTACGGCGGACGAGAAATCCGACGGCCTCACCGTTAAGCAGCTCCAGAGTCTCCGAACCACTATGTTCCATAGTGAGGCACCATTCGCGGCTAGCACGAATTGGAGGCCACTTCTTGTCACCACGCGCTTTTAGAACTTCGAGCAGTTCGGGATCAACTTCTTCATCCGCGTCCAAACTCAGAATCCAATCTCCGGTTGCCTTGTCGATCGCCGAGTTTTTCTGTGCGGCGTAGCCTTTCCAATCCTCAACAAAGACTTTCGCACCGAATGACTTTGCAATCTCGACCGTGCGATCGGTCGAGCCCGAGTCCACGACGATGATCTCTCCTTTGCCGTCGGCAACCAGCGACTGCACGCTTTGCAGCGTGCACCCGAGGTTAGCTTCTTCGTTATAGGTGATGATGACGACTGATAGGGTCACGCGAGGAAGAATACATCGTCCAGCCCCCGATATAGAACTGACGGCTAAGTATCTCCCACGTAGGGGTGGACTACGACGGCGGCGTTTGCGGGGAGGTCGCCTGCGGCTGAGCAGCTGGTCCAGGGGCAACATCCCGGCGAGGGGCGACATAAGGAACGTTCGGCAGGTGCGTCACTTGACCGCGCGTTGCCTCGGAAACGTCGATGTTGGAGTGATCGAGCAGGAGTCCTGTAGCTCGATCAAGCTCGATGCACGACTTTTCATACGCCGCTTTTGCGGAAACCAGGTTCGATTCGGAAGTGGTCAGAACGGAGGCATCCTGCAGGATCGCCGTTGTCGTCGTGAGTCCGACCTTGAGCTTCTGCTGATCCGCATCCAGCGTCTGACGCGCGAAATCGACCGCATACTGGGCCGCCTGCACGGAAGCGCGGTTTTGTCTTACGTCAAATTGCGCGTTGCGCACTTCAATGCGGACTTGATTCTCGAGTTGGTGCAAACGCACCTGGGCCTGCCGGTCCTCCAGTTCCGCGCGCACCTGATTAGCCTGCGCTTCGCGGTTGCGCAGGGGAATATTGAGCGTGAGCCCCATGCCCTTGTCGGGAGCAGTAGAGTTCACGAGCTGGTTCAGGGTGCTGCCATAGCCTACCGAGGTTGCGGTTTGAAATGGCGGCGGGTTTGTGCTCTGCGTATAGCAGAACTTGGCCGAAGACGGGCAGGCGGGAATAAGCGGATTGATATTTCCGCCGACTCCCGAGCCGCCGTAATAGGCGAACGCATCGAGCGTTGGCAGCAAGGCATTGCGCACAGCCTTACTGCTCAGTTCGCGGGAGTTGAGATCGATGCGTGATTCCACGAGCTCGGCGCGATGATCGAGCGCCTGATTGATCAGGTCTTGCGTCGGTACGACAGGCTCTTGTTCGGGGAGTTGCATGGTCGAAGTCGGAATCACGTCGGCTTCCGCCAGCACCGGATCGTCGATATTGCGGCTGAGCGCATTCTTCATAAGCAGCTCTTGCAGTTGGAGATTGTTCTGGGCCAGGATCAAGTTCTGCTGATCCGTGGAGAATGTGCTCTGTGCGCTAACCACTTGAATGGGAGGAACGGTGCCGACTTTCGCCTGTTGCCTGGAATCATCCAGAGCTTTCTGCGCGTAAGTAAGGGCTTCCTGCTGAACGCGCACGTTTTCGTAGGCATAGACGAGATCCCAGTAGATGTTCTCGATCTGGTCGACCGTAGTAATAACTTGCAAGCGAAAAGCGACGTCGGAAATCTCCCGGTTGTTTTTGGCGATGCGAATGAATCTCAGATTGGGCCCTGGGCCGAAACCTTGCAGAAGGTTTTGCGTAATCTTGAATTGGAAATTCGAACTCAGGTCGGGAGTCAGCAGAGTGGTCGGATTATTTGTGGTCAGATGGTTATTGTTGAATGCAGCGTTGATGGCTGTGCCCCATGCAAAGCCCTGGGTATAGCCAAAGTTTGCGGTGTAAGTATTTTGGGCGATGACGGGGATCGGGCTGAATACGCTGACGGATTCCACATCATCCTTATCGAGTTGCAGTGTGCCGGTCAGCACCGGATCGAAGCTGGTGATCGGTGCGCCGATCCCGAGCGTCGAACTCACGAGTCCGTTGGTTCCAGTTCCTACTCCGCTTGCCGCGACGGTGGTTCCGCCAGTGCCGGAGCCCACGGTCCCACCCAGGCCGCCAACGCCTCCACCGGGCGTGTTCTGCACAATGCCGGCGTTGACGCCGAGAATGTTGGCGCCAGACTTCGCGCGAAGATAATCCGTGTCCGCGATGTTGAGGTTGTAGCGAGCGATATCGAGATCTAAATTGTTCTCCAGCGTAAGCGCGACGGCGTCGTCAATCGAGAGATAGATCTTGCCGTCGCGTATGAGCCCATCGATGCGCGGGGAGTTTCCAACGTTCGGTTGCGGCACTTGCTGCGCCTTGTAAGGTTGCAGAATATGAGGAAAGGCCGGGCGTGGTTTGGAGTAATCCTGCAAATGCACCGCCTGAGGCAAAGCAGGAGCTGGGGCGCTTTGAGGAGTGGGAGCCGGCGGGTCATTCTGTGCGGGCAGCGAGATTGACAACAGCAGCGGCATGAAAAACGCCATCAAGATGGTGCTCAGCACTACGTCGCGACGCGAGAACGCCGCAATCGGTCGGAGCGGAAACACAGACATAATTCGTCTCCTTAGACGGGAACGATGGTAGGTCCTATGAGTAAGCAATATGATTTTTGACAGCTGGAAGCGCAAGTCATTCCGCGCTCACACCATCTTAGCGGGATGCAGCGCGCGAAACGTCGGCAGATTGTAAAGAATTGTGAGAAGAAGCAAACAGATCCACTCCGCGACGTGTCTGTTTTCTTCCTCCACATTATTAGTTACTGTGGCTGCTGCGAAGTCTGTGGCGGCGGTTGTGCCACAGAGGGCAAGTTCTTGCGCGGTGCAATGTATGGGACGTTTGGCAGCCGGGTGACCTGGCCGCGGGCCGCGTCGTCCAGGCTGATTCCATTGTGATCGAGCAGATTTCCAGTCGCACGGTCGAGTTCGATGCGCGACTTCTCATAGGCGACCGCGGCATTCACCAGAGCCGATTCGGCGGTCGCCAACTGGCTCTGATATTGCAGGACGAGCGTGGTCGTCGACGTACCGAACTGATATTTCTTCTGCTCGGCA
This sequence comes from Candidatus Sulfotelmatobacter sp., assembly GCA_049588915.1. Taxonomy (GTDB): domain Bacteria; phylum Acidobacteriota; class Terriglobia; order Terriglobales; family Acidobacteriaceae; genus Sulfotelmatobacter. Next base: position 15,060 of record JBAVZU010000208.1, read on the forward strand.
TCCAGTGATTGGCGTGCCAGGTCGAGCGCAGCTTTGGCGGAATCCACGCTGGCGCGGTTTTGCTGGACCGCGTACTGTGCGTTTCGAACTTCGATACCGACCTGATTCTCGATCTGCTGCTGGCGCATCTGCGCCTGCCGGTATTCCAACTCCGAGCGAACCTGCACTGCTTGCGCGGCCCGGTTGCGCAATGGGATGTTGAGTGACAGGCCGACGCCCTTGTCAGGAGCAGTCGAATTTACCAGCTGATTCCATGTTGAACCGAGCCCCACAGGCGCGACAGGCGGTATCTCGGTCGTACCCGTGTCCGGGTTGACACCTGCACAGAAACCCAGCAACAGTTGGTTCGGGGTCTGGTTCGCGCAGAGGTTTGCGGGATTCTGTGAGCCGCCGAGGCCGGATCCGCCATAGTAGGCAAAGAGGTCCAGCGTTGGCAGGAGGGCGCTGCGTACGGCCTTGTTGCTGTAATCGCGACTGTTCAAATCGATACGGGTTTCAACCAGTTCTGCGCGATGGCGCAGCGCGTCGTTGATTAAATCCTCGGTCGGGACCACCTGTTCTTCTGCTGGAATTTCCGTGGTGGAAGTCGGAATAACCTCGGCTGTCGCCAGCGTCGGATCCTTCAAAGTGCGGGTCAAAGCATTCTTCATCAGCAATTGTTCGAGCTGCAGATTGGTCTGGGCGGTAGTCACCAGTTGCTGATCCTGGGCTACGGTGCTTTGTGCGCGTACAGTTTCGATGGGAGCCAGGCTGCCGATCTCCACCTGCTTCTTCGTGTCCGATAAAGTTTTCTGGGCAAAGGATAGCGATTCATTCTGCACGCGCGCATTTTCGTACGCATAGACCAGATCCCAATAAATATTTTCGATCTGGTCGACCGAGTCGATGATCTGCAGGCGAAAGGCAACATCAGTAAGTTCGCGGTTATTCTTGGCGATGTGAATGAAACGAGTATTGGCCGGAAG
>JBAVZU010000209.1:0-2763 GCA_049588915.1 Candidatus Sulfotelmatobacter sp.
GCGACCAGCTGTGCCGCCCCGCCGGCCGAGCGCACCATCTGGCCGCCCTTTCCAGGCTTTAATTCCAGATTGTGGATCTGCGTGCCGGGAGGAATATTTCGCAACGGCAGCGCGTTGCCCACAAGAATATCCGCTTCGGGACCGCTGACCACCTTCTGCCCCACCTTCAACCCTTCCGGCTGAATAATGTAACGCTTCTCCCCATCGGCATAGGCTAGCAGTGCAATGCGCGGCGAACGGTTGGGATCGTATTCAATGCTGACCACTGTAGCCGGAATCCCTGTCTTGTCGCGCTTGAAATCGATGATGCGCAGCTTGCGCTTATGCCCGCCGCCGATGAAGCGCATCGTCATGTCGCCGGAGTTCCGGCGCCCGCCGGTGCGCGGCTTGGGCTCGATCAACGGCTTATGCGGATGCCGGGTCGTAATGTCGTCGTTGACGATCGTCGTGCGGTAACGCAGCGTCTGGGTCGTCGGTCGGTATGTCTTGATTGCCATAATCAGCCTTTAGCTCTTATCCGTTAGCCCTTAGCTCAAAATCTTTCTTTGTCATTCCGAACCGCTTCAGCGGTGAGGAACCTGCTTCTTGCCGCCCCTACAAATTCTGCGCATACTCCGGCATTTTCTCGCCTGCCCGCAGCCGGACGTACGCCTTCTTCCAGTCCGGACGGTAGCCGGCAAACTTTCCCCGGCGCCGTTCTTTTCCCGGATACATCGCGGTTCGGACGGAGAGAACCTTCACCTTAAAAATCGTCTGCACTGCCTGCTTCACTTCCGTCTTCGTCGCCCCGGGAGCAACCTGAAACACCAGTGTGTTCTGGTTTTCCTTGATTGCCAACCCTTTTTCGGTGATCACCGGACGGCGAATGATCTGGTATGCGGACTTCATCAGGCCACCTCCGCCGCTTTTTCATGACGCACGCGCTTCCGCGGAGAGGCCAACGCCTTCTTCGCGACTTCGTCTTCTTCTTTAACCGCGTTGCGCTGTGCTTTGGACAAGGTATCCTTCAGTGAGAGCTGCAATTTTTCGATGGCGGGATGAGAAAAAATCACGCGATCGTATTTCAACAGATGATAAGGATGGACTTCGTTGCCCGGAATCAGCTCCAGCCCTTCAATATTGCGGGCACTCAGTTCCAGATTACGGTTGCCGGAGTTGGGCAGGTCCACAATCAGCACCGTCTTCTCCACCTTCAACGCTTCCAGCGCAGCTCGAAATTCTTTGGTCTTCGGCTCCTTCACGTCGAAACTATTCACGATCGTCAGCTTGCCATCGGCAAACTTCGACGCCAGTGCCGAACGCAACGCGCCCAGCAGCTTCTTCCGCGGGAACGCGTAGTCATAGGAGCGCGGAACCGGACCGTGCACCGTGCCGCCGTGGCGCCACAGTGGCGACCGGATCGAGCCGATGCGCGCCCGTCCTGTCCCCTTCTGCTTCCACAGCTTCTTGCCCGAACCGGAAACCTGCCAGCGGGCCTTGGTCGCATGCGTGCCGCGGTGCTGTCCGGCACGGTAGTGTCTCACCGCTTCCCAGAGCAGATCTTCATTTACTGCGCCGAAAATCTCATCGGCCAGATCGAATGTTCCGACCTTCTCACCGCTTAAATTGTAAATATCTAAAGTTGCCATATTGCTTCTCTTGTAGCGCAGACGCCCTCGTCCGCGGCTTTCTCTCGTGCCGAATGCGACGCGGGCGAGGGCGCCCGCGCTACAACTACGCTTTCTTTGCGGCTCGCTTCGCCGCCTTCAACGGATCCACCGTAGCCGCTCCCGCAAATCCACGGCGCTCTCTCGCTGGCTTCTTCGCCTTCGTAATCACAATGTAACCGCCCTGCGGCCCCGGCACACTGCCTTCAACCACCAGGAGATTTTCGTCTTTATCTACACCTAAGACTCTCAGGTTGCGCTGCGTCACGCGCTCATGCCCCATGTGCCCCGACATGCGCATTCCCTTGAACACGCGCGAAGGAAACGCGGAGGAACCAATCGAACCTGTGATCTGGAACATCGAACCGTGCGACTTCGGACCACCGCCAAAATGATGGCGCTTCACCACGCCCTGGAAGCCCTTTCCCTTGCTCACGCCCACGATGTCGACAAACTTTTCACCCTCGAATATGTCGACCAACACGCGGTCGCCAGCCTTCACCGAGCCTCCTTCTGCGCCATCGCCGTCGCTCTCAAGTGGCACTTCGCGCATGAACTTCACGGGCGGAAGATTATTCTTTGCCAAGTGGCCCTGAGCCGGCTTGGTCAGCTTCGACTCTTTTACGAACTCGACCAGTCCAATCTGGGCCGCTTCGTAGCCATCTTTCACCGCCAGCTTATGCTGCGTCACCACGCAAGGACCAGCCTGCAGCACCGTGACCGGTCGCACGTCGCCCTTTGAGTCAAACAGCTGCGTCATGCCGACTTTCTTACCCAGAATGCCCGTAACCTTGGTTGCCATCTTCGTCTCCGTTCCCAGCATGGCTCGTCGGATTTGTCATCCTCACGGCTATTGGCCGAGAGCTCGGGCCCTAGCAAGAAGCTAGCAGCCAAAAGCTAGTGGCTACTTATGTTCTTTCCCGAACGCCTTGATCTCCACATCCACGCCCGCTGGCAGATCGAGCTTCATCAGCGCGTCCACAGTCTGCTGCGTCGGCTCGAGAATATCGAGCAGGCGCTTATGCGTCCGGATTTCAAACTGTTCCCGCGACTTCTTATCCACGTGGGGCGACCGCAGAACGGTAGTCCGGCTGGTGGAGGTGGGCAGCGGAATGGG
>JBAVZU010000210.1:0-7750 GCA_049588915.1 Candidatus Sulfotelmatobacter sp.
TGTCTGAGGCATTGGCATTCCGCGGTCCGGACTTCGACGACATGAAGCCGCACCTGTGGACTTTTTTCGAGGCCGTGCGCTCCCGCAAGCCGGTCGTAGAGGACGCAGTCTTTGGCCACCATGCGGCGCTGGCTTGCCACATGGCAAACGAGTCGTATTTTCGCAAGACTCCGGTGGCGTGGGACGATGCCTCAAACACCATCAAGAGCTGACGGTCAGGAAACGTTGAGACACCTGGGAGTGCGGTCCGAGTAGGCGAGAATCAGAGAAGGTGATGGAGTGGCGCAGTTTCTAAAGATTTGAAAGAATTGGCGGACCTGGTCGGGATCGAACCGACGACCTCTTCCATGCCATGGAACTACGAAACCGCAACTTGCTGACGGCAAAGGCTTTAAAAGTAGGACCAGTCGGAAAAAACCGCTAAAATCGGCGCGTTTTGCTACCAAAATGCTACCAAAACGCGTGCTACCAATTTGCTACCACACTGATTCGGGCCGAGGGCTGACCGCGGGGATCAGCCCGTTTCCATTCTATGACGACGTTGTCATGCAGCCAAAGAAAAGGCTCATGTGATTCGCCTGATACAAGACTCAGTTGCCCTAGGGCTCCGCAGAACGAGCCCCCCTTTCCCTTAGGTATTTGAGTTTCCTCTGAAGAGCACCATGGCCACCAGATTGTAGTTCACGCCGTTCGTCCAGTTTAGGACGACATTGATGCCGAAGACTATGCGGTTGTCCGGATTGAAGGCCATCCGGCAAAGAAGCTTTCTTTCTGGATAGAACGGGCCGATTTTGTGCGTCAGTATCAGAAAATCGACAGTTTCTGGCTGCCACAAAGAGATGTGACTTTTGTCGACGTCCGACTCTATGGCAAGAAGGCCCTGACGATCGATCACCGGGATTACAGCGTGAACCGTTCGGTCGCTAACAATGTAGTCAGGCGAGAGAGCAACAGGACAATTTGGAAGGCTACTCTGTGACTAGAGAGCGAAAATACCGGCGCGAAATCGTCTCCTTCGGCAGAATGTTGCATCAGCGTGGCTATGTGGCCGCAACGGATGGCAATCTTTCGGCGGGTGCAGCACTTCTGGGTTGTTCCGAGGCATGGCTGCTTCAGGCCGTCCGATGCAGAACCCTTGCATTCTTTCAACGCTTCTTGCCGTGCTGCGTGCGAAGTATTGTATGGAACGACCAAAAGTGAGAAGGGTCTACACATCTTCGCCAATGCTCTGTGGGCAGCGATGCCGCCACGTTCGGAGGCCTCTGTCCATTGGTGCGACAACTGCTTTCCGACTGCGTCGAACGGTGGACACCTCACCCTTGAATATATTGAACGAGTCACAGGCCTTAAGCGATTCCAGATTGATGCCGTCTGTGACGCGATCACCGGGCAGCCGTTTGTGGAAGGATTGGCGTAGACTGGCTCGTCGCTTCGGCTTCAGCGTCAAGGACGCGATCGATCCCGCGGTGGAGGTTGTAGGTTACACTGAGCGCAGCTAAATTTAGGTGCGAAAGTTGGAGCTGTACATGAAAAGGCCCGTCCCCGCATGAGCACTGGAGGGTATAGGGCTAGGGACTCGGGTGCGGGAACCGGCGCGACGCTCTGCAGCGGGCTGCACGTTACGCAAAACGTTTTGTTTTCTCTGAGAGGGACCCAGCACTCGGCGCAAAAGCCATTGTTATCCCGGCCAGGAGTTTCCATTTCTGGAGCCCTTAACGGAGGAGTATATACCGCGACCTCTCGGCCGATAACTCTCTGCGGCAACGCTTCAGGGGTGATCGCTCGACCTGGCGGGCCGCAGAGTGCGCGAATCTTGCTTGCAAAATTGCGTGCCGCCCAAGGAGAACCCTAGTCGGCACGCGCTACCTACTCGTTTGAGTTGTTGTTCCATCCGCCTGCGGATCCAAGAGGTCCGTTATCGGGATGGAGAATGTATTCCGGACGGCCCTTGTCGTCGAAAACAGCATGGCCTTTGTCCGAACCTGTCTGTCCTTTGTCACCAAAGAACAAATCCGACTTGCCATCGGAGCGCTGTCTGGCAACTTCAAAGGTCGACCCGGTGGTGAATTTTGTTCCTTGCTCATGCGGCACCTCCTTCGTGGCAACGCAAGGCCAGATTGAAGCTTGAAGGGCATCATTCGCAATACGCAATTGTTGACTAGCCAGCCTATCAACCTCGAAGATTGGAAAGCGGCACTTTGAACTCAACTTGGTGGCGAAGGCAATAGTCAAGGACTTCCGAGAGTGTTCGCGTTAGGATTATATACACCGGCTGTTGCCATGCTGGTTTCGACGTAAAATGGATTGGTCTCTTCTCGCGCCGATTCACGATGGCAAACAGTCCGTTGGCCAAGCAAGGGTGAAGAACATCATATTCGCCGCCGATCCAGAAAAAGTCATCCAGAGAAGCGTCTTCCAGGCCAGACAATGGCCCGATAGACTGCCGCAGGAAGAACGGAATCTCCTCGCATCGTTCGAGCATCTGCTGAACGAATCCGCTCCGACCTGACGTGTCGTTGTTGTTCGAATCTTCAACGGACTCGATGTCTAGCACTCTGCGAGCGAGATGGTCGGGTATCGGCTCCGGGCCGGCTTCTGCCAAGACAATTCCAATCGCCTTCAGAAATACGTGGAACTGCAAACCGCAGAGCGAGCAGAGCGTAATCGCCTTGTGTAAGTGACGCGGTGGTGCGTTGAAACGCTCGTAATCGCAGAAAGAACTGGAAGAAACTGAATATCTTTCATCCCCAATTAGGCGTGTGATGTTCCGGCTCAATCCCGCAACCTCCCGCAGAGATAGACGCAACTTGGCTCGTGAGGCGCGGAGGAGTTGGCCAAATTCTTTGTTTGCGATGAGCGGTCGGGGCTTCCAATATTTTTCCAAATCCTTTGGAACTTCCGGCTGCTCGGTTCGGAGCATGGGTCGAATTTCGAGATCGACAACGCCTGGAATCCGTGCTTCGCGTGGAATTGTCAGTTCGACTTGGGCATAAGAGAGCGGTGTGCAGTTGGTGCGAAGTGAACGGCAGCCAGTTGGTTCTTCTCCCCTCGGCCCAATCCGGAAAGCAGTCGAGACACGTTCGCTACCCAGGAGACGCGGACATTCTGGGTCGCGTCACCGCAGTCACGATGCGCATCGCAGAGATGCGTGGGTAATTCCCGCAATAGGGTCGCACCTCGGTGGCAGGTTCAGTGTGTGGTCTCGGTTTGATCAATAGCCCGCCTGTTCGTTCCGACGATCTGGACTTCTTTGCCGCAGATGCCGGCGAACTTTATCGCCATGCCAAGGAGCCTATACTCTTCTTCCTGGTAATCGGCGGCAAACGCATCCTGATGCATGGTGACAACGGTATTGTCATGTGCACGGCACGCCCGCGCGAAGTCTGGGAGCATCTTTTCGATTCCAGCGATGAGGTTGGCTTCCTTCCTCGCAAGTTCCGTTTGGTTCCCGTTCAACATGGTCATTGCCTCACTCCTTTTCAATTGAAAGCCACCATCCGCAGTCGGAGCCGTCGAACTATGGATGGTGGCTTCACCCCCTCAAACACAAGGGTGTTCAGGAAGCTGTTTTCAATTCGTACTTGATACGGTCTCTGCGGATTTGGTCAAGCTCCCGGTACAGCGCCGTGATTCTCTGAGACCGTGAGTGGTATTCCCAAAGCTGGGCAGATGTCAGGGACGATTCGAGACGCAGGGTGTCAATTTGCAACTGAATCAACTGTTGGACTTCGTGCCTGATGCCAGAGGCCGGGTCTGTCATCATAAAACTCTCCATACGAAATAGGCCGCGAGTTTCCTGTTGCCAGTCAGTCACGCAGCCCAAGACAACCTTAAAGAGTTGTCGGGAGGATGATACACGACGCAATGTTGTGAAAAACGATTCTTTCCTGCGCTTCGACACTTTTAACCTCCCGTCACATTCGCTTGTTTCACTGCGCTTCGCTGCTGAAGTCTTGCTTGACCTGGTAAGGTCAGCCGTCTGACAGGTCCCTGAGCATTCACCCAGCTCGCGTGATCGCTTCCGCCGTGCCGACTCCTGAAGAACAACCCTTTTATGTGTTGGGTTCTGGCATGGGTGTCAGTTGATAGCCGAGGTTGGCGGCTTGTTTGCGCAATCGTATTTCAGCCCGCTTGTTGGCCAGATGGTCGCAATGAGCCAGGACACTCTCGGAATAGGGCTTCTTGGTGGACAGCAGGTGATAGACAATGCGTGCAAGCTTGTGTGCCGTTGCAGTCACCGCCGCGGGAGCGCCGAGCCGCCACCTCATTCTCCGATAGAACTCCCCCCAGTAGTTTTTGGCACGGTACAAGCAATGTGCGCCGAGCCGTAGAGCGATGGCCGCTCGATTCTTCACCTTGCGAGATCGTGTATAGAGAACCTTGCCTCCACTGATCTGTTTTTCAGGACACAGGCCGAGCCATGCTGCGAACGCCGAGGCGTTGCGGAAGCGCGAGACATCCGGCCCGACCTTCATCAGGATGGTGTGAGCAGTAATCGCACTGATGCCAGGAACGTCGGTCAGATCGACCCCCGCTATCCGAAACAATTCGCCTTTCAGATCGAATGCCGGCTCGTTGTCGGCACGCTGATAAAAGCATGCCTTGGTTCGAGGCGGCATTTGCTCGGGACCGCCAATCGCGCGTGGAAGTTTGCGCATTTTGAGTTCGAGTTCCCGATCCACCTCGGCGATGAGTGTTTGGTAGAAGCGATAGCCCACCAGGGACTGGCGAAGGGCGAACAGGTGCTCCTCACGATAGTCGCCCTCCAACGATTTCGCCACTGTCTCCACCGCGCTAAAATGTTTCTGTGCGACAGGATGGACGGCATGAAACATCTTCTTTTTCCATTCACAGTTTGCAGTGTCAGTCATTTTTACGATTCTCGCGCTTCTGAGCGGGATTGTCTGCTTATGTGAATCACCTGCTGAGAGTGGCGTTGAGATAGCGAGCACGGCCGTCCAAGAACTCAGACCTGTGCCCAATAGCGCCGGATTTGGCTCCTGCCTCACTATTCGCCTTGGTGCGGATGGGCGGTCATTGCGCGCCGGTGGCCCAGTCGGACGATTCGGCTGGGGACGGGCGGATCGTCTCGCTGATCCTGCTCATCTCGGTCTTCGGCGGCCGCTCCTGTTGGTAGAATCACAGTTGAGAGCCCGAGCCCAAGCACGGCGCTCCACCAGCCGAAGTCCTAAGTATTTTTGTCATAAAAGTTTCTCTCTCACCCTATCCGTGAAGGCCTAATTCTCTGACCCGTTGCGGCCCTCTCTCGTCACGTCGGGTGCGGATATTGTTTCCCGTGACTCTTCGGCAGACATGCGTATCTTTATCGTTTCGTGCACATAAGTCTTGTCCGTCATCGATACCTCACTTCCCAATTGGTCAACCTCAACAGAGGCATCAAAAAACCGTGAGTTGAAATCCATCGCATTCTTGTTGGGCTTGAATTGCCCGTCGACCAGATAGGCTGCGGCGAAGCCGCCTGCGACATACGGTTGAAAGAACGCGAGGGGAATCACATATTTCTTGGCTTTGAGCACGGATTCCGATATGCCGCGGATCGGCCTACTACGCCGAATACTCCCGGGCACCTGGGGAATCACAAGACTCACGAATTCCAAATCTGGATGTCGCCTGCTATACGTAACAATTGCCTAGCAACGCGTTTAGGGGTTGTTATGCCAAAATCGGCGATGATCCCTCGCGACACTGCTTTCGGGTAGTAGAAATTCACGACATCTCGGACAAAGTCCGCGCAATTTCTTGATAGGAGTCTGTATGAAGCACGATTCGGTCGGGAGTTGAGCCAAAGAATTAATTTGCCATCCTGTTGAGCTGTGGTTTCGATACCATGCATTCGGGGAAACAATGAACTGGAAATCTTTTGGTAGAGCGTTCCGAGGCATCGGGCCGATCTCAGTGTTATTGGCAAGTCTGTGCGTGCCAGCGCCGGTTCGTGCTCAGTCCGGTTCTGCGGCGCCGTCGGCACAACGCAAGACCAGCAGCCCCTACACAGGTGATCTCTCCATTTTCGATGCCCCGGGGCGCGATGAGCGCCTGCGGATCAACCGCGTCATGGACATGCTTGGCATTGAGCCCGGCAAAAACGTTGCCGACATCGGTGCCGGATCGGGCTGGTTCACAGTACGCGCCGCTCGCCGCGTCACCGGCTTGGGCACGGTTTATGCTGTGGACATCAACCCGGAGGCAATTCATTACATTGACCAGCGTACGAAAAAAGAGCAACTCCAGAATATAAAAACAGTTCTCAGTGAGCCCAACGATCCGCACCTCCCAACCGACAGCATCGACGCCGTGCTGCTGCTCAAGACCTACCACGAGGTAGCCAATCCGGTCTTGCTACTCAGGAACCTTCGCTCATCTCTCAAACCAGGAGCTAAGATTGGCGTCATTGATCGCAATGGCAACGCAGAAAATCATGGCGTGAGTAAAGACGTGGTCGTTCGCGAAGCCGCCCAGGCCGGATACGAACTGCGCGATTCGCAGGATTTCGTGAAAGCCGACGGCATGGATTATTTTCTGATCTTCACTGCGAAGCCGGATTAGGGGCACGCCTCATTCTGGCTAAGGACCTCGGCAGAAGATTCCGGTTGTGTGATCACGCTTGCGTCACCTATCCCGCAATGGCGCAATAACACATGCAGGTAGGACCGGGCTGCCATTCTGCTCACGTTGCGGTTCGGGGCCAGTTTCGTTTGCGCCCTGGGCATCAGCACGGGCCTGCTCCCGATTCCCGGATTCCACTTCGAGTAGGGCCGCTTTTGTCCGATAGCCTGTGGCGCTGCGCCCGTGATCGCTGCGCCTGCGGAAACGGGGCCGCGGGTGGTAGCCCCGCCGCCCCGTTCCCGCTTTAGCGGTTACGATCCTCAGAACGACTGGACGTAGTAATCCGGCGATCCGACCCCCGTGGAATCGTCGCAGCCCTCTACGGCTGGCAGTGCGGCGGTGCCTTCGCCATCGATACCGAGCGTGCGCAGGTACGTGACGAGCGGTCCCGTCTTGGTATACGGGTCGGTGTAGTTGTTGCGGACCTCCGCCAGGTAAGGGATGCCAAACGGGTGATCCGTGACGTCGTGGAAGGCGCGCGTCCCGTATCGCTGGTAGATAGCCGGATTGGCGAAGCCGAGCACATGCCCAGCGGCCTGCTGTGCATCCGCCTCGATGCCGGCGAAGGTGGGGCAGGAGGCTTTGATAGGTCGTGGCGGAATCCAGAGAGAGACTCTGATTCCGAATCTGCAGTCTCTTATCCTTTCCCATCTATCACCTCTACCCGGCCAGCCAATCGTGGGATCCCGCCGTATGTAGATCTCCGATCGGCCTGATTCGTTCGATTGAATTCTCTCAGTCGCTTGGCTACGAGATTCCATCCGGGTGGATTAAGGTGGCCTACGACTGGCGTGCCACGAATAACGCTTCGCACGCGTTGCTCCGCTTCGTCGTCCGCCACAGGGTCGTGCGCTCGTGTTGCCGCAGCTGTTCTCCCCAGAAACTCACAAGAAAAGTCCTTGTGGCAGCTCTATTTCGTGTACCAATCCGAGTGAGGCGACCAGTCGCCACACTTGAGGCACTGCGTCGAAGTCCATCGATGAAGGCACGCCGGGCACACTCCTCCCGTATCGAATGTGTTCCACTCATAGCCGCAACAACAACACCATCGGTCGTCTTTGCGGGGCGACCAACCGCAGAGCGGACATCGAATGCGCGGGCCGGAGTCGTTGGGGCTTTTCTCTTG
>JBAVZU010000211.1:0-1933 GCA_049588915.1 Candidatus Sulfotelmatobacter sp.
TTGCATGTCACCGAATATTGGCCTTCGCCGCTCTTGCTGACTGCGAAGCTTGAACAGTCGTACACAATCTCAGGATACTTTGAAGTCTCGAGGATTTCCTGCTTCATGGTGCGCTCTATTTCCCGCCGGTCTTTGTCGGAAACATCATCGCGCACCGCCGATGATTCCGGGTTGATCGCGACTTTAAGTGAGGATTTCGACAGATCCTCCATGTTCAACTGCACCACCGCCGAGAAATCGTGGATAACAATCGTTGGACTATGACCGAAAGCCGACAGCACTCCTCCGGCAAACACTTGCACCGTGAATTGGCTCGCTCTCGTGTTGGCAACATATTTAGTGCTGGTTTCAGTAGTTGCTCCCATGTCCCAGGCTCACATGCTCCGCAGTTTCAGATAACGATCAACGTCAGGTAAGGCCGCAGATACAAGACTTCCCACATTTCCGACGCCCAGCTTTCCCAGGTAACGGCGCACTATCGGATTGGAAAGGATCAAACCCGATCCAAAAAGTATAAGCGCTGCCCCTCCCAGCATGTAGAGCACTTCCTTATCGCTTCCATTGTTTGTTGCTTCGGCTAATTCCATCGCCATGGCACTCTCCTCGCTTCATTATTCGTCACAACGTTCACTGCTTTAATTCAGTTCAGCGTCGAGCCAACTGGCTCAAACCGCCTCTGTAAGACCTTCTTCGTCCTTATTCATGACCTTGTTTACGATCGACTCAATCAGCTTGACAGCATCATCAATGACCGCTTCGATCGGTCCACTCAATCCCATCTGACCCTCTTCCGGACCTAGTGTGCCCGGTTCACAACCGACCAAAAGAATTCGCTTGAGCGGGCCTCCCATTGATTTCGCAAGGCGAAGTACGTTCAAGGGGTTCATGCTATGAGCCTCAACCGCGCCTTGCTGCTCCTCAGGCCCGCCCAGATTGTTCAGATCGGGCTCAATCACATATAAGGTTCCGGCCGCTTCGCCGCGCGGACATGCATCGACCAAGATCGTGGTGTCGTATTGATCGAGCAGAGCATAGGCAAGATCGTAGCCTCGTATGCCGAAGTCTTTCACGGTCACATTGGGAGGAAAATGGCGACTGGACAGTCGTCGCGCCACTTCAACTCCGAACGCGTCGTCGCCCAGAAAAATGTTTCCGATCCCAGCAATTAAAATTCGCGGAGCCACGGCGGAATTGAGTTCCTGCCCATCCGAAGGCAGCGGTTCCACTTCGTCTGCCGTGAAGAAGAAGCGGTGACCGGGCTGCCGCATCAAGCCGATGTCCCTTCCCGGATCGTCGTCGACTACAACGCCGAGGTGAAACTTGCCCTCATAGTCTTGCTCAATCGATTCAACCACGGCAGTCTTGCCAGCAAGAGCGATGTCCATCACATCGCCGCCTGGCCGTGGATGGATTCGAACACGGCTCCCGGGCCGCACGACCGTATCCGCAATACGCAGGTCATCCGCTGGCTTCTTGGCCTCGAGGAGTTGAAATTCCCACTCGTTCATGGCATCTCCTCTTTCGAAGGTCGCAATTCGCGCAGGGTTCCGTGAAGCTTCATCAGGTGTTCCATCGGCAAGGACTCGGTTCTTTCGAGCATTTTGCGGGCGCGTTCGTCACTCTGGCGCATCTCCTTCTTTTCTTCATCGGTCATGGTCAGAATGCGCAGTGCGAGAATCTCATCAATCTCTGTTCCGTCGAACAAATCACCAGGACTCTCTGGCGCAATCTGCGGATAGTCGTAGAGAATAATTGGGGAGGCTAGCATGGTGTCGTGTGCGCCTTCAGTTCCTACCAGAACAGGCCACGCGCCTACATTCTGGCAACCTGCGGCCACGTCGCGCAGATGCTCCGGCGGTTCAAGAAGGGACACGAACCGGCCGCCATTCACCCCGAGCAGCACATGGGCAGAGACGAGGGATCGCATCAAGGC
>JBAVZU010000212.1:0-9463 GCA_049588915.1 Candidatus Sulfotelmatobacter sp.
AGCGGGCCCTGGTCGCATGAGCAAAGCAACACCAACACCTAAACCTTTCCACGAAGAGGAAAGTCAAAACCCTTCGCGGGTCCACGTGTCTCTTGACAACGCCGACACGGTTATAGAGGGTGGCTCATCCTTTCGCGTTCTGTGCGACAGGGTGGGGATTCCAAAACTCGGTCAGCGGTAGGCCTCTCCGCGATGCCGCACGCGGCGAATCTCTATGGTGTCGGCATCGGGGCAAACGAAGAAGAGTCGATAGTCACCCACACGCAGCCGAAGCTCTTCTCGTCCTTGGAGAGCTTTCACGTTTCCTACGCCCGATTGCGCGAAGCGATGGAGCGCGGAGAAGATATGCATTGCGACGGGCTTGCTCAGACTGCGGATGTCACTTTTGGCACGATCGGTCCAAACAATCCGCTTCACTTCGGTTCCTGAAACTTGTCAACATCCTCCGGCGTGAGCCCGAACTCCGCAAGAACCTCCTCGTGCGGAATCCACTTGCCGGCCTTTGACGACTCCCGCGCCTCGGCCAGCGCCTTCTCATCCTCCGGCGTAATCGGTTCGTCGTCAATGGGAGCATTCGCGATTGCGCGGGCGACGGGATCAAGCAGACGTTCGAGCATACCAATCGCAGCCGGCACTTGGTCGGGAGCAAGGTGCTCGATCAGTTTGTGGGCGTGTTGTTTGTCTGCCGCCATAGTAGGGCTATTTTACACTCCCCCGGACGCCTTCACATCTTGCCGTCTTTACGAGACGCGGGATCGCATCTCTTTCAAAAACAGCGACAACCGAGAGATTCCTCTTAGGAGAGTTTTGGTGTTTGGGAACCACAACTCCGGGAGTATCCTAAAAGTATGGCAGTGAACTGGATTAAGGTCGCTCAAAGGATGGCCGAGGACGCGCGGGAGCAGTTGGCGATCAATCGCCGGCGTCTTCGGGAAATCATCGAGAAACGCGACCGGCAGCAGACCACACAAGAACATCCTACAAATGCTCAGTGACCCGCCCTCGGCTGACCATCATTGCCGGCGCTAACGGTTGTGGCAAGTCAACGTTAACCAGCCGATCGAGCTTCATCTATAACATTCCCCTGCTCGATCCCGATGCTATCAGCAAGGCTCTCCAGCCAACCATCCCCGGAGCGTCGGCGGTCGCTGCGGCCCGGCAGGTTCTCATTTCTGCCGGTAAGCACATTGAAAAAGGCGAGAGCTTCGCGGTCGAACCACTCTCTCGGGCCACACCTATCTGCGAATGATGGCCGATGCGCGAATTCGTGGTTTCGAGGTCGTGCTGGTCTACATCGGGACAGAAAATGTTGAGATCAACCTGGCTCGAATCAGAAATCGGGTTCTCGCGGGTGGCCATGATGTCCTGGAGAGCGATGTCCGTCGGCGTTACCAGCGAACCTTCAAGAGTCTTCCGGCGGCGATCTCGCGCGCCGACCACACCATCCTGTTCGACAACTCAACCGAAGAGGGTTACCGGCTTATCGCGGTTCTCGGGCAGTCTGGAAGTCAATGGTTCGAGCCCGTTCCGGATTGGGCAAAGAGCGCTAGATGATCTCACCGAAATCATTGGCCACATAGTCAACTTGACTGGAAAAGAGCTTGGGGCCATTGAATTTTGAGTTGGGTCCCGAAGTTGACTTGTTGTTCCTTGTCCTGCCACTGAGCACGATAGTCCCAAGCAAGCATCCCACGATTTCCAGCACGAGAAGGATGAAGACGCTTACGCTAAAGATGGCGGTCCAATCGCCGCGTGCCAACATGAAAACGTTGTTTTGAGAGGCATGCAGGAAGTGCTCATAAAGATCGGCACTCATGGCAGTTAAAAAGAAAATCAGCGAGACAAGCCCGGCAACTTTATCGCTGAGCTTCCATAGCAGAATTGATACGACCCCGTGCCCTGACGTTATCAAAATTATGGCTAGCCAACTAACGTGGTTGTTTGGGGCTGGAAGAATCTTGGCTGCAAGGAACAGGTGCCAGATGACGACGATCCAGTGTGCGGCGACAACTAGAAGTGCGAGCATCCGCGCTTTTATCATATCTGACGCCTTTCTCCCTGAGACGTAGGCCACACTTTCGGAATAATGTTACTCTCAATGTCTGTTCGGATTTGCACAGAGCTTTTCAGCTCCCGAAATCCGCCACTCCATCCCACACCAACTGCACGGCAATCGCGAGAATGAGAAATCCAAAGATCTTGTTGATGGCTCCCACGGCGCTTGGTCCGAGCCGTCGAACCAGCGGTCCTCCCAGCCAGAAAAACAGCAACACCGAGAGGGCAACGCCGGCAATGCCAATCACCATGCCGAAGTAAGAAGCCGCGCTATCCACATGCGCTGCCAGAGCCATGACTACGCCGATCGCTCCCGGTCCTGACATCAACGGCATGGCCAGCGGAGTCAGCGAAATATCTTCTTTCACTTCAGCTTCGTGACTTTCCTCCGGCGTGATACGCGAGTGCGACGTGACCATGCCCCATGCGGTGTTGGCCACGATCAATCCGCCGGCAATCTTCAGGACAGGCAGCGAGATGCCAAAAAAATGCAGTACGAATCGCCCAAAGAACAGAAACGTTACGAGAATTATAAACACCCAGATACCGGTCTTCACCGCAGTGCGGCGCCGCTCCTGTGGAGTCCAATCCGAGGTCATCGTAAAGAAGATCGGAATGCCGCCAAACGGATCGACGATGGGAAAGAGCGCCAGGAATGTCGCCGCGGCCGAGTGCGGCAGCGTGCGCAGGAACTGCCCGAGTGCGTGAGTGGCTTGCATGCGATCAATTGAATTTGAATGGATTGAAAATCTCAACCCTGAAGTGCCTGAAATCTTTCTCGTCTCGCGTGGCTACGGTAAGCCCGTGCACGCGGGCGGTCGCGCCAATCATGGCGTCTTCCCACAATGCATCGCTCTTACCCGCCATCAAACGCGACCACTCACGGATAAACTACCGGTATCCTTCCAGCGTTTTCGCGGCGCGTTCCAGAGCCGCCGCCAGCAACGCCAGTTGCTGTCGCGTACGCTCCACGTCCCCTTTATCCAGAGCTTCATTCACCCCCGGGATCACCACCGCCGCGTAGCCTGTATATTCGCCCGGAGCGTATATCGCGTGACGGAACCAGGGACGGTGCGGCAGCCCTTCCGGCACCAGCAACGCCCGCTCGGCGCTTATTAGCGCGTGGTTCAGCCGCGCTGGATTGCTCACGGGATTCTTCTGCTTGGCAAGAATTTTGTTCCCTGCCGCTTGAAAATGCTTTGCCGCGCGATTGACTGCGCTGAAGTCGAGCGCGTTCTCGCCAAATTTGCCTTCCGCGCGCTTTCCCGCTGCCTCCATGTAAGCGGCAACTTCCTTCCCATACTCTTCGTAATCGTAGGGCAACACGTCAGCATCAGCCATGCGAAGCGCTTCCAGGCCAAAAACTCTTGCCATCTGCTGTTCGTAAACGAAATCCGGATCACCAAATTTCTTGAACCACGCAAAGTTGTCAAACACAGAGTGGTACACGCCATAGGGCCCGGTAGAACTAATGTCGGTGGAAGGAACGCCCAGGTGTTGCTGGAAAGCACTGTAATCGGAGCCGCTGCCCAGGTCTCCGACCGGAGCCTCGCCCTCGCCTGACGCGGCTGGCCAGCGGTGCATGTCGCCAATCGCTTCGGCCGACGACTGCATCGACGAAGCCCCGGCCTTATCCACCGTCTGCCACGCTTCGTAGACGGTTCCACCCTTTGGACTGGGCACAGCCTTGGTCACATCGCGCAAGAATTGCTTCAGACTCGGCACGGCGGAGGCGCCAAACTTCGGCCCGGAGACGCCCACGTCCATGTTGAAATACGCCGGCGCGTTCGCCAGTTCTGTCGCATGCTGCTCGGCCCACTCCGTCGACCCCATCAAGCCTTCTTCTTCGCCATCCCAACTGGCAAAAATCATGGTGCGCTTTGGCTTCCAACCCGACTTCAATAGTTCGCCTATACCGTGCACACTTTCGAGCATCGCGGCGGTGCCGCTGTTCGGGTCCACCGCGCCATAAACCCATGCGTCCCGATGATTCCCTGCAACCACCCATTCGTCCGGCGATTCGCTTCCATGCACTCGTCCAATCACATCCCACAATGTGCGGAACTGATAATCCTGCTTCAGGTGCATGTGTACTCGCACCGGCCCCGGTCCCACGTGATAAGTAAAAGGCAGCGCACCCTGCCACTCACGCGGCGAGTCGGGACCACCCAGATGCTGAAGAATGGGCCACGCGTCGTGATAGGAAAGCGGCGTCACCGGAATCCTCGGAATTTGCGCGGACTGATCAGGATCGATGCGCTTGTTGTCCGGCAAGGAAGGCAGGGACGGAATACCCGGCGTTGTAGGGTCGCCAGGAAATTCGAACATAAATCCCACCGATCCACGTTGCACACCGGTATCCGGGCGCCACGGCCCGACGGGATATTTATCGCCACGCCGCCAGCCATCATCGAACGGATCCGAGTAGATGAGCACACCCGCGGCGCCGTGCTCCTGCGCTACGAAAACTTTTACTCCGCGAAAATTCTGTCCGTAGCGCACGAGAACGATCTTCCCGCGTACATCGATCTTCAATTTTTCCAGCTTCTCGAAGTCTTCCGGCGTCCCGTAGTTGGCATAGATGACATCGGCCTCGGCGTCTCCTGAGGGTGACATTCCGTTGAAGGGCATCACCACGCGCGGATCATCGTCATACGGATCGCCATCGACGTGCTCCCGCGTCGGACCGTGCATTTCAACGCCCGCTGGCGCAGTAACATCCACGCTGATTTCCAACGGATAATTCATCCAGACTTTATATTCCACGATCTCAGTGTCAAGCCCAGCAGCGCGAAACTTCTGTGCCACGTAATCGGCAGTGGCTTTGTCCTCGGGTGTGCCCGCCATATGCGGAGCCTGGGTTAGCGTGCGCAGATGCTCCTCGGCAAACTTAGGATCGGGCACGGCGAGGAATCGAGCCTCGCTGGCGTTTTCGGCGGTCGAGTCACGGAAGCCAAATATGGATCGACTCGCACTGGAAGACTCAGGGGCGTGGCCGCTGACTGTGGCCGGAAGGCCTGAAAGAAAAACGGCCGATGCGAGAAGCAACGCGGATAACAGTTTCATGGACACTCGGGATGAGAATAAGTGACGAGAATAAGTAAGGTAGCACAGCGGTTTCTGGTTGTTTTCCATACGGCTCTACCACTCAGCTATTAAAGGCCGGATCACCATGTTCACTAACTTCACCACTTGGTGCTATAATCAACGTGTGAAACGAGCGACGATGACATTTCCCGACGACTTGGCCGAAGCCGTGGATAGCTATCTGCAAGCGCAAGAAGCCCCGCCCGCCCTGACCACGGTCGTGCAGGCGGCCCTGCGAGAATATTTGAGGGAGCGTGGATTTCTGCGGGTTCGCGGTCCCTTGAAAATTACACCGAAGGGGAACAGCGGTCGAAGCGACGTCAGTGAGAACCATGATCTTTATCTCGCGGGCATCAAGAAATGACCCGCGCGGTCCTGGCTGATACTGGCCCCCTGTACGCCGCTAACGACGAAGGCGATTCGCACCATCAGCGTGCCCTGCGCGAATTGAAGAAGTTGGCCCGCGATAAGCGGGAGGTGCTGATCGCCTATCCGACCTTACTTGAAGCCCACTCATTGCTTCTTTTTCGCCTTGGGAGAAACGCGGCTTCGGCGTGGCTAGTGGAAGTATCCGACACAGCCCTTGTTAATCCCGTGGCTGCGGATTATAGCCGGGCGGTAATGACGGTACAGACGCTAACCGACCAGCGCATCACCTTAATGGACGCAACTCTCGCCGCTTTGGCGATGCGCCTCAACTTGGAGGTCTGGACCTACGATCATCACTTCGACGTGATGCGTGTCGATGTCTGGAGGTAAAGGCAGTTCTCACCGACGCACTGGCTGAAGAATTTCGTAATCCGCGAAGCCTGCTAACAACAATACATCCCCCTCCCAGCATCGCCTTCAAGCAACCAACATAGTTGTGCTACCGCACCTGCCCGTTCCCCACGATCTCATATTTCGAAGAAGTTAGTTCAACCAGCGCGAACGGCCCGCGGCAGTGCAACTTCTGCGTGCTGATACCCATCTCCGCGCCGAATCCGAATTCAGCGCCGTCGGTGAATCGTGTCGATGCATTCCAATAAACCGCGGCAGAATCAACGCCGCGCAGGAACTTGCGAGCATTAGCCTCGTCGCGCGTCACGATCGAATCCGAGTGCTTTGTGGAATAGTGGTTGATATGGGCGATTGCACAATCCACATTTGATACCACGCCAACGACCATACAGAGGCGCAGGTACTCTTCGTACCAGTCTTGTTCCTCTGCAGGTAATACGTTCATTCCAACGGCAACGCCTCGCGATTTGCCGTCTCCGCGCACTTCCACTCCCGCATCAATAAGCTTTTTCACGATTCTCGGAACGTATTCCGCCGCAATTCGTTCATGCACCAGCAGTTTTTCGGCAGCATTGCATACTGACGGTCGCTGCGTCTTGGCGTTGATCACGATCTGGTCCGCCATTTCGAAATCGGCCGATTCATCCACAAAGATGTGGCAATTCCCTCCCCCGGTTTCGATCACCGGGAGGGAAGAATTTTCAGTGACGAATTTGATCAGCCCCGCGCCGCCTCGCGGAATGATCACATCCACCAGGCCGCGTGCCTTAATGAGTTCTTGCACGGATTGCCGCGTGCTCGAATCGAGGAGCTCAATCGCTCCCTCGGGCATTCCGGGAACGCCCGCGATTACCTCCACCAGACATTCATTACTGTGTGCAGCTTCTTTGCCGCCTCGCAGAACAATCGCATTGCCGGCCTTCAGCGCAAGAACCGCTGTATCAACGGTAACGTTCGGGCGCGATTCGTAAATGATCCCCACCACTCCCAGCGGCACACGGACCTTGCGGATGCGAAGGCCGTTTGGCCGCGTCCACTCGTCCAGAATCTCTCCGATTGGATCGCCGAGTGCCGCAACTTCGCGCACACCGTGCGCCATTTCGGCGATTCTCGCGGCGGTCAGCAGCAAGCGGTCGCGCATCGCACCTTCGAGACCTGATCTCTCGATATCCGTCCGGTTTGCCGCCAAAATCTTCCCCGCATTCTTTTCGAGCGCGTCGGCGATTAGATGAAGTATCTTGTTCTTCTCATCGGTCGAGAGCAGCGCTAGTTTCGCGGACGCCGCGCGCGCCCGCTGCAGCTTTTCCTGTGTAGATCGCACGTAGGTGGCAGCGGTGGACATCAGTTCTTCCCTTGTAGACGACATTGCGGAGGAAAATATGTTCCGATTTTCCCTTCCACTCCCAGCTTAATTCCCTGCGGGTGGCGCCCGTTCACGATGGCCACATGCACGCCCGCTTCGCTCGCGAGCTTTGCCGCCCGTAATTTAGAAATCATTCCACCACGTCCCAGCGTGCTTTTGCCATTGCATTGCGCTTCCAGAGCCGGAGTCAGTTTGCGCACCACACGCAACAGGCGCGGCTTCTTTCTTCCGTTGGGAACGTAAAAGCCGTCGACGTCAGTCAGAAGAAGCAGCCAATCCGCTTTCACTGCAGTGGCCAGCAACGAACTCAACTCGTCGTTGTCTCCAAACGCCCCCACCAACTCGCGCACGGAGACGCTATCGTTTTCATTCACGATGGGCACAACCCCAAGCGAGAGCAACTCGCCGAGGACATTCTGCAGATTGCGGTAGCGCACGGGTGAAGTGAAGTCATCGCTCGAAAGCAAAAGCTGCGCCACAACTTTCTTGCCAAAGAACAACCGCTCGTAAGTATGCATCAGCTTGCTCTGTCCAACCGCCGCACACGCCTGCATGCCCGGCACATTCTTGGGCCGTTTGCGCAATCCCAGTCCCGACATTCCAGCCGCAATCGCGCCAGACGTGACGATCAAGTACTCATTCTTTCTGAGATCGAACTGATCGACCACAGCGCGCAGAAGATTTGCGTCGATCTGCCCGCCCGGAGCGATGAGGCTGGTGCCTACCTTAATAACGACTCTCATTTCGTGATTAGAAGTTTCATGGTTGTTTGAAATGGTATCGCATTATCCACTTTGGCAAAGGACAATATCCTTGCGCCGCAATTAGAATAAATTTGCGGACAAAAAAAGAAATTCCCCATTTCTAATTCCATGCCTGCTTCCAACGCTAAGAGCCGTTTCTCCGATCGAGTAGAAAATTATGTACTGTACCGCCCAGAGTATCCGCCGGAAGCGCTGAACGCCCTGAAGGGCGAATGCGGACTCGCGCCCACGGATGTGATCGCCGATATCGCCTCTGGTACGGGCATTTGGACTCGCACGCTGCTGGAAAATGAAAACCCAGTATTCGGGATTGAACCCAACGCCGAGATGCGCAACGCCGGAGAGCGTTGGCTGGCCGGATTTCCCAGGTTCACCAGCGTGGCAGGAACCGCCGAAGCGACAACTCTGGCAGATCACAGTGTAGACTTCGTCACGGCGGCCCAGGCTGCGCATTGGTTCGATCGTGCATCGGCAAGGCGCGAGTTTGTCCGCATCCTCAAACCCAATGGCGGGCTCGTGCTCTTGTGGAATGAGCGCGTCACCGATTCAACCGCCTTTCTCCGCGAGTACGAGCAGTTGCTGCTTACCTACGGCACAGACTACAAGGAGGTCCGGCACGAGCGCACCACTTCCGCTGTGAACGAGTTCTTCGACCCTGCTCCATATCAGGGGCGAGTTTTCGAGATGCATCAGGAGTTCGACTACGCGGGCGCTGAGGGCCGTCTTCTCTCGTCTTCGTACGCGCCGGGATCGGAGCATCCGCAACATGCGCCGATGCTAAAGGAATTGCGCCGCATCTTCGCTGCTTATTCCGTAGAAGGGCGCATCGCATTCGAGTACAAAACGCGCCTTTACTTTGGGCGCCTGACCTAAAAGAAACCTCATCTACTGATACGATTTGCTCTAGTTTCCATCCACCGAGGAAAGCACTGTGTCCGACGAAAAATCCTTTCACATGTCTCCAGATGAATTCCGTCGCCACGGCCACGCCGTGATCGACTGGATCGCCGACTACCAATCCCGCGTCGAATCATTTCCTGTACTCTCGCAGGCGAAGCCAGGAGAGATTCGCGCATCGCTGCCGCCGCACGCTCCTCCACAGGGCGAGCCCTTCGACGCGCTGCTCAAAGACGTTGAGAAACTGATTCTTCCTGGCATCACGCACTGGCAATCCCCGAATTTCTTCGCTTACTTTCCATGCAATGCCTCGGGCCCCGGTATCCTTGGCGATCTTTTGTCTTCGGGCTTGGGAGTCCAGGGAATGTTGTGGTCTACAAGTCCCGCCTGCACAGAACTGGAGACTCATGTGCTCGACTGGCTCGTGCCCATGCTCGGCCTGCCTGATAAGTTTCTATCGTCGAGCACTGGCGGCGGGGTAATCCAAGACACAGCCTCAAGTGCCGCGCTCTGCGCC
>JBAVZU010000213.1:0-13002 GCA_049588915.1 Candidatus Sulfotelmatobacter sp.
ACAGAGTCCTTTGCTGAGGTGACGGATTGCGCAGCGCCTTCCGCACGACCTCCAATTCTTCGACCGTCCTGGCGTCGAGATTCGCAGGGGGCGGTGGAACACGAATCTCATCCGCGGAGCCGAGTAGAAGTGGGGCCCAATTTCCTGCTTCTGGTTCAGTAGGATTTGCCGAGGACCACTTGGTGGCATTCGTGAGTGGTGGGACCAGCTTTTGCTGCGCTGCGGTCACTGCGGTCAAGAGACAGCACAGCGATGCCACCAAGAATGCGTGCTTCCGCCAAACTCGATTCCGAATCATTTTCTCCTCCTCTGCTTCGTCAAATTCAAGAAGGGTCATTGGATCTGCCTCGAACTCCCATTGCGCACTTAGAACGCCAACCCCAGGTGCAGGGCGAAGCCGACAGAGGTTGCGTTAGGTGTGCTCGTTCCATTGCTTATTTGCGAGAACCGCACTGGCAAATCGCCTTCCACGAACCAGCGGACCTTGTAGCCGGGAATCGGGAAGCTTTTGTTAACCAGCGGGGTAAAACCAAGCGAATTTTGATTCACCTCGAATGCGGCTCGCAGGCCAACCGCCCAGTGTTTGGGCAACGGTTTGATCACGCCGGGATGCACGAGTAGCGTGACCGAGTGATCGCTTGGATGAACTTCGGGCACGAACTCAAAATCGAGCAACACTGGTGACCCAGGGGGCTTTACTCCAATGCCGAACGGAAAGACAACATTAAAACTATCGCTGATGGTTGTAGTGTTTGAAGCACCCGTCGCGGACGTGTGGTTCACGAGAGGAAATGCAATTCCGACGTGCCCGCTGAGGATATCTTGCGCACTCGCGGATTTCGACAGAACGATCACGGCTGGCAAGAGCACGAAGAGGGTTACCAGCCTTAATCCAATGGTCAGAGCCTTGAGTGTCGTCATTTCTAAACCTTCCTGGAGCGAACTCCATTCCGTTGTTCGGTAATAACTTGACCAGCGTTTTGAGGGAGCGGGGAGCTTGAAACAAGTCTCCCCGCCCATTCGGCCGTGGCTTACCGGAACCGCCAAACGATCGGACAGTTCACAATCAGCCCGGTTGAGCCCCACTTGCCGCCATTGGGCCCGGTGATCCACCCGTCTTGAGCGAACTTGAGAATTTGGAACTCCTCAGTCAAACGCGAACGGTAGGCTTTATTGATGGCTTCTTCCGTCCACACGCCCAGGTTGAGATCCCACAAGGGGCTGTAGTCGGTCGCCACCGTGGGAATGCCACCGAACACGTTTAGTGGTGAAAGCCCATCGGCTATGGCACTATTCAGCCCTTGCCGTTGCGGGTTCCCCTTTCCGGTAGGCCCGTTCGCAAAAATGAAGAGACGCTCAATCGCACTGAAAGCACTGTCGTCGTGGCCGACCGTAACGTCCCGCAGTCCTGGCGCATAAGTTGCGCCTTCGAGAGTCGCAGCAAGAGGATCATTCGTATCCATGCTGACGTACAAGACTGGGCGCGCGAAACTGAACCCCTGAGTAAGCTTCAGTGTTACCGTCTGATCCTGCGGGCAGATCTTTACGACCTTGTCGTGCACCAGAGAGTAGTCCGGATTGCCGTCGCAAAAGGAGATCTGGCTGGCCTCGACGTTGAAGGCCACTATTGGTGCATCCCAGATAAAGTTGCCGGCGTTTTGGATGCGCACCAGTGGCGAATAATTCTGATCCCCAACCGAGCCAGGTTCGGCGGTTTTGGGAGGAAAGAAATTAGGCGCTTCGCCGGGCACGACTCTTCGGTTCGGTCGAAAATCTACTGTGCCCGACTCAAATGTGACCGTCGTATTTTTCTCCAGTGTCCCCAATCGGACCGCGCGGCCGACCACATTGTTCAGCTTGGCGGAGTAGTTCAGGCCTAGAGCATCGGCGGTTCCGGGATCTGTGACGTCCGTCAGGATGTACCAAACCTTCCTTCCGTCTCTGAGTTGGCCCTGGTACAAAGGTAGAGTTATCGTTTCGTCCTTCAGATTTACTTCACCGGACTTAAGAAGCTGGTAGGGACCAGTAAGTTCCTTCTGGATGAGAGAAGGGGCCGGTCCGAAATAGGTGTTGGGTACAACCGCGCCAACCGAAGCCGGAGGCGGCGTGATTTCCCCTTCCTGTGCAGATAGACTTGTGGCGCCCTGCAGCAGAACCGTAATGGAAGCACAAGTCAAGAACGCGATTCGCAGGCACGTGCTGAACTTCAAGTACTTTGAACTCATGGTAATTTTCTCCCTCTGAATTGATCGACTGCGCGAGAGAGGGATGGAACCTGAGCAGAAAAGTTGCAGAAAAAAGTTTTTATTCGTATCGGCCAAGGCGAGCTTGCCGCGGGAGCAGGAGCGTTCGGAAGGGTGTTCGGTTGTCCTCAGCCGATGGTCTGCTCTTGAAGCTAGACCACCAGCCCACGCTTGGCGCGAAGCCAGTCGTGCTGAGCGAACACGTCGACTACTGGAACGACCTCGGCTGGAAGGATCCTCGGCTCATTTTTATAGCGCGCGGCAGAATGCCTACGCGGAACGGTTCGGCGTGAGCAGTGTCTCTGCACCTCAAATGGTACTCACGATTTCTAAAATTGAGAAGGGACGCTTGTCACTTTCACAGAGGACTCCGAATCAACATCGCTAGTCCCTATGCACGGCATCGAGCGAAACCCGGTCGTCGACACGCCGAACCTGACGATCAAGCAGGCCGTAACTCAAATTGTGATTTCTCAAACGCCCAAATTGGGCGCCTGGGCATCCTTGAGAAGTCATTGGCCGGAATATTTGATGGAGGCCGGACTGCTTGCTGCCTTCATGGTTTCGGCTTGCGTTTTCGGCGCGTTGTACGAGTTTCCTAATTCTCCGGTCCATAGGGCGATTATGTCCGGCTTCTTACGGCGTCTTCTGATGGGGATATCCCTGGGACTGACTGCGATTGCAATCATTTACTCGCCCTGGGGCAAGCAGTCGGGGGCACACATTAATCCATCCGTGACCCTGACCTTCCTGCGCCTGGGGAAGATCAGAAGATGGGACGCCCTCTTCTATGTGGTGTCACAGTTCACTGGTTCGCTATTAGGAGTTTTGCTCGTGGGATTGTTCCTGGGACAAGAACTTGCCGACCCCGCAGTTCGCTACGTCGTAACGGTGCCCGGATCCAATGGACCTTGGGTGGCACTCTTATCAGAGTTCACGATCGCGTTCGGTCTGATGTCGACTGTCCTCTACTTTTCCAATCATCACCGTCTAGATCGCTACACGGGCCTGTTTGTTGGCCTTCTGATCGCGACCTACATTTCCCTGGAGGCGCCGTTCTCCGGGATGAGCGTGAATCCCGCCCGAACTGTGGGCTCCGCGTTTCCTCCCATGATTTGGGACGGACTGTGGATCTACCTGACTGCCCCGCCACTTGGCATGTTGACCGCGGCCGAGTTGTATCTCTGGAGGAGCGGACGGATGGCGGTGAAGTGCTGCAAACTGCACCACAACAATGATAAGCGTTGCATTTTTTGTGGAGCGAATGGGGGATTCGCTCGATGACTGGCAGTCGTTACGACCTGGTCATCATCCGAACTGGCGTGTGAAGGCGGCTTTCTTACGTGTTTTATCTTCGTATCGCGAGCAGAACAAAGGTAGTGCGAGAAGCACCTCCATTTCACACATTGTTCTCAGCTGTGGATCCCGACTAAACGCTCCTCGGTAATGTTGCGCGCTCGTCCCACGAATCCATCCGCTGTGAACAACTTAGCGTCGTTCCATACGCATTGCGCCCTCCAACAGTTGCCTCCGCAAAGATTGGCAGCGTCCGTTTCTGGATGAATGAGAACGCCACGATCCTACGCTGCGTGAACCGGCTTCTTGTTGTTCACCAGAACTTCATACTCCACCGCGGGGCCTGTTGAAGCCTCTACTCTGCGATAGATGATCTGCTCTGGACCGTCTTCCGGCTCATCACTCCGAATCTGAACGACAGCTGCCGTTCTCGGAATAATTCCATTCGGATTGCCGTTCGGGTTGCGCCAAATGATCTTCATCATGTCCTTTTCCCCACAAGTCCGGACCTTTGTACGATGGATCTGGATTTTTCCACTTTCCAGGATCCACCCTGCCGGATTCGAGCAACGGACGCATCTGGAGATTGATAGTTTTTTGGCTGCTACTTTCGATCGACGAGAACATACCTGGATGGAGATAGCTCCCATTCTCCGTCGTCTCCAAACGCAAATTTCGTGTTAGCACGCCTGACGGGCCGTTT
Source organism: Candidatus Sulfotelmatobacter sp. (assembly GCA_049588915.1). Lineage (GTDB taxonomy): Bacteria > Acidobacteriota > Terriglobia > Terriglobales > Acidobacteriaceae > Sulfotelmatobacter. The sequence goes on from JBAVZU010000213.1 coordinate 4,243, forward strand.
GTAACTTTATGTCACACGAATGCATCCACCGAGAGACCGGCAACACCAAAACTACTGGAGGATGCGATGTCGAGACTGTCCGCGATTCAACCTGAAACAGCCACTGGAAAGGCTAAGCAACTCCTGGACGCAGTCCAGGCCAAACTCAAGATCACGCCAAATATGACACGGGTGATGGCAAACTCCCCCGCCGTATTGGAAGCATACCTTTCATTCAGTGGAGCACTTGCAGGCGGAGCTTTGCCTGCCAAACTGCGTGAAGAGATCGCGCTGGAGGTGGGAGAGCAAAATGCGTGCCAGTACTGCGTCTCCGCGCACACGGCGATCGGCAAAATGACAGGGCTGTCGGACTTTGAGATCGAGGCCGCTCGCGATGCCAAGTCTGGCTCATCGAAAAATGCGTCCGCCTTGAGGTTTGCGCGTGAGGTCGTCAGCAAGAAAGGTTTGACGAACGATGCTGACTTGCAGGCCGTTCGAGCGGCTGGATTCACCGACGGCGAAATCGCCGAAATTATCGGGCACGTGGCTCTAAACATCTTCACGAACTATTTCAACAATGTGGCGCAAGTCGAAGTCGATTTCCCGAAGATTGCACTTCGTCAGACCGCCTAAACCATGAACGATTGTCAGTGAGATGAGCTGACCTTCAGTACCGGGTTAGCAGGGGAGGTTCTAATGAGCGATAACACGGTGCCAGTCCTTGAATCAAAGAACCAAGGAAGTATTGGGGCGGCACGTCCTCCCCTGCCTCCATTCACGCGTGAAACTGCGACCTTGAAGGTTCGGCTCGCGGAAGACGGCTGGAATTCTCGCGACCCGGAAAGAGTTGCGCTGGCCTACACGACAGATTCCCGCTGGCGAAACCGTGCGGAATTTGTGAATGGACGGCAGGAAATTGTGTCTTTTCTGAAGTGCAAGTGGGCAAGAGAGCTCGACTACCGGTTGATCAAGGAGCTTTGGGCTTTCGAGGGCAACCGGATTGCTGTCCGTTTTGCCTACGAATTCCACGATGACTCAGGGAACTGGTTCCGTGCCTACGGCAATGAGAACTGGGAATTTGACGAACACGGCCTGATGCGCTTACGCTTCGCTTGCATCAACGATCTGCCGATCAAGGAATCCGAGCGTCAGTATCGTTGGCCGCAGGGACGTCGCCCGGACGGTCATCCAGGGTTGAGCGATCTCGGTCTCTAAGTGGCCGATAAGCGCGGCAAACTACATTTCCTGCATCTTCTGCGGCCAGTTTCCGTCCTACCGATGACTGCGTGCGGACTACGTCCGCGCTTGGATCGTCGGTGGTTTTTGCACGCGAAAATACTCCGGGTTGAAGCGATGAAACCGGCTCCCATTCCGCGAACTCTTCTCGTCTGCTTGCTGGGAATGCTTTCCTGCGTGAGGGCGCCGGCTGACACTCAGCATCGAACCCTCTTCCAGTTGCAGCACACCAGTTGGACCGCCAGAGAAGGCGCTCCTGGGTCGATTAACTCGCTGGCGCAAACCACGGATGGTTATCTGTGGTTGGGGACGTCTAGCGGGCTATTCCGCTTTGACGGCGTGCATTTCGACCGGTATAAGCTGCCGTCAGGCCAGAAGCTCAATTCAGACGATATTTATTCACTTATGGCTACCTCCGACGGAGGCCTCTGGATTGGCTTTCACTACGGCAACATGGCCATCATGAAAGATGGGCGAATCACCAGTTATGGCGAGTCGGAGGGACTGCCATCGGGAACGGTCTCCCGGTTCGTCGTAGATCGGGAAGGCACGGTTTGGGCGGCGGTCGGGGGTGGTCTCGCCCGGCTCGAAGGTACACGTTGGAAACGAATTGGGGAAGATTGGGCATACCCGGGAAAATCCGCAACGACGGTGTTCGTGGATCGCGAGGGAACGCTTTGGGTAGCCAGCGAAGACACCGTAGTTTTTCTCCCGCGAGGTCAACGACTCTTCCAAAAAACCGGCGCGCACCTCGCTAATACGATTCTCCAAATCGCCCAAGCGCCGGATGGAACCTTGTGGATGGCAGATCAGGGCAGCGGCGTAATGCCGATCGCTATACACGGAAGAGAAAACAGCCGGCCGTCCCCGATCCAAGTAAAACCAAACCAACTCCTTTTTGACCGCGAGGGCAGCTTATGGATTGCCTCCGATGACGGAGTTCATCGTGTGTCTTTTCCGGAACAGCCGAAAGTTGGAAAGATCGTGCAGTTGAGCCAGACAGCTGAGGTCTTTACTCACAGAGGTCTCACATCTGAAGGTCGAATCCCAATTCTAGAGGACCAGGAGGGAAATATCTGGGTCGGCACAGATAATGGATTGGATCGCTTCCGCGCAAGCAATCTGCTGCCCGTTACGCTCTTTCCCGGTAGACTCCCGACATTGGTGGGGGGCGAGCCAGGGCGTATTTGGGCGGTACGTCCGACGCCTGGAGGGAACGAAGTGTCCTTGATGGATACCAGCGGTAAGACAACCACGGCGCACGGGATTGCGAATCGGGGATATCTACGATGCGCGTATCGCGACGCGGACGGCAATATTTGGTTAGGAGTTGGATATGGTGGAGGCCTCTGGCAGCTCACCAGCAGAAGGGTTCTGCAGATTCCACTCCCCGAGGAGACCAGGAATTTCGATGTTCAAGCCATCACCAAAGACCGCTCCGGAGGGTTGTGGGTATCCATCATTCGCCACGGGGCCTTCCGGTGGGCGAATGGCGTTTGGACGCATTTTGCCAACCTGCCGGCCTTGCCGAATCCAACGCCGGTGACCCTGCTAACCGATTCCGCCGGCCGGGTATGGTTTGGCTTTCTGGGCAGCACGATTGCTGTGCTCGACGGTAGCACACTCAAGACATTTTCGTCCCAGGATGGACTGAGTGTAGTCAACGTTCAGGCGATCTACGAGCACGCGGGGCACATCTGGGTTGGGGGCGAACGCGGGCTGGCTTTCTTTCAGGGTGGCCGGTTTCAGTCCCTGACCGCTGATGGCGACATTGAATTGAAAGGAATCTCAGGCATTGTTCAGACGGCTGGCGGAGACTTGTGGTTAAACGCCAGGCCAGGGATAATTCATATCCCGTCCGAAGAAACCCAGCGGGCATTGGAACGACCTGACTGGCACGTGCATTGTGAACTGTTCGATTTCAGAGACGGCCTTCCTGGAACGGCTGAGCAGGGTGCTCCCCTCCGCTCTGGCGAGTTCCGACGGCAGGCTTTGGTTTAGAACCACTGGCGGCGCGGTCCAGATTGATCCCGAACACCTTTCCAGAAATGCGATTCCACCTCCGGTCTTCCTTCGATCGCTGGACTCGGAGGGCAGGGAGTATCCGCTAACGACCGATCTAAAGCTGCCAGTTCGAACCACAAGGGTCCACATCCAATATACGGCCTTGAATTTTTCCGTGCCGGAGCGGGTTCGCTTTCGCTACAAGCTGGAAGGAACGGACAAGGATTGGCAAGACGTAGGGACACGTCGCGAAGCCTTCTACACCAACCTGGGGCCGGGACATTATCGATTCCACGTGACCGCGAGCAACGACAACGGCGTTTGGAACGAGGAAGGCGCCGCATTGCAGTTCAACATCCTTCCAGCGTTTTACCAAACCAACTGGTTCCTTTTGTTGTGTGCCGCTGCGGCCGGGTTGTTAGCATGGGCGGCTTATCGGTGGCGGGTGCGTCAAGTGACAGCGCGCCTGGATCTGCAATTCCGGGAGCGCCTGTCGGAACGGACACGGGTGGCGCAGGATTTGCACGACACCCTATTGCAAGATGTTCTCAGTGCTTCCCTGCAACTTCAGGTCGCCGAGGCACACTTGCCCGCCGCTTCGCAGGCGAAAACCATCGTAGGCGAGGTTCTGAATCTGATGGGAAGCGCGATTGAAGGCGGTAGAAAAGCGGTTCGAGGCCTGCGCTCGTGGCAGGAAGAAACGGGCGATCTGACTCAGGCATTCTCCCGGATTCCGCAGGAACTCGCCATGCAGCAAGAGGTTGGTTATCGCGTGACTGTGGAAGGACAAGCCCGGTCATTACACCCGCTGGTGCGGGATGAGGTCTACCGGATCGGGCACGAAGCGTTGGTCAACGCCTTTCGCCACTCGGGAGCGAGGAGCATCGAAGTGGAACTGCACTATGCCACGGACCAGTTGCGGATTCTTGTCTGCGATGACGGGAGCGGCATCGACCCGCAGGTGCTGCGTGCGGGACGCGAAGGACACTGGGGACTCTCGGGCATGCGCGAGCGGGCGGAAAGAATCGGAGCCAAACTCAAAGTGTTGAGCCGCCCCGCTGGCGGAACGGAAGTTGAACTGTCCGTGCCGAACGATGTGGCTTTTCGGTCTTACTCTCCAGATCGGTTTGGATGGCTAGCCAGACGGCATCCACGCAAGGCAGAGCCCAGCATCCACGGGCAGCCCAACGAGCGAAAATCATGAGCGAAAGCACAAGCATCCGCGTGTTTAGCGCGGATGACCATCAACTGATACGCAAGGGAATTCTGATGGTCATCAATGAGCAGCCTGATATGCAAGTGGTGGGCGAGGCCTCGAACGGACGCGAAGCCATTCAAGGGTTTCGGGAACACCAGCCCGATGTTACTCTCATGGACCTCAGACTTCCTGATATGAGCGGCATCGACGCCATGATTGCCATCCGAACAGACTTTCCCGAAGCTCGTGTCATCATGTTGACAACCTTTGAAGGCGACGTGGAGATCCACCGCGCTCTCCAAGCTGGAGCTCGCGCCTATGTGCTAAAAAGTATGCCTGCCACGGAATTGGTGGAAGTGATCCGGCAGGTCCATGCAGGGAAAAAACGGGTTCTGCCCGAAATCGCAGCTCATCTAGCCAACCATTACAGTGACGATGCTCTTACCGCTCGCGAGGTTGAGGTTCTCCAACAGATCGCCGGCGGCAACGGCAATCGTGACATCGCCGAGAAACTCTTCATCTCGGAAGGAACCGTTAAGGTTCATATCCAACACATCATGGAGAAGCTGGGCGCAAGCGATCGCACCCAGGCGGTCACCATCGGAGTGCGCCGTGGGATTATCCAACTCTGAAGATGCGTCGGCCAGCGGCCAATCCTCAGAAAGTAGTATGAAAACATTCCACAACCTACAGATGCGTTCTTAAATCGTACAAGCTACTCTAGCCACGGACTCGTTTGGTCATTGCGAACGAATACCCCGGAGGCCAGAGTGCGAAGGATATTCTCGACTTTTCCCGGTGGCGGACCCGGCCTTGGCTTGCTGGTCTTGCGAGCTGCCATTGGCTTCACACTGGTCAGTCAAGGGATCCACTGCCTATCGGACTCGCATACTCCGAGTCTCGCGATGTGGGCAGTTGCTCTGCTGATGGTCGCGAGTGGCACCTTGGCCCTGATCGGGTATATGACGCCTCTCGCTGCCATTGTTGGGGGCCTCCTCACCGTAGCCACTTGGATGCCGTGGTTTCCTGCGCCCACTCCAAGTCTGTTCCTCACAAGGCTGGCAACTTTCTTGGCCGCCGCGATCGCAATCGCCATCGTCTGCCTCGGCCCAGGAGCGTTTTCACTTGATGCGCGCCTGTTCGGACGCCGCGAGATCGTCATTCCGAAGCGTTCGTCTTAGTAGAAATCCTGCGGACGCCCGTTATCTCCAGTCACTTTGCTTCACGCGTTCGCCAGGAAAGGTGCCACCAAAAGTGTTACTCGCCGACAAGCATTCAGTAATAGCAAAAAAACTGCATAACTCCTGATGTGTTCTTGTTTGCCATCGCGCAGAGTGTAACTGCAAGAACACAAGCTGCGCACATGTCCACCGGAGGACCTTATGCGGAACGACTGCTCGCCCCATGGCAGAAAAGAGATTCTTGAGATGGGAACCAAATCTGGATCCTCGGCAACGACCAGCGCCGTTCTCACCAAGCAAGCAAAGTGTGCTTCGGAGGCGGAACTGACACAGCGCGTTCTTGCCGGGCAGAACGATGCATTTTACGAACTCGTGCGCCCTTACGAACGGGCAGTGCTTATGGTCGCCAAAGGTATTCTGCACAATGAAGCCGATGCCGAAGAGGCGGCCCAAGAGGCCATTTTGAAGGCATTTACAAATCTGGCTAAGTTCCGCGGTGACTCGAAATTCAGTACTTGGCTTCTGCGGATCGCCACCAACGAGGCTCTCATGAAGTTGAGAAAGGAACGTCGCCACACGCTCCATGATTCCCTGGACGAAGGACGCATGAACGGGGATGGCGATTATATTCCCCGTGACTTCGCTGACTGGCGGGAGATTCCCTCCGAGGCGCTGCAGAGGAAGGAGTTGCGGCAAGCGCTTTCGCGTGCGCTGGCCTCGCTGCCGTCGAAGTATCGGTTGGTGTTTGTCCTGAGAGACGTGGAGCACTTCACCATCGCGGAAACCGCCGACGCCCTCGGAGTTAGCGAAAGCGCGGTGAAGACGCGCCTGCTGCGCGCCCGCCTCCAGATGCGCGACGCGCTGGCCCCGGGGATGGACGGGAGCTGGGCGACCGGTCAGTGCGGATACATGCAGGTGAAGGCCACATGTCGGCAACCAGTTATGACGAGCCCTAGCGGAAACCCTTCATATTGCAAGCAACAATCAGGAATTTTGCAAAACTCATGAACGAGACTTAAGGAGGATGACCAATGACAACTCTAGCTCCAGCAAGCCGCAGCACGACTGCCGTTGCGGCAACTACCGTTACCTATGGAATGGTCCAGGTGCAGGGACTGAATGTGGCTTATCGAGAGGCTGGCGATCCTGCCAGTGCCAAACTGGTGTTGCTGCATGGATTCCCTGCGTCCTCGCACCAATACCGCAACTTAGTTCCCGCTCTGGCGGACAGATTTCACGTCATTGCTCCGGACTATCCTGGTTTTGGAAATAGCGACCTTCCGGATCCAGCGAAGTATGCATACACATTCGACAGGATCTCGGAAGTGATCGAACGCTTTCTGAAGCTCAGGGGCTTTGACCACTACGGCTTGTTCGTTCAGGACTACGGCGGCCCGGTCGGTTTTCGGATCGCCACTCGGCATCCTGAAACGCTGGACTGGCTCATCATTCAGAACACGAACGCCTACGAAATTGGCTTCACGGAGGCTTGGGCCGGGCTGAGGGATGCACTGTGGGTAAACCGAACGCCGGACACAGAGCAGGGCGTGGCGGGCTTATTGGAACTTGATACCGTTAAGACGGTGTATCTACACGGCTCGAAGCGGCCCGACCTGATTAGCCCGGACAACTGGAACTCGGATTTCGCATTTCTGCAACGACCGAACGCGCGACGCGTGCAGTTGGATCTCTTCTACGACTATCGCACGAACGTTGCGCTTTATCCCAAATGGCAAGCATTTCTGCGAGAGCTTCAGCCCGCCACGATTATCTTCTGGGGACAGGATGATATTTTCTTTACCAAGGAAGGCGGCGAAGCCTATCTGAAAGAACTACCCAAGGCGGAGTTGCACCGGCTGGATGCCGGCCACTTCGCAGTCGAGGACAACCTTGATTATATTTCGGAGCACATGCACCGCTTCTACCGTGAGGTGGTAGCGCCCAAAAACATCAGACGTTAGGACTGGCACTCTCGACCTCCCATTTCCCCTGAAGCGAGATCTGCTGCTGCAACCGGGCACACCGGCTGCAGCAGCGCGCCAGGGTCTCATAAATGAGTGCCATCCTCAAAGACTTCCACTCCCGAGCCCGGGAGTCTGGCAGACTTGTTTGCTTTGAATTTCGGAATACCCACACCACCAAACGATATCCCAGCAGCAGCGACAATATCGCCGCATACTGCAACGGCTTCCTGACATCCGCCTTGACCAGCCAATAATAATGAATTACGCCCGCAGCGTCGCTCCTGTACCGAAGGTGCGGGCTGTCACAGATCTCGTGCGACCGTGCTTCTCGCTGCTAGCAGCAGGCGCAACAATGGCTATTGCCACTGTTGCGCCCGGTGCAGCTGAAGCCTTGACTGGTTGCGTTCCCGGACCCTTACTGGCTGCTGTCCTGCTTTGCCGATTCTGTCATCGTCGACTCATCGCCGAATGCCAGCGCGTACTTCTTGCCGGCAAAATCGATCTTGGTCAGAGACTGGCTGCCATCGACGTTCGTGCGCGTTTCGGTCGCGTTGCCGCGTTCGGCCTGACTCAGTTGGATCAATTGAGCCGGCACGGTTGCCACAAGCTTCCCCTGTGACAGGATCATTAACTCAACGCTGGAGCCTGTTCCGTCCCAAGTAAGTTTGTATTGTCCTGCTGCCAGCTGATGTCCGCTGACAGTTGCGGGTGCAAATAGCTCTAATGAGCCCTTGTTTCCTTTGTTTGCTGCGAATGCACTGGTGGCCAACAGCAAGGCCACCCCTGGCAGCAGGCTCTTTGCGATGATCGATAGCTTCATTTAATTTACTTCCTTTTCTTTCCCGAAAGACGTCGGGAATCGTTTCTTTCCGTCAGACGCTAAGTGACAAACAAAAGTTACACCGGGGCTCCACTCTCATTCCCGTCCGGTCTGGCGCGTAACTTTTGCTCACAGTCCTCATCGTATGAACAGCCAGCGGCGTTCCGGCTGGCGCTGAACAAAAGGAGGTAGAGACATCATCATGAAAAAAGCAGTTTTGCATCTGCTTATGTTGTTAATGCTGACTGGTCCGGCGATTTTCGCAATTGACAACCTGAAACTTAACTCAAAACTGGACTACAGGAGTGACAGCCTCGATGGGCGCCTGATTACCGGAGACGACGCGCAATCGGGTTTCGTGGCGGGCAAGCCCAATTA
>JBAVZU010000214.1:0-5153 GCA_049588915.1 Candidatus Sulfotelmatobacter sp.
GGATAGCCTCGTACTTGGGGTTGTGATCTCTGTCGTTGACAAAAGATTCTGAGGGGCTAAAATACGGCTCGCTTCTGCCTTAGTATTTCAACATGAACTCTCAACTTCTCGATCCCGTTCTTTTGCAAACAGATTTTCCGGAGCTCCCGCTTCACGCCAGTGGAAAGGTACGCGACATCTATCAGCTCGACGACGGTCGCTTGCTGTTCGTAGCCACCGACCGCATATCCGCCTTCGATTATGTGCTGGCAACCGGCATACCGCACAAGGGCCGCGTTCTCAACCAAATTTCCTTGTTCTGGTTTGACTTCCTGTCTGACATTGTTCCCAGCCACCTCATCACAGCGGATGTAAACCGCTACCCGCAGGTCCTGCAAAAGTATGCGGATCAGTTACGCGGCCGATCCATGTTGGTGCAGCGTGCCGAGATGTTTCCCGTGGAATGCGTAGTGCGAGGCTACATTTCGGGCTCCGCATGGAAAGAATACAAGGCGACGGGCGCGGTCTGTGGAATCGAATTGCCCGCTGGGCTGAGAGAGTCCGAAGCCTTCCCTGAACCGATCTTTACGCCCTCAACCAAGGCCACGAGCGGCCACGATGAAAATATTTCGTTCTCGAAGATGTGCGAGCTGGTAGGTGCGGAGACGGCCAGCACGCTCCGCGACCTCACGCTGCGCATCTACAAGAAGGCTGCGGATTACGCACGCCAGCGCGGAATCATTATTGCCGACACCAAGTTTGAGTTTGGCCGCACGGCTAAGGGGATCACGCTAGCCGATGAAGTTCTGACTCCGGATTCTTCCCGCTTCTGGCCCGCCGATAAATACGCGCCCGGTAGACCGCAGGAGTCTTACGACAAGCAGTATGTTCGCGATTATCTGGAGCAGGTTCGCTGGAACAAGCAGCCGCCCGCGCCCGACCTGCCGGCGGAAGTTGCACGCCGCACCAGCGAAAAATACCTTGACGCCTATCTCCAGCTCACGGGAAATAAGCTGGATGTGTAGGGGAGTCGTGTTGGGCGTAGGAGTAGTGTTGGGCGTAAGCGCGGTCAGCCGGAAAATGACATGACGCCGGTGGACTGGTTGATCGTTGCTGTGATTTTGCTGAATGTGTTGCTGGCCGCCATGCATGGGTTTTTCGCCGAGGCCTTCAGCATGGCCGGTTTATTTGTGGGTTATGTCGTTGCCGCCTGGCACTATCAGAGGCTGGCGCACTGGTTGCAGTCATTTCTCAATTCGGCGCTGCTGGCGGAGATTTTAGGCTTCCTCATTATTTTTTTTGCGGTTCTGGTCATCTTCAGCTTTGCAGGGAGGATGGCACGAAGGTTTCTGAAAGAAGTCGGTTTGAGCGGTTTCGATCGCTTTCTCGGCGCCTTGTTGGGCATCGTGAAGGGTGCCTTCACAGTGGCTGTGGTCCTGATGGGAATGACGGCATTTACCCCGACCTCTTCGATTCTGGAGAAATCGGAACTGGCGCCGTATTTTCTGGTGTTCGGACGCGCAGCCATCTGGCTGGCGCCCACGGCATTACGGACACGATTCTATGAGGGACTAGATTTTTTACATCGCGCCCCGAAAGATTTGAAGGGCGCTCCAGGCACGTCCGGAAAATAAACGCGTGCGGGCAAATGGGCGTCGAGAAGACATTCATTAAAGTAAAGAGAGAGACCCACCTTGAAAGATCAACTAGAAGCACTGATCCTGCAGATGTACAAGAGCAACATCCTTTATTCCGAAGGCGTGCGCGAGTTCAAGAAGCGATTTATTCTCACCGTGCTTCAGGAAAACAAAGGCAACCAGTGCCGTGCTGCCCGTGAACTGGGCATGCATCGCAACACTCTCAGCCGGACCATCGATGAGCTCAAGATCGATGTACGCCAATTGCGGGATGGAGCGAAGCGCCCTCCGCGCAGTGCCCGTCCACTCGGTGTGGAGAAAAAGGCCGCGCGTTAGCCTCGGTCGGAGTTTTGAGCCCTAAAAAACTTAAGGCAGCCCTGGAGGCTGCCTTAAGTTTCGAGTGCCACCTGACCACTACTGCGAAGCGGGTTTGTGATGCACCGGAGCCTTCTTTGTGGGCGCAGTGGGCGCAGGAGTCAGCAGCTTGCCCTTCTCCATCACCATCATGAAGGGGTTCGGAGTGTAAGAAGCGGGTTCACCCTGAAAGTCCAGACTGGCGCCTTCTTTCGGGATGAGCCGCAGCGGCACTTTCTCTTCAAATTTAAGAGTGATGTCCGGTTTCTTAGCATCAATGTCGTCAGAGCTGCCAGCGATCTGGAATTCGGTAGGGGTGGTGCTGAGGACCACTCCGTTCATCTGAACAGGCTTGCCCTTTATGGCATTCCAGACAGCATCCTGATCTTCCTGCTTGCCGTTTGAAAGCACGAACTCCCAGGTAGCGAAGTCCATTTTTTCCGGAGGGGTGGCGACCACCATATTGTGTGCCTGTTCCGGCGGAGTCGGAGCGGGTTTGATGCTGAAATTCGCCGGCTCGGTGGGACTCGCTTTCGCTTGCGCCAGAACGTCTGTCCAGCCGTCGTCTCCACCGTGGTACTTCATGTACTGATTTTTCGCGTATTTCTCAATTTGCTGTTGATACTGGGGCGTTGGCGCTACGACAGAAGCACGGGCGGCGTACCAGATAGCATTAAGCGGATCCGGGGGATACTTGGGGTCGGGTGGCGTTGGTCCGGCATAAGCCAGCGCCAACGGGTACACTACCGCAAAATCCTTCTGCGAGTCAGGGCTGCTGTCGATGGCCGCGCGCAGGGCCTTTCTGGCGGTGTCGTAATCTTTATCCGTGAGGGCAGAGATCCCGATAGCCGCATTGAAGATTCCCGTCATCTGGTCTTTCATCTTCTGAAAATCAGCGTCGGACGTACCTTCTGGCTTGGTGAACTTCGACAGAGCTTCCAGGCCCATCTGGCCGTACTTTTTGGCATCGGCCAAATCCTGTTTGGCGTTAGGGTCTCCACCTTGCGCCTTTAGCCGATCAATGTAGGCCAATAACGCCAATGCGCGCACATTGTTGGGATCAACGCTCACCAGCTTCGTCGCTGTATCGACGGTTTTCTGCTGGTTGTTCGTGCGCTGGTAATCCTGCATCAGAGTTTCCAGCGCCGCGACCTTCATCACGCTGTTGGGATATTGCGTCATGAACGCTTCCAGGCCGCTGATCTGCGCCGCCGGGTCGGTCTGCTTGATCGCCCCCACGTAGGCGTTGTATTCCGCGGGGTCTTTAATGACGGGCGCGGCCGGCTGCGATGGCTGTTGCGCTGCTGGTGCCGCGGGCTGCGATGGCTGTTGCGCTGGCGGCGCGGCACTCTGGGCTGCGGCAGTCGCAGCCAGCCCAAGCACAACCGTGACCAGAATTGTCTTCATCAGTATTGGCTCCTTGCACCTTTTGGGTATCCACAATGTCATGAAATGGTGTTCGTCATTGCAACCGCGGCACTCACGCTGCAGAACTCACGCACTCCGTCTCCTGCTGGCAATGCCGAGTGCGGTACCGGGCAAGTCCCGAGAAATTCGGGCAAACTGAAGGTGAAGGCTTTCGCCCTTCCATCCCGGATGGCCGATTATAAGTACCTCGTCTTGCGAAGGCAAGCAACTTCAAAATGTTTACCCTGCCGGTTATTGTATTAAGATGCACATTTAGCAAATTGTGGATAGCAGCAAACGCGTAGCCCTACGGCCGCTAGTAATCATCAACTACACACGATAAAAGGGAATCCAAACACCTGATGAACACGCGCAGCAGGAATGACGCACGTCCGCTCAACGGGCAGGTGGCGATTATTACAGGCGCAAGCCGCGGAATTGGGCCCGCGATTGCACGATCACTCGCGGAATTGGGCGCGATCGTAGTGCTTTGTGGACGCACCCTTGCCGCGCTCGATTCAGTCTCGAAAACTATCACACAGGCTGGCGGAAAAGCCGAGGTGATAACCTGTGACGTAACCAAGCTGGACTCAGTCGAGGAGCTTGCCAAGCGCATTGAATCTTCTTTCGGGCGCTTGGATGTACTGGTGAACAACGCGGGTATTGGGGGCTTTGGCGGCCCGTTGCACCAGCTTCCGCCCGATGCCTGGGATCAGATTTTACATACCAATCTGCGCGGCGCCTATTACATGATTCGTGCGCTCGCTCCTGCCATGATCCGCGCCGGCTCCGGCCACATCATCAATATATCTTCCATCGCCGGGAAAAATGCATTGCCGAATGGCGCCGCTTACGCTGCATCCAAATGGGGACTGAATGGTTTGAGCTATTCTGTCGCGGAAGAATTGCGCGGCTACAACATCCGGGTGAGCGTGATCTGTCCGGGCTCCACGAACACGGACTTAGGTCCGCACGAGGGAAAAGACCCGAAGAAGATGCTGCAACCTGAGGACATAGCACACGCAGTGACCATGCTTGTCATGCAAAGTCCGCAGTCGTTTGTGAGCGAGATGATTTTGAGACCGACGCAGAAGCCCTAGGCAAGGCACCGCACCGTTATTTCTTGAACAAATTCTCAAACGCCTGCCGGGCGTCATTCGGGCGCAGCGTTGCGGGTGTGGAAGTTTCCTTTTCTCTCGCGACGCGCAGTTCGTAGAACGTGCATTCGTTGCGCGCATCTTTCTTCTCCACCCGCTTCGGGACAGGTTGCATGCACTCAAAGCGGCTACCGGGATCGAAGTACGCACACTGCTTGCAGGAGTGCAGTTCGAAGCCGCACTTGGGACAAAGGCCCGTCGGTGGCATCCCTTGTAAGACCGTGCCACATTGTGTACATCGCGAGACGGTATGGGTCCCCGGCAAATTCACCGGTTTCGGCCCCATGCTGTAGTCGCGTCTTGCCGACGGCACGGAAGCCGGTTTCTCCACGGCCTCCTTGCGCGGCCTTACCTCGCGATCGCGATCCTGATATCCATGCTGACGGTATTTCGCCACAAAACCTCCCCAAGCGCGCTGGCGTATTGTCGCGCCAGTCGCGTCCCCAGGACAAGTAAGAACTCAAGTTTTTGTGCTCTCCCCGTGACCCAATCGTTACACAAACTCAGTTCGCTACATCAGTTCGCTACAATGAAAGCATGATCCACGAAATACTGCCGGTGGGGCCACTGCAATGCAACTGCTCCATTATCGGCGACGAAACTACTCACGAAGCAATGG
>JBAVZU010000215.1:0-3747 GCA_049588915.1 Candidatus Sulfotelmatobacter sp.
GACCAATACCCCCGAGAGCAGTCATGGCGCCGCAAATCACGCCGCGCACCCAGGGGTGTCCGCGACCCGTGAGGCTGCCATCGTCGGAAAGCGCCTCGGCGAATCCCATACTGATGCCCGCCCCCGCCGAAGCGGCGAGGCCGACGAGGAATGCGTCATTCGAGTTGTGCGTGGCGAATGCGGCGGCAAAGACCGGCGCCAGCGTAGAAACCGAACCATCCATCAGTCCCGCGAGCCCGGGCTGCACAATTTGCAGCACGAACAAACGGCGTTGCGCCCTCTCCTCGTCCGCCTTCACGTTGGTGGGCAGTTTTTCTGCGTCGAGTTCTTGTGCGCGATGTTCGTGGGAGCGTTCTTCAGTCGCAAGATCATCGAGAAGTTGCCTTATGCTGGCGTCTTGTGTGAGGGTCGATGCTTTTTCATAGAAGCGACGCGTCTCCACTTCCATGGTGCTGGCTTCCTTGCGGACCGCGTCGATGCGCATCGGCCGGATCAGCCATAGCGCGGGGCGTTCCACGAATCCACGCACGTCCTGGCGGCGGATCAACGGAATATGTTCGCCAAACTTCTGCCGGTAGAGTTCAATCAGTCTTCGGCGATGTCCGGACTCCTCTTCACGCATTCCTTCGAACATGGCAGCGGATGCGGGATAGTCCTGTCGCAGTCCCTCGGCAAAATCGGAATACACCCGTTCATCTTCTTCTTCCAAAGAAATGGCCAGAGCCAGCACTTCGCGTTCGGTAAGTTCCTGAAACTTCTTCATAGCGACCTAGTAGCTTACATTTCCAAACGGGCTTAGACAAATTGGAGATGCGAGTCTCTCCCATGTCTGCTGCCTTCGATGCTACTATCCAGTGCATGACGCCCCGGAAAACGCACGCGTCCGCCGAGCGCGGCCACCGACACCATGGCAAAAAAACCAAAAAGTCCGTGGTGCACGACACCGCGCACACGCCGGAGCTGGTCATTATTACTGGTATGAGCGGTTCGGGAAAAGCCTCAGTGCTGAAAGCATTTGAGGACTTGGGTTATTACTGTGTCGACAATCTTCCCGTGGAATTGATTCCGCGGTTCGCGGAGATGGCTTTGCAGTCGACTGAGATTCGCCGGACCGCGCTGGTGGTGGATGTGCGCGAGGGATCAAAACTAGACCAGTTCCCGGGCATTCTCAAAGCCGTACGGCGCATGATTCCCACCAGAGTGGCGTTCCTGGAAGCGTCCGACGCGGTGCTGCTGCGGCGTTTCAGCGAGACACGCCGACCGCATCCGCTGGGTACTCACACGCCGGTGAATGCTTCGATTAAGGCTGAAAGGCGCCACTTGGCAGGCATCCGAGCGCTGGCGGATATTGTGATCGATACTTCGAAGTTCAACGTGCACGAATTGCGCGCACACGTCACGGAGCGTTTTCGCGAGCAGGCCACGGAGAAAAGCATCCTGGTCTCCTGCGTCAGTTTCGGCTTCCGCCACGGTGTGCCGGAAGAGGCCGACCTGGTGTTCGATGTTCGATTTCTACCCAACCCGCACTTTGTGCCGGAATTTCGAGCGCTTACGGGTCGCGATAAACGCGTGGCGGAATATATTCGATCTTTTACGCAGACGCAGGAATTCATTGTACGCATCTCCGATCTGCTTATTTACCTTTTGCCGCACTACATTCGCGAGGGCAAAAGCTATTTGACGATCAGCTTCGGCTGCACCGGCGGCCAACACCGGTCTGTGATGATCGCTGAAGAAGTGGGCAAGCGCTTGCGGAAGGCGGGATACCGCATGAAAATTGTACATCGGGACATGCCGAGGTGATATGCCGAGGTGATATTCCGACATATAGAGCGGTCTCCTGCTTGGCATTGAAAATCCTGCGCGGAATCGGGTCGGGACAAGAACGATCAACGACAAACGACCAACGAGCGCAGTAAAATAGGCCCTTGCATACCATGCCTACGCTATCGCCAGTAGGGCGCAGCGGCCTGCCGGGAGCCATATGCGGCAATTGATCCGCCTTGTCCGCTACGCGCTGCCCTATTGGTGGCAGATTCTGTGTTCTGTAGTTTTGATGGCGCTTGTGGGAGCGCTGGACGCGTTCAAATTTTTGCTGATTCGCCCCGTCTTTGACCGGGTGTTGAATCCGTCGACCGGATCGAGAGACATCCAGCTGTTTGTCAATCCGATTACGCACCACCCGGTGTTTTTGCAGCAGTTGGTGCCACCGCGTTTCACTAACGCATGGACCATGGTTGCGGTAGCGCTGGTCGGATCGACGGTGCTGAAGGGAATTTTCGATTACAGCGGCACGTACCTGGTGAACCATGCGGGCTTCGGCATGATCACCGATTTGCGAGATGATCTTTACAACGCAATCATGCGCCGCTCGGCAGCTTTTTTTTCCAAACACACGACCGGAACCTTGCTTTCGGCCATCATCAACGACATCGAGCGCGTGCAGTACGCCATGTCAACGGTGCTGGCGGAATTTCTGCAGCAGCTGTTCACTTTTATTTCGGTGGCGGCGGTGGTTGTGTTGCTGGGCGGGAAACTGGCATGGGTATTGCTACTTTTCGTTCCCGTGATTGTTTATTCGTCGCGCAAGATCGGGTCTCGCGTGCGCACGACGACGCGGCAAGGTCAGGACAAACTGGCGGAGATCCAGAACATTCTGCACGAAACCATCACTGGCAATCGAATCGTCAAGGCGTTCAACAGCGAAAAATGGGAGATTTCCCGATTTCGCGGGGCGGCGCGCCGGCTGTTCCGAGCGAATCTTCGTTCCGTTGCAGCGACGGCCATCAGTTCACCACTGATGGATATTTTTGGCGTGATTGGAATTGCGTTGCTTCTGAACCTAGGCCGCCAACAGGTCAAACATGGCGAAATGACGCCGGGCGTTTTCGTTGCTTTCATCACCGCTGTCTTCAGCCTATACAATCCGGTGCGCAAGTTTGCTCAGTTCAATAACAACTTCCAGCAAGCTTTGGGCGCCTCCAGCGAAATTTTCAAGTTCATGGACATTGAAGATGATGTCCGCGAAAAGCCGCATGCCAGGCGCTTGCCGGCATTCTCGAAGACCGTGCAATTCGATCACGTCAGCTTCTCGTATGGCTGCGAACAAGGCAATGCCGGAGTGCTGCATGATATCAATCTCGAAGTTCGCCGTGGGGAAGTCGTCGCGATCGTGGGTTCCAGTGGCTCGGGGAAGAGCACTCTGGTTCATCTGATTCCGCGCTTCTTCGATGCCACGCAGGGGCGCTTGCTGATCGACGGGAACGACATACACGAGGTCACGCTGGCCTCGCTGCGGGAGCAGGTCGGAATCGTGACGCAGGAAACGGTGTTGTTTAATGACACAGTTCGCAACAATATCGCGTATGGCCAGCCGCACGTAGCATTGAAAGAAATTGAAGCCGCTGCAAGAGCTGCATTGGCGCACGATTTCATCTGTTCACTGCCTGCGGGTTACGATGAAGTGATTGGGGAACGGGGTGTGCGCCTTTCCGGCGGGGAGCGGCAGCGCATCGCGATTGCGCGGGCCATTTTGAAGAATGCTCCGATCCTGATTCTGGACGAGGCCACCTCGGCGCTCGACAGCGAGTCGGAGGCATTAGTGCAGTCGGCATTGCATAATCTGATGAGCGGCCGGACCGTGTTCGTGATTGCCCACCGGCTTTCGACGGTGCGCCGGGCCGATCGCATTGTGGTGATCGAAAACGGCTCCATCGCGGACATCGGAACACATGAAGGTCTGATGAC